>NZ_CP062500.1:2736928-3041031 GCF_014879975.1 Vibrio bathopelagicus | reverse complement strand
AACTGAAGAACAGCTAGATAACTTCCGTCAAGAAGTTGATGGTAAAGGTATCCCTTCTTACCCGCACCCGAAACTGATGCCTGAGTTCTGGCAGTTCCCTACTGTATCTATGGGTCTTGGTCCTATCTCTGCGATCTACCAAGCGCGCTTCCTTAAGTACCTTGACGGCCGTGGCCTGAAAGAAACTTCAGCGCAACGCGTATACGCGTTCCTAGGTGACGGTGAGATGGATGAGCCAGAATCACGTGGTGCTATCTCTTTCGCTGCGCGTGAGAAGCTAGACAACCTATGTTTCCTAATCAACTGTAACCTACAGCGTCTAGACGGCCCTGTAATGGGTAACGGCAGCATCATCCAAGAACTTGAAGGCCTATTCAAAGGCGCAGGTTGGAACGTTGTTAAAGTTATCTGGGGTAGCAACTGGGATTCACTACTAGCTAAAGACACTACTGGTAAGCTTCTTCAACTAATGAACGAAACTATCGATGGTGACTACCAGACATTCAAATCTAAAGATGGCGCATACGTACGTGAGCACTTCTTTGGTAAGTACCCAGAAACAGCTGCACTAGTTGCAGACATGACTGATGACGAAATCTTCGCTCTTAAGCGTGGTGGTCACGACTCTTCTAAACTGTTTGCTGCATTCAACAATGCAAAAGAGACAAACGGTAAGCCAACTGTAATCCTAGCTAAAACTGTTAAAGGTTACGGCATGGGTGATGCGGCTGAAGGTAAGAACATTGCACACGGTGTTAAGAAAATGGACATGACTCATGTTCAACACCTACGTGATCGTCTAGGCCTAGAAGACATTCTTTCTGATGAGAAAATCACAGAGCTTCCTTACCTGAAGTTAGAAGAAGGTTCGCCTGAGTACGAATACATGCACGCTCGTCGTAACGCTCTACACGGTTACACGCCTGCTCGTCTTCCTAAGTTTACTCAAGAGTTCAAGGTTCCTGAGCTAGACGCATTCGCACCTCTACTAGGTGAACAGAAGCGTGATATCTCTACAACTATGGCTTATGTACGTACGCTAAATATCCTTCTTAAAGATAAGAACATTGGTAAGAACATCGTTCCTATCATCTGTGATGAAGCTCGTACATTCGGTATGGAAGGTCTATTCCGTCAGGTTGGTATCTACAACCCACACGGTCAAGAATACACACCTGAAGATAAAGGCATCGTTTCTTACTACAAAGAAGCAACGTCTGGTCAAGTTCTTCAAGAAGGCATCAACGAACTAGGTTCTATGGCTTCATGGGTTGCTGCTGCAACTTCATACAGCACAAACGATCTACCAATGATCCCGTTCTACATCTACTACTCAATGTTCGGTTTCCAACGTATTGGTGACATGGCTTGGTTAGCAGGCGACCAACAAGCTCGTGGCTTCCTACTAGGTGCTACTGCTGGTCGTACAACACTGAATGGTGAAGGTCTACAGCACGAAGATGGTCACTCGCACATTCAAGCGAACACGATCCCTAACTGTATCTCTTACGACCCAACGTTTGCTTACGAGCTAGCGGTTATCATGCAAGACGGTATCCGTCGCATGTACGGTGAGAACCAAGAGAACGTTTACTACTACCTAACAGTAATGAACGAGAACTACGCAATGCCAGCAATGCCAGAAGGCGCTGAAGAAGGCATTCGTAAGGGTATCTACAAGCTTGAATCTCACGCTGGTGCTAAGGGCAAAGTTCAACTAATGAGCTCTGGTACTATCATGAACGAAGCGCGTAAAGCCGCTGAAATTCTAAGCGAAGAGTACGGCGTAGCATCTGACGTATTCTCTGTAACGTCGTTCAACGAACTAACTCGTGACGGCCAAGCGGTAGAGCGTGACAACATGCTTCACCCAGAAGCTGAAGAGAAAGTACCGTACATCACGACTGTTCTTGGTAAAGAACCTGCAATCGCAGTGACTGACTACATGAAGAACTACGCTGAGCAAGTACGTGCGTACATGCCAACTGAGTCTTACAAAGTACTTGGTACAGATGGTTTCGGCCGTTCTGACAGCCGTGCAAACCTACGTCGTCACTTCGAAGTTAACGCTGGCTACATCGTAGTTGCAGCTCTAACTGAACTGGCTAAACGTGGTGATATCGAGAAGTCTGTTGTTGCTGAAGCAATTGCTAAGTTCGATATCGACACTGAAAAAACTAACCCGCAATACGCATAAGACTGGCATTAAGGTAGGTAAATACAATGACAATCGAAATTAATGTACCAGACATCGGTGCTGACGAGGTTGAAGTAACTGAGATTCTTGTAAACGTTGGCGACAAGGTTGAAGAAGAGCAGTCACTGATCACTGTTGAAGGCGACAAAGCTTCAATGGAAGTTCCTGCGTCTCAAGCGGGTATCGTTAAAGAAATCAAGATTTCAGAAGGTGATTCTGTTTCTACTGGTTCTCTTATCATGATCTTCGAAGCGGAAGGTGCTGCAGCAGCACCGGCTGCGCCAGCAGTTGAAGCGGCGGCACCAGTTGCAGCTGCTCCTGCAGCGGCAGCTGAGCTTAAAGAAGTTCACGTTCCTGATATCGGTGGTGATGAAGTTGAAGTAACTGAAATCATGGTAGCTATCGGCGACGCAGTAGAAGAAGAGCAATCTCTTCTTACTGTTGAAGGTGACAAGGCTTCAATGGAAGTTCCTGCACCATTCGCTGGTATCGTTAAAGAAATTAAGATCGCTTCTGGTGACTCAGTATCTACTGGTTCTCTAGTAATGGTATTTGAAGTGGCAGGTTCTGGCGCTCCAGTTGCAGCAGCTCCTGCTCCAGCAGCGGCACCAGTTGCAGCGGCTCCAGCAGCATCTGCTGAGAAAGAAGTGAACGTTCCTGATATCGGTGGTGACGAAGTAGAAGTTACTGAAATCATGGTAGCGGTTGGCGATACAGTAGAAGAAGAGCAATCTCTAATTACTGTTGAAGGCGACAAAGCTTCAATGGAAGTTCCTGCACCATTCGCTGGTACAGTAAAAGAAATCAAGATTGCAGCTGGCGACAAAGTGTCAACAGGCTCTTCAATCATGACTTTCGTTGTTGAAGGCGCAGCTCCAGTAGCTGTGGCGGCTTCCGCTCCAGCACAAGCTCCGGCAGCAGCACCTGCACCTAAAGCAGAAGCAGTAGCTCCAGCAGCAGGCGACTTCCAAGAGAACGGTGACTACGCGCACGCATCTCCAGTTGTTCGTCGTCTTGCTCGCGAATTTGGCGTTAACCTTTCTAAGGTTAAAGGTACTGGTCGTAAGAGCCGTATCCTTAAAGAAGACGTTCAGTCTTACGTTAAAGATGCACTTAAGCGTCTAGAGTCTGGTGCTGCAGCATCTGGCAAAGGCGGCGACGGTTCTGCTCTTGGTCTACTACCATGGCCAAAAGTTGACTTCAGCAAGTTCGGTGAAACTGAAATTCAGAAGCTTTCTAAGATTAAGAAGATCTCTGGCGCTAACCTGCACCGTAACTGGGTAATGATCCCTCACGTTACACAGTGGGACAACGCAGACATCACTGAGCTAGAAGCATTCCGTAAAGAACAGAACGCAATCGAAGCGAAGAAAGACACTGGTATGAAGATCACGCCACTTGTGTTCATCATGAAAGCTGTTGCTAAAGCGCTAGAAGCATTCCCAGCATTCAACTCGTCTCTTTCTGACGATGGCGAAAGCATCATTCTTAAGAAGTACGTAAACGTGGGTATCGCAGTTGATACACCAAACGGCCTAGTTGTTCCTGTTTTCAAAGACGTGAACAAGAAAGGTATTTACGAGCTATCTGAAGAACTAATGGTTGTTTCTAAGAAAGCACGCTCTGGCAAGCTAACAGCAGCAGACATGCAAGGCGGTTGTTTCACAATTTCTAGCCTTGGTGGTATTGGCGGTACTGCATTTACACCAATCGTAAATGCTCCAGAAGTAGGTATCCTAGGTGTATCTAAGTCTGAAATTAAGCCAGTTTGGAATGGTAAAGAATTCCAACCACGTCTACAGCTTCCACTGTCTCTATCATACGATCACCGCGTGATCGATGGTGCTGAAGGTGCACGCTTCATTACTTTCCTAAACAGCGCACTATCTGACATTCGTCGTCTAGTACTGTAATTGAGAAAGTAATTATTAAGGTGGCTTTCGGGTCACCTTAATTCTTTATACAAAGACTATTTTTAGAGAACAGTTTCCGGCATTTCTCATAAACTGCGGGGGAATTGTTGTCTAGCTCACAGGCTAACTTAAAGCTACTTTCACACTGTTAACATCTCTGTAAAATGTTTCCTGTTTGAAAGCCCAATAATTTTAAGAACATCTACTCAGCCTGTTAGGGATAATGACTACAAGAGGTCACAATGAGCAAAGAAATTAAAGCCCAAGTTGTTGTACTTGGTTCAGGTCCTGCTGGCTACTCAGCGGCATTCCGTTGTGCGGATTTAGGTCTAGAAACAGTACTAGTTGAACGTTACAGCACTCTTGGTGGTGTATGTCTAAACGTTGGTTGTATTCCATCAAAAGCACTTCTTCACGTTTCTAAAGTAATTGAAGAAGCAAAAGCGATGGCAGAGCACGGCGTTGTATTCGGCGAGCCACAAACGGACATCAACAAGATCCGTATCTGGAAAGATAAAGTAGTTGACCAACTAACTGGCGGTCTTGGCGGTATGGCTAAGATGCGTAACGTTACTGTTGTTAACGGTTTCGGTAAGTTCACAGGTCCTAACAGCATTCTTGTTGAAGGCGAAGGCGAAGCAACTACGGTTAACTTCGATAACGCAATCATCGCTGCGGGTTCTCGCCCAATCAAACTTCCGTTCATCCCACATGAAGACCCACGTATTTGGGACTCTACGGATGCACTAGAACTAAACGAAGTACCAGAAAAACTGCTTATCATGGGCGGTGGTATCATCGGTCTTGAGATGGGTACGGTTTACCACTCTCTAGGTTCTAAAGTTGAAGTTGTTGAGATGTTCGATCAAGTTATCCCAGCTGCGGATAAAGACATCGTTAAAGTCTTCACTAAACGCATCAAGAACAAGTTCAAGCTAATGCTTGAAACTAAAGTGACTGCTGTTGAAGCGAAAGAAGACGGTATCTACGTGTCAATGGAAGGCAAAAAAGCACCAGCTGAAGCTGAGCGCTACGATGCTGTTCTTGTTGCTATCGGTCGTGTTCCAAACGGTGCACTTATCGACGCTGAAAAAGCAGGTATCGAAGTTGATGAGCGTGGTTTCATCAATGTTGATAAGCAAATGCGTACTAACGTTCCTCACATCCATGCGATCGGTGACGTTGTTGGTCAACCAATGCTTGCTCATAAAGGTGTGCATGAAGGTCACGTAGCTGCTGAAGTTATCTCTGGTAAGAAGCACTACTTCGATCCTAAAGTAATTCCATCAATTGCGTACACTGAGCCAGAAGTTGCTTGGGTAGGTAAGACTGAGAAAGAAGCGAAAGCTGAAGGCATCAACTACGAAGTTGCTACTTTCCCTTGGGCTGCTTCTGGTCGTGCTATCGCATCTGATTGTGCAGACGGCGTAACTAAGATGATCTTCGATAAAGATACTCATCGCGTAATCGGTGGTGCTGTTGTTGGTACTAACGGTGGTGAACTTCTTGGCGAAATCGGCCTAGCAATCGAAATGGGTTGTGATGCAGAAGATATCGCACTTACTATCCACGCTCACCCAACTCTACACGAGTCTGTTGGTCTAGCTGCGGAAGTATTCGAAGGTTCAATCACTGACCTTCCAAACAAAAAAGCAGTGAAAAGGAAGAAGTAATTCTTTTTTAGCCACTCGCTAATGTTTTTAAAAGCCGCTGATTCGTCAGCGGTTTTTTTATGTCTGATGTAAGGTGCAGGAACGTTTCACTTCGAGATGCGTGTACGCTACGCTCGAGATGCGAAGAGCGACTACACTCCACAAAAAAAGGGCTGACCGATTAGGCCAACCCTTTAACAATTTATCTCGAAGCTCGAATTTACTTATAAATGCACAGCATGTTCAAGTAGCTATCCGTTAAGCTTGAAAGCTCTTCAGGCGTTTCAACACGTTTCGCTTGAATGAATAGCGAGTAGCAAATGCCGTGGAATAGGTTTGCTAGATGCTTAGGATCGTGATCGTCGCAAACTTCGCCGCGCTCAATCGCTTTGCTAAACATGTTTTGTACTAACATTTGGTTAGTGCGGTTTGTGGTTACGAATAGAGGCCAAACTTCATCGCGAGTCGAAGCACTCCATTCAAACCATACGTTCAACCAATGGCTATCTTGAGCCACTAACGTCACCATTTCAGTCGCAATATTATGTAGGTTTTCTTTTGCGTGAATATCTAAGTCGATATTGTCTGAAAGGAAGTTAGAGAATTGGCGAACCACGTGATTAAGTACTTCATCAACCAGATCTTCACGGGTTGGGAAGTAGTTAAATACCGTTGCAACTGATACTTGAGCAATGTCTGCGATGTCTGCATGACCGCCACGGCCAATGCCACGACGAGAGAAGACTTCAAGAGCGATCTCCATCAATTGCAGTTTTCTTTTTAGGGGTGAAAGCCTAGTTCTAGGTCTCTTAGAGATTGAGTCCATTTTGTTTTCCTTGCCAACGAATTTTTTATATTAATGATTTTATTATTATTTAAGCCAAGATGAGTGTAATGGTGCATATGCGAATGGTCAATCCTTTGAGCTTGTTTTATAGGCAGTTACATCAAACTTGATCCATAAAGCGTGATCAGGATTGATGTGAAAGGAAGAGAGTATTAGACAAGGCACCAGCGCACACTTCGTTGAGAATGTGTGAGTAAATTCGAACCATAAGGTGGTGTGGGTATTTGAGCAATGCTAGACTTACCCACAAAATTGAGCGGCATCAATGGCAAAACTGTCTACACTTGTCGCAATCACCAAATAAAATGAGAGCAGTATGAAGCATACAGTTGAAGTCATGATCTCTGAGCAAGAAGTTCAGGATCGAGTGAATGAACTAGGTAAACAGATCACGGAACACTACAACGGTAGTGAAGATCTAGTTCTAGTTGGCTTATTACGTGGATCTTTTGTCTTTATGGCGGATCTTGCTCGTGCTATCGATTTAACTCACCAAGTTGATTTCATGACCGCATCTAGCTACGGCAACGGCATGGAAAGCTCGCGTGACGTGCGTATTTTGAAAGACCTTGATGACGATATCCAAGGTAAAGATGTTCTACTTGTAGAAGATATTATCGATACAGGTAACACACTGACTAAAGTGAAAGAGATTTTAAGCCTACGCGGTCCTAAATCTATCGAGATTTGTACACTGCTAGACAAGCCTTCTCGCCGTGAAGTGATCGTAGATACTAAGTGGATTGGTTTTGAAATCCCTGACGAATTCGTTGTTGGTGTGGGCATCGACTACGCACAGAAATATCGTCACCTACCGTACATCGGTAAAGTTGTACCTCAAGAGTAATTATTACTCTGTTGAAGACAAAACAAAAAGGCTCGCACAATGCGAGCCTTTCTTATATCTAGTGATTAAACGATAAGGTTTAAATCTTAATAATTAACCAAGAATTGGAGACGAAAGGATTTTATCAAGTGCATCTAAATGGCTATTTTCTAACGTGTTATTGCTAGAGCAACGCACACCAAGATCTTGCAATTTGCCATTGCCAATGCCGTAAACAACACCGTGGATTTCAACCTCTTGACCACGTTCCCACGCATTTTGCAGTATCGTTGAATTGCCCAAGTTATAAACCTGCTCTGCGACGTTAATTTCGCACAGTTTGTCACCCCATTGCTCACGAGGAAGACTCTCGATTTGCTTACGGTACTTTAGATAATTATCTCGGATGTGAAGTAACCAGTTATTGATCAGACCAAGTTTAGGGTTATCAATCGCTGCATTAACGCCTCCACAACCGTAGTGACCACAAACAATAATGTGTTTAACTTTGAGTACATCTACGGCGTACTGCACAACAGACAGGCAGTTTAGGTCGGTATGAACCACTTGGTTAGCGACATTTCGATGAACAAACAGTTCGCCAGAATACAAACCAGTGAGACGCTCGGCCGGTACACGGCTATCAGAGCAGCCGATCCATAGGAAACCAGGGTTTTGACCCTCTTCAAGCGTTGTAAAATACTCTGGTCTTTGAGAACGAATTTCTTCAGACCATTTAGAGTTGTTTTCAAAAAGCTGTTTAATCTCTGGCATTTTGCGTCTTACGTCCCTTAATTAAGAATTATAACTATACACAATGTTACAAATTCAATCTCGTAAAAACTGTGTCAACTCGCACTCATCTGACGTGTTCTGGCTGTTAAAATCATTAACTTAGCGTAGAAGCTAGCATCTGGTTATAAGACATGAATAATGTGATTGAATTAACACTTTCTGTGTTACAGACTCATTTGTTAAAGTAATAAGGTTTGTCATTTCATCATCAGGAAGGTGTGTTTTGTTTGGAAGTCGTTTTGCGGATATCAATCTCAAAGGAGATATGTTTGGCGGTGTCACTACAGCCATCATCTCACTGCCTTTAGCGTTAGCATTTGGTGTTGCTTCTGGAGCGGGTGCGGAAGCGGGCTTATGGGGCGCCATTATGGTTGGCCTGTTTGCTGCATTATTTGGCGGTTCCAGCAGTTTGATCTCAGAGCCCACCGGACCAATGACGGTGATCATGACGGCGGTGATGACCAGCATGGTCGCTAAATACCCTGAAACTGGCATGGCAATGACCTTTACCGTCGTGATGATGGCGGGTGCATTTCAGATATTGCTTGGGACATTAAAGCTCGGTAAATACGTTACTTTGATGCCATATAGCGTGATCTCCGGCTTTATGTCAGGAATTGGCGTTATTCTGATCATCTTACAGCTTTCTCCATTATTAGGACACGCCGCTCCATCTGGTGGGGTGATGGGGACGCTTTCTGCACTGCCTGATACCTTGGCGAACATGAAGTTCAGCGAACTGTTTTTAGGGGCATTAACGCTCGGTATCCTTTTTGGTTTTCCTGCTAAATACCGCAAGTATGTCCCTGCACAATTGGTTGCCCTAGTTGCTGTGACCTTGTTATCGGTCATTATCTTCGATACGGATTCTATCCGTCGTATTGGTGAAATCCCAGCAGGCTTACCTTCTTTAGTTATTCCAACGATTAGCCCTGAACTGTTCACGACCATGATAATTGATGCCTTGGTGTTGGGTACGTTGGGTTGTATCGATACACTGCTTACCGCGGTGATCGGGGACTCATTAACCCGTAAAGAGCATGACTCTGACAAGGAGCTTCGCGGACAGGGCATCGCCAATATGATTTCTGGTTTGTTCGGCGCTTTGCCGGGCGCAGGTGCCACCATGGGGACAGTAACGAATATCCAAGTAGGTGCTCGTTCTCCACTTTCAGGTGTTATTCGTGCATTAGTTCTGGCACTGGTGGTATTGGTGGCGGGTGGTTTGACTGAACCTATTCCAATGGCCGTGCTCGCGGGTATCGCGATGTATGTTGGTTTCAATATTCTTGATTGGAGTTTCATTCAGCGTGCACACAAGGTGAGTTATGCGGGCATGGGCGTGATGTATGGCGTGATGCTCCTTACGGTATTTGTTGATTTGATTATTGCTGTTGGTCTTGGTGTCTTTATATCGAATATCCTAATTATTGAACGTTTGAGTCGTGAACAAGCCAGACAAGTAAAGTCCATCAGTGATGGTGATGACGAAGACGATATTCCGCTGACGGACAGTGAACGTCAGCTGCTAGATACCGCTAACGGTAAGGTTTTGTTCTTCTACCTTTCTGGGCCGATGATTTTCAGTGTTTCGAAGGCGATATCGCGTCAGCACTCGAGCATCTCTGATTATGAAGCAATGATCTTAGATCTGACGGATGTGCCTATGATTGACGTGACAGTCGGTCTTGCGCTAGAGAACGCAATCAAAGATGCCCTTGATGCCGAATGTGAGGTTTATTTGTTGTGTCCAAATGAGAATACCCGTCAGCAGCTAGAGAAATTCCATGTGATTGATTTAGTGCCTGAGTCTAACACCTATCGATTCAGATATGAGGCGCTCACCGCCGCTACGAGTTATGTCGATAGAGACGAGCATCAATTCGAAACGGTTTAGCAATAAACAATTTTAGCTAAACTCTGTTTGGGTTTTCGCGAATATAATCGAATTCATTTATGAACACAAAATGCCGTTAAGCGAATGACTTAGCGGCATTTTTACATCTACAGGCAATAAGACTGCTCGTCTTTTAAAAAAGAAAGTATCAATCGATGTTTGTATTAATCGTCAATCAACGATAGACTTGCTTGCAAAATGGCCGAGTAAACAAGTTTTGGGTTAGTGTTCAACTAGCTCGTTTTAAGTTTCACTCTCTTCCTCATACTCGGTCATCAACATCTATCTATAGCAAATGGCAGTCTATCTCTATGTATGCATTAGAAATTGAGCAATTAAGAAAAACTTATGCAGGGGGCTTTGAGGCTCTCAAAGGCATCAGTTTACAAGTGAAAAAGGGCGACTTTTACGCGCTCCTTGGTCCAAACGGCGCGGGTAAATCCACGACCATTGGTGTTATTTCCTCTCTCGTGAACAAAACCTCAGGCAAGGTTAGAGTGTTTGGGTATGACATCGATACTGATCTTGAGCTAGCAAAGCAGAACTTAGGATTAGTGCCACAAGAGTTTAACTTTAACCCTTTCGAAACCGTTGAACAGATTGTTCTTCAACAAGCGGGTTATTACGGTGTGCCGAAGACTTTAGCTAAAGAGCGCGCGAAAAAGTACTTATCTCAACTCGATTTGTGGGAAAAGCGTGGCGAACGTGCGCGTAACTTGTCTGGTGGTATGAAGCGTCGTTTGATGATCGCTCGTGCACTGATGCATGAACCTCATTTGCTGATCCTTGATGAACCAACAGCGGGTGTTGATATTGAGCTGCGTCGTTCTATGTGGGAATTTCTGAAAGAGATCAACGAGAAGCAGGGCATTACCATTATCTTGACTACGCACTACCTAGAAGAAGCTGAAATGCTGTGTCGCAACATCGGTATCATCAATCGCGGTGAGCTGATTGAGAACACAACCATGAAAGCGTTGCTGGGTAAGTTAAGTGCTGAGACCTTTATTCTTGATCTTGAAGAGGGCACTGCAGAGCCTAAGCTTGATGGCGTGAACAGCCAAGTAATGGTCAATGGCTCGCTAGAGATCGAAATCGACAAGAACCTAGGTTTGAACACTATCTTTGCTCAATTGACAGAGCAACAGGTAAAAGTCCTTTCTATGCGTAACAAAGCGAACCGTCTAGAAGAGCTATTTGTGAGCATCGTGCGTGAGGGGAGCAAGTAACATGCATAAATTATATTGGACAGCTTTTTGTAGCTTGTTGACCAAAGAGGTGAACCGATTCACTCGAATTTGGGTGCAAACGCTGGTTCCACCTGCGATTACCATGACACTTTACTTCATCATCTTCGGCAACTTGATTGGTGCTCGTATCGGTGAAATGAACGGTTTTAGTTACATGGAATACATTGTGCCGGGTTTAATCATGATGTCGGTGATCACCAACTCATACTCTAACGTCGCTTCGTCGTTCTTTAGTGCGAAATTTCAAAAGAACATTGAAGAGCTGCTGGTGGCCCCCGTTCCTAATTACGTGATTATCGCTGGCTTCGTGATGGGTGGCGTGGTGCGTGGCTTGTTAGTGGGTACGATTGTAACCTTCGTATCACTATTCTTTGTTGACCTGCAGGTTGAACACTGGGGTGTGATCATTGCGACGGTATTTTTGACCTCGATAGTCTTTTCTCTTGGTGGTTTGATTAATGCGGTATTTGCACGCACGTTCGATGATATTTCTATTATCCCAACGTTTATCCTGACACCGCTGACATACCTTGGTGGCGTGTTCTACTCAATCAGTCTATTGCCTGAAGTTTGGCAGAGCGTGTCGAAGTTGAACCCTATCGTATATATGGTAAACGCGTTCCGCTATGGCTTCTTGGGTGTGTCTGATGTTGGCATCGTGACTTCATTCAGCGTACTAGGTGTGTTTATTGTGGTGTTGTATGGAATTGCTCACTACCTAGTGACAAAGGGCATCGGCTTACGTAGTTAATGCATTACTTGTAAGTTTTGGAATGACAGGTAAAGAAAAAGGTCGATATTACATCGACCTTTTTTGTGTTCTGCGTTTTGTGCTTTTGTTTCGCATCTAGAGCAGGGAGCGATTATTCCGCTGTTTCTTCTTTCACTTCTTCTTTCGTTTCCGTGACCAAATCGAGAACTTGGTTATCGATAAGACGAGTCTTACCTAGGAAAGCTGACATCAAGATAACCGCTTGAGTCGATTCTGAAGTGATGGCTTGCAGCGTTTTAGCATCGCAGATGAAAATCTCATCAGGTTGCAGGTCTGCAGCTCTAAGTTGGTCGGTTGCGTCTTCAATGACAGATGCGTAATCGTCACGGCCGCCACGAATAGCACTACTGATCCAACGCATAGTACGAGCAAGCACAGGTGCGCGTTGGCGCTCGTCGATAGTCAGGTTGCTATTGCGAGAGCTCATCGCAAGTCCATCCATCTCACGAACGGTTGGTACGCCGATAATTTGGATATCTAAAGCAAGGTCCGTCGTCATATGATTAATGACCGCAAGCTGTTGGAAGTCTTTCTCGCCGAAGCATGCAAAGTCTGGCTGAACGATATTAAACAGCTTAGCAACAATCGTCGCCACACCACGGAAGTGGCCTGGGCGAGATGCCCCTTCAAGCATGTGCGAAATACCAGGTACTTCAACAAACGTCTGTTTGTCTAATCCATCTGGGTACATCACTTCTGGCGTTGGAGTAAACACAAGCTCAACACCTTCGCCTGTTAGTTTGCTTAAATCAGCTTCTAACGTTCGAGGGTAATTGTTCAGGTCGTCAGCGCGGTCAAACTGCATTGGGTTAACGAAGATGCTCACGACAACAATGTCTGCTAATTCACGCGCTTTCTTTACCAGCGTCAGGTGACCTTCGTGAAGGTTTCCCATTGTTGGTACAAAAGCAACGGTACGTCCATCACGCTTAAACTGTTTAATCTGCTCGCGAAGAGCCGCTATTTCAGCAAAAGTTTGCATAGTAACTCCTAAGCTATTGTATGAGCTTCATCAGGGAAACGCGCGCTCTCTACTTCTTCTTTATATAGAGCGACGGCTTTACGCATATCGCCCGTTTCAGCTAAGAAGTTCTTAGAGAACCTTGGCATATAAGTCGCAGAGATACCGAACATGTCATGCATCACTAAGATCTGACCATCGGTAACGTTGCCAGCACCAATACCAATTACTGGTACATCACAAGCTTCAGTAATGCGTTTGGCTAATGATGCCGGAACACATTCAAGTAATACGATTTGAGCGCCAGCATTTTGCAGAGCTAGCGCGTCAGCAACCATTTTGTCTGCTTGCTCATCGTCACGGCCTTGAACTTTGTAACCACCAAAGATGTTCACTGATTGAGGGGTTAACCCCAAGTGAGCACAAACGGGAACAGCGCGCTCTGTTAGCATCTTCACGGTATCAACCAACCAGCTTCCGCCTTCGATTTTAAGCATGTTTGCACCAGCTCGCATTATGGTTGCAGCGCTCTCACAAGCTTGCTCAGGTGTGGCATAGCTCATGAATGGCATATCAGCCATAAGAAGACAGTTTGGGCTACCAGCACGCACAGAGCGAGTGTGGTAAGCAATTTCTTCGACTGTTACTGGCAATGTGTCAGTTTGGCCTTGTAAAACCATGCCTAGTGAATCACCGACAAGTAATACGGGGATCTCTTGGCTTTCGAATAATTGAGCAAAGCTCGCATCATAAGCTGTCGACGTCGCGAATTTACGGCCTTCTTGTTTGCACTTGATAAGGTCGTTAATGGTTACTTTTTTCATTGGGTTTCCTTAATGCGCTTGGCTATTGTTGCCAAACATTGAGCCCATTTTGATCGACTACTTTGAGTAGTTCGCTCAGCTCAGTCCCATCAGGGAGTTGTAAACTTGGTGCGATTTCAGCAAGCGGGTAGAGTACAAACTCTCGTTCTTTCATTCCATAATGAGGAACGGTTAAGCGCTCTGAATCGATCACCTCATTGCCGTAAAGTACAATGTCGAGATCCAAGGTTCTTGGTCCCCAACGCTCGTCTTTACGGACGCGCCCTTGCTCTAACTCGATTTTTTGAGTGCAATCAAGCAGTTCAATTGGCGTTAATTCGGTTTGAATTGCCACTACCGCGTTGATGTAGTCGGGTTGATTTTGCGGCCCCATCGGAGTGCTACTATATAGCTTGGAGGTCGCAATAAACGTTGATCGCGGTAGGCTTTTTAGTGTTTCGATAGCCAAATTTGCTTGGCTAACTGGGTCGGCAAGGTTGCTGCCGACCGCAATATAAGCCGTTATCATTCGGATTGCTTACTTTTTTTATTACGGTAAGTCTTACGGCGACGATGACCTGATTTTGATGGTGCCGCTACGTCGTTAGCCATGGCTTGGCGCATATTGCGACCGGCTGTTTGATAACGCTCCCACCATTTTGCTAACTCTTTGGTTTCGCCACCCTCGATTTCGCCACGCATTTCTAGGAAATCGTAGCCTGCGCGGAATTTGTTCAGTTCCATTAGGCGTACAGCACGTTTACCGTTGCGACGTGGAAGTCGAACCTGCAGCTGCCAAATTTCACGAATAGTCGCGGTGTGACGACGAGGAATCGCAATCGACTTAACTTGCTGATCAAGGATGATGTTACTTGCTTCCATGATCGCATCGTAGTGCGCCATGCCTTGTTCAGCGACCAACTTGTCCGCTAGCTTATTCATTGGGTACCAAAGAATCGCTGCAAACATGAAGGCTGGGTTTACTCGCTTGCCATCGTCTATACGAAGGTCAGTTGAATCGAGTACTAAATCAAGCATCTGCTCGGTATGAGAATCATAACCTTCAGTGAAGTGCTCAGCTACGGCTGGGAACATCTGTTGGAATAGATTGTACTCACGCATTAAGTGGTAGGTTTCTAAACCGTGTCCTGATTGCAGTAACTTAAGTGATTCTTCGTAAAGACGCGCAGCTGGAATATCTTTTAGAAGGTGTGCCAACTCTTCGATTGGGTCGGCAGTATCTTCTTCAATATCGAAATCCAGTTTAGCGGCGAAACGCATAGCACGTAGCATGCGTACCGGGTCTTCACGGTAACGAGTTTCAGGATCGCCAATCAAGCGGATCAGTTTATCTTCTAAATCTTCGATACCACCCGCGTAGTCGTGGATGCTGTAATCGGCAATGTTGTAGTACATCGCGTTAATTGTGAAATCGCGACGTTCTGCATCTTCGTCGACGCTGCCATAAACGTTATCACGTAATAGCATGCCTTCTTTCGATTGTGCAGACACGTTTTTCGATGGCTCTTGATGGTGGCCACGGAAAGTTGCAACTTCGATGATGTCGCGACCAAACATGATATGTGCCAATCGGAAACGGCGGCCAATTAGGCGGCAATTTCTAAACAGGTTTTTGATCTGTTCTGGCGTAGCGTTGGTTGCGATATCAAAATCTTTTGGTTGAGAACCCAATAAGATGTCGCGCACACCACCACCGACTAAAAATGCATCAAAACCCGCCCCATTTAGGCGATATAATACTTTTAGTGCGTTGTCGCTGATCTGCTTGCGTGAAATATTGTGCTCTTGACGAGTATAAATATTCAGTGCTAATTCGTGGAATCCGCGTTGTTCGCTTGGGGTATTGTCGTTTGTATTCATTAGTTTAGAACAAAGTAGGTATCGCCAACTTTGTTTTTCTCTTAGTCCAAAGTGGTAGTGCAGAGTTTAATTGCGGCTAATAATAGCTTAGCGCGAGCCATTTGAGAACATCGTCTGCTTAACCACAGTTGTTGGTTATGGCATTTTTATGTGTCGTTTTTGCTATTTAGCTCTGAACTCGGGTTAATCACGGTGTTCTTTTTGTAAACTATCAGGCAATTGAGCAATGCTCCATTGCTGGCAGCCCCAAAACAAAATCTCGTCAATTGAAGCACTCAAAAGGGCTTCGGTGATATCAAAACCTAAGAATCGCATCGCATTAATTAGCGTCGGTTTCGGATTGTCGAGATCTATCGCAGTTGCATGATTTTGTTTTGACAGTTTATTACCCAAGCCATCGGTTGCCAATGGTAAGTGCAAGTAACTGACTGTTTTTTGTTTGAGTGTTTTATATAAACTAATTTGACGGCCTGTCGGCTCAATCAAATCGGCTCCTCGCACTACCTCTGTGATGCCTTGATCGATGTCATCAAGCACGACAGCCAAGTTGTAAGCGAATAAGCCATCTCTGCGTTTTATGATGAAATCTTCTTCAGCCAGTGCTTTCGGTATATGAATTTCACCATGGCGAATGTCGGTAAACGATTCAATAGGATGTGCCATAAGCAAGCGAACGGCTTGATCACCTGAATCAATTAACTCAGCCTTACGGCAAGTCCCAGTATAAAAGCCGCCAAGGGCTTTGATCTGTTTACGAGTGCATTGGCAATAGTAGGCTTGGTTATCGGCTACCCATGTATCTATTTGAGCTTGGTAAAAATCATGACGCTGGCTTTGATACACCACATCGCCATCCCAAAATAGATGATAAGCCTCAAGTGTTTTGAGGATGAGTTCTGCAGCGCCAACCATTTCTCTTGGTGGATCAAGGTCTTCCATACGAACCAACCATTGTCCTTGGTGTGATTTCGATTGAAAGTAGCTACCTAGTGCGGCAACCAGTGAGCCAAAATGAAGAGGACCTGACGGTGATGGTGCAAAACGCCCGATATAACTCATGAGTGAAAACCTAGTCTGGATAGAACAACAATAACCATTTGTTGGTATTGGTAGCTATTTGATAATGAGATAGCACATGTTGAAAATAGCTTTCAATACAAACAAAAAAGGGAGCAAAAGCTCCCTTTTTTACATCAGCAAGAATTAACCTTGCATTTGTTTCTCTTTGATCTCTGCAAGTGTTTTACAGTCAATACAAAGGTCAGCTGTTGGACGAGCTTCAAGGCGACGAATGCCGATCTCAACACCACAAGAATCGCAGAAGCCAAAATCATCTTCTTCAATCTTATCTAGTGTCTTTTCAATCTTCTTGATAAGACGACGCTCACGGTCACGGTTACGTAACTCTAGGCTGAACTCTTCTTCTTGAGAAGCACGGTCAACTGGGTCTGGGAAATTCGCTGCTTCGTCCTGCATGTGGTGCACAGTACGATCAACTTCTTCCCTGAGCT
Organism: Vibrio bathopelagicus; assembly: GCF_014879975.1. Lineage (NCBI taxonomy): Bacteria > Pseudomonadati > Pseudomonadota > Gammaproteobacteria > Vibrionales > Vibrionaceae > Vibrio > Vibrio bathopelagicus. The sequence goes on along the minus strand of NZ_CP062500.1, from coordinate 3,023,726 downwards.
GGTTGCGCCAAGCTGCTAAAATTTTTGTAAAATGTTCCGTTTGCTCAGGTGACATGTACTCTTCACCTGGCTTTTCTTGGTACGGTCCAACACCTGCGATGGCTAGGATGCCTAGCGCTTTTTTCTTAGATTCTGGCATACAGCATCTCCTATTTACACCTAGTCAACTGCAAAGCAGCTAATTTTAAGGCGGGTATCTATAGCAGAAAGATCTGGTTCTGGCAAATACTCTTATCCAAACTTGTAGTCAAAGTGATTACTTCATCATCTTTGTCTAGCTATTGATAAATTCAACAGCCTGTTTTAGTTGTATTTGAGTACTGCTGAGCTCTGCTTTATAGCAAAGCACTTCAACCCCAGCGTCTTGTGCTTGTTTTAGTAATAACGAATATTTGGCGTCTATATGGTGTGCTGCAGATACTTTTTCAATACCTGAATGTAAAACAGTGAATAAAAGTACGGCTCTACTTCCAGATTCTGCCATTTCTGTGAGTTCACGCAGGTGTTTTTGACCTCTGGTGGTGACCGAGTCAGGGAAAAAGCCTTGTCCTTCGATTGACGTTTCTTGCTCATCAAGCAAAGTGACACTTTTTACTTCGATATAACAAGGTGGCTTTTCACTGTCTTCCAGCAGAATATCAATTCGACTATTCTCACTGCCATATTTCACTTCAGTTCGTAAAGCGTCATAGCCTAAGAGTTCAACTATAGTCTTATTTTCAATTGCTTCCACTGCTAGCTGGTTCGCTCGCGCAGTATTTACACAAATTCGATGACCTTTATCTGTTTCTGAGATCTCCCAACTGTTTGGGTATTTTCGCTTTGTATTATCTGAGGTTGAATACCAAACCGTATTACCGGGTGTGGCGCAGCCAGTCATGGCTCCGGTGTTCGCACAGTGAATCGTACGCTCACTGTCGTCAGGCAATGTGATATCAGCGAGAAAACGTTTATAGCGTTTAATAAGAGTCGCTGGCTCTAAAGGGGGATTGAAGTGCATATTACTTATTTAGACAGGTGGGTTTTTATGTACAATGTTGCCAACATTACACCACAAGGTTCTCCCATTGCCACAACTGCCCATAGAAGCTGTGATGCCAGATCTGCTCGCTGGCATAGAAACACATACTCAACTTATTCTAAAGGCCGCTCCCGGTGCGGGTAAGTCAACGTTTTTCCCTCTGCAGTTGGTAAAAACCAATGCTGTTAAAGGGAAGATTATCATGCTCGAACCAAGGCGCTTAGCGGCTAGGAATATTGCGACTTACTTAGCGAGTCAATTGGGAGAGAAGGTGGGAGAGAGTATTGGTTTTAGAGTTCGTGGTGAATCAAAAACCAGTAGTGCAACGCGTTTGGAAATCGTCACTGAAGGGATCATGACCAGAATGATCCAAAGTGACCCTGAACTGACCGGGGTGGATATGGTGATCTTTGATGAATTCCATGAACGCAGCATTCACGCCGATACCGCATTAGCGTTTAGCTTAGAGATCCAAGAAGCGCTGCGAGATGATCTCAAGGTGATCGTGATGTCAGCGACATTGGATCAACACGCACTGCAATCTTTGTTGCCCGATGCCAAGTATGTTGAATCTCAAGGTCGGACTTTCCCTGTCGATTTCCGTTATCAGCCGTTAGGCTCGAATGAATATTTAGTACCTAAAATGGCAAAGGTGATTCAATCTCTGATGGAGAAAGAATCGGGCTCACTTTTGGCTTTTTTTCCGGGTGTCTCGGCAATAAAACAAGTTGAATCACAGCTTGGACAACTTGCTAGTGATATTGATGTATGTCCTTTGTATGGACAGTTGAGTTTTGAACAGCAGCAGAGAGCCATTGCGCCGTCAAAACAAGGTCGCCGAAAAGTGGTATTAGCCACTAACATTGCGGAAACCTCTTTGACGATTGAGGGGATTCGTTTGGTGGTCGATTCGGGACTGGAACGAGTCGCAAAGTTCGATCTTAAAACCGGAATCACCAAACTTGAGCAAGTGAAAATCTCGCAGTCTTCAGCTGAACAACGAGCGGGTCGTGCAGGGCGAATCGAAGAGGGCTTGTGTGTTCGCTTATACAGCGAGACACAGTTGGTGCAACAACCATCCGTTCCAGAACCTGAAATACTTCATTCCGATCTCTCTTCGCTGGTGGCCGAATTGACGCAATGGGGAGCAAGCTGTGCTGATGAGCTTCATTGGTTAGATGTTCCGCCACAGGCATCGATTGAGCAAGCGACAGAACTGTTACAAGAGCTTGAATTATTAGATGGTAATGGACAATTTACTCCGGTCGGTAAGCAAGCTCAGCGCTTGGGCATTGAGCCTCGTATCGCCAGTATGTTGATCAAAGCGCAGCAAAACAGCCAAGCCTTGTTGAATGTCGCGATTGTCGCTGCTGCTTTGCTCGAAGAGCCTGAACGTAACGTGACGGATATTCAGCATTCGCTGCATCGACTTGAGCAAAGAAAGCACTCGAAAAACAGTGTCGTGATGCAGCGAGCGAAAAGTCTCGCCTGCAAACTCAATCATCACTTAGATTTGTCACAACTCGATGAATCATTGCTACCATTAGTGCTTTGCTTGGCCTTTCCAGACCGCATTGCCCAATCGAGGAGCGCGACTGGCTGTGCATTTCGTCTGGCCAATGGCCATGGAGCCGAGGTTCGTGATGATGACCCGTTGGCAAACAACGAATACATCGTGGTGATTGATTTGATGCGCACTGCTGGACGAGCAAGTCAGATATTTTTAGCGACGCCGATTGATATTGTGCAGCTTGAGGCTTCATTCTCCGGTCTTTTTACGCGTGAAGATTATGCGGATTGGGATGAAAAACGCGGTCGCTTGGTTGCTGAAGAAAGGGTATTACTGGGTAAGCTGATTATCAGTACGAAACCTTTGCCAGAGCCTGACTCTGATCAGATAAGCCAAGCGTTGTTGAATTATATCGCTCGACGCGGACTTGAAAGTTTAAATTGGACGGCTTCTGCTAAACAGCTTGTTGAGCGCGTGCGCTGTGCTGAGTTGTGGCTGCCTGAACAGCAGTGGCCACAAATGGATGAAGCGAGCTTACTGCGTCATCTTGATGAGTGGCTTTTACCTTATTTGAATGGTATTAAGTCGGCAAAAGGATTGACGAGTATCTCGGTCGAGCAAGCATTGTCGGCTTATCTTGGCTGGCCTCTGAATCAAGAAATTGATCAATGGCTACCTACGAATTACCTGATGCCAACGGGCAGTAAGAAGTCGATTCGATACCAATATCAATCGGAGCCAATGATCTCTGTTCGAATGCAGGAAGTCTTTGGTGAGCAAGATTCACCCTTGATTGCCCAAGGGCGTAAAAAGGTGGTGCTTGAGTTATTGTCTCCTGCGCAACGACCACTGCAAATCACTCAGGATTTAGCTGGCTTTTGGGCTGGCGCGTATAAAGAAGTTCAAAAAGAAATGAAAGGCCGTTACCCCAAACATCCTTGGCCGGATGACCCTGCTAATCATGTAGCAACCACTAAAACCAAACGACAGTTGAACCGATGATGACCAAAATGTTAACGCCGAAAAAGGCACCACCTAAAAAAGCGCCAGCAAAAAAGTCACCAGCGTCCAAAGCCAAGCCAAGAAAACCTAGAGCTACAGCGAAGAAAGGTAAGGCAAAAGCCAAGAAAACGGGCAACAGAGGTTGGCTGAAGACCCTATGGGGCATCGCTTGGAAGATGGGTTTAGCGACGGCAGCTCTGTTGTTATTTGTTGGGATCTATTTGGATTCGGTGGTTAAGCAGCGCTTTGAAGGTCAACTGTTTGATTTGCCAACCGTTGTCTACGCTCGCGTGTTGGACTTATCTCCGGGTACAGCTGTTAGCTTGGTGCAAGTCAAAAATGAACTGGACGTGCTGAATTACCGCAAGGTGAACTCTCCTCGTCATCCGGGTGAGTACTCTTCCTCTTCAACCAAGATTGAAATGATTCGTCGTCCGTTCGAGTTTGTCGATGGGCCAGAAGCGGATCGTCATGTAATGTTGCACTTCAATGGCAACGAGTTAACTCGTATCCAATCGCTAGAGAAGAAAGGCGACATGGGGTATCTGCGTGTTGAACCGAAAATGCTTGGAATGCTTGAAAAAAGCAACGATGAGCAGCGCTTGTTCTTAAAACGTAACCAGTTCCCTGAAGTGATGGTTGACGCATTGCTGGCAACTGAAGACCGAAATTTCTATCAGCACGATGGTGTATCGCCGTTAGCGATAGCACGTGCCATGGTGGTCAACGTTAAAGCCGGCCGAACGGTGCAGGGTGGTAGTACGCTGACTCAACAATTAGCCAAAAACCTCTTCTTATCCAGTGAACGTACCTTGTGGCGTAAGGTTCGTGAAGCGTATATCGCATTGATCTTGGATCATCGTTACAGCAAAGACCGTATCTTAGAAGCGTATTTGAACGAGGTTTATCTTGGGCAGAATGGTGGTGAAGCGATCCACGGTTTCGGCTTGGCATCTCGTTTGTATTTCGGCCAACCGATTCAAGAACTTAGAATTGATCAGTTAGCTTTACTGGTGGGTATGGTTAAAGGACCATCGTATTACAACCCAGTCCGTTACCCTGAGCGTGCTAAGACAAGACGTGATTTGGTTCTACGTTTGTTGATGCAGCAAGACATATTGACGCCTAAGCAGTATGAAGAGGCCGCGAGTCGTGACCTGGATATTCAAGACAACCCGCGTATTGCCAGTCGTCAACCCGCTTATTTTCAGCAGGTTAATATTGAGCTGAAGAAATACGTGGGCGATCGATTTGAGGCTCAAAAAGGCATCAGGGTTTTTACTTCTCTTGATCCGGTCTCCCAAGACAAACTGGAGAAATCAATAGCACGTAAGGTGCCTGAACTGTCTAAAACGGCGGGTAATAAGCTCGAAGCGGCTGCGATTGCCGTTGATAGAAATACTGGTGAAATCCGTGCGATGGTCGGCGGTAAGCGCACGGGTTATGACGGTTTTAACCGCGCACTGAATGCAAGTCGCCCGATTGGTTCTTTGGTGAAGCCAGCTATTTATCTGACAGCATTAGATCAACCTCAGAAATACACGCTCGCCACAACCTTGATGGACACACCACTGAGTTTGAAGGGCAGTAAAGGCAGCGTGTGGAGTCCTCGAAATTTTGACCGTAAGTTCCGCGGAGACGTGCCGTTATATGTGGCGCTTTCTAAGTCTTATAACGTACCAACAGTTCGCTTGGGCATGCAGCTAGGTATCGATAGTGTTTCCAATACGATTGAGAAATTGGGTGTCGATAAAAACGAAATTCGTCCGGTACCATCCATGTTCTTGGGTTCGTTCTCGCTGACACCTTTCCAGGTTGCTCAGATGTATCAAACAATTACCAACTCTGGTCGTATCGCGCCATTGTCTGCGCTTCGCTCTGTTATTGATAGTGAAGGTGAGGTGTTGTATCAATCGATTCCTCGTGTTTCACAAAGCGTTGATCAACAAGCGGCTTGGTTAACAACGTATGCGATGAAGCGTGGCGTATCAGAAGGTACAGGCCGTTTTCTACAAGGTCAGTTTGCATGGGCGGGATTAGCGGGTAAAACCGGCACGAGTAATGACAGCCGAGACAGTTGGTTTGTTGGTGTTGATGGTCGTGAAGTAACGACGATTTGGTTAGGTCGAGATGACAATAAACCGACTAAACTAACAGGTTCTAGCGGTGCGTTGCGTGTCTATGCCGATTACCTGAAACAAAGAACACCAGAACAGCTATTGCTGCCTTGGCCAACAGGAATTGTGACCGCAAGCTTTACTCGAACTTCTGAAGGGTCGTTAGAGTTTGACTGTGATGGTGCGGTGAAATTGCCGGTTTGGGATGAGAGTGGCAGCATTAAAAAGGGTTGCGAAAGTCAACCAAAACAGTGGCTAAAGAAGCTTTTTCAGTGGTAAAGTCATCACAGAAAAGAATGACAAGGATAGTTTAGATAATGATTTCTCGTTGGTTAGTGAGTGGCTTAGGTATTGTCGGTACAGTGATCAGTTTTCAACTGTTTGCAGCTACTGCGGCACAGGTTGATTCATCAGAACATGTTGAACTTAAAGAAGCTCATAAAAGGCCAACCGTTGCTGTCGTTCTCGCTGGTGGAGGCGCTAAAGGTGCTGCCCACATTGGCGTGCTTAAAGCCTTAGAAGAGATGCAAATTCCGGTTGATTACATTACCGGTACCAGCATGGGGGCTTACGTTGGTGGTCTTTATGCGACCGGGATGAGCGCAGATGAGATCGAGAGCTTTATTTATACGGTTGATTGGAATCGCGGCTATCGCGATCGCGTTAACCGTAGTGATCGCCGAGTGCGAGACAAAGAGTATGAAGACCGTTATCAACTGAATACCGACCTCGGCTTAGGTTGGGGTGAAATCAAAGCCAGAAAAGGAGTGGTTCAAGGCCAGAATATGTTGCGTATTCTGCGCGAGACGACGGGTAATTTATCTCCACTCGATTCTTTCGACAACCTCGCTATTCCATATCGCTCCGTCGCAACTGACATCATCGATCTTGAAGAGGTGGTCATCGACCATGGTCATCTTGTTGATGCGATGATGGCGAGTATGTCGGTACCCGGCGCTCTTCCACCTTATGAGGTTGATGGGCGAATGCTGGTTGATGGTGGTGTCACCAATAACATGCCAGTTGATGTTGCTCGAGCAATGGGAGCCGATATCGTTATTGCTGTAGATATCAGTACTAACTACAAAAGCAAAGAAGACTTCACTAACTTTTTAGCCGCAGCAGACCAACTCTCTAATTACCTTGTTCAACGCAGTACTCAAGAGCAAGCCGCGACGTTAACAGACGATGACTTTTTCCTACGTCCTGATGTTGGGCAAATGGAGACTACAGAGTTCGATAAAATGCCGACGGCTTACCATGCTGGATACGAAGCAACAAGGCAGTATACCGAGCAGCTCTCTAAGCTGTCGCTCTCGAATGCGGACTACCAACACTATATTGATGACAAACAAAAAGCTCGAAAGCAGCTCAAGCATGGTGACAAAACGGTGGTGGATAAGGTCGTTATCAATAATAACACCCACTATTCAGATAAGTTGATTGCCAATCGTTTGAACCTCGATTCAGGTAGAGTCCTTAAAACCAGTGAAATTGAATCTCAGGTTAAAGACTTGTATGCGCTCGATCGTTTTGAACTGGTCACCTATGAATTTGACAATGTAGATGGTGAAGATCAACTGCAGGTTGATGTAAATGAAAAATCATGGGGCCCTAATTACCTCAACTTTCGATTTTATCTTGAAGATGACTTTGCAACCGAGAGCCAATATTCAATCGGTGTCTCTGCCAACTTTACCGATATCAACTCGCATGGTGCAGAGTTAAGAACGAATGTAGAAATGGGCACTGATAAGCTCATTGAGGCTGAGTTGTATTCTCCTTTTTTCTCAAGCCAGAAGTTATTTACATCGGCATCACTTGTTTACAGCAATCAAAAAAGAAACTTACCTGCCAATATTGACGATATCGAAGAGCCCACTCTCGACGTAACTAAAGACTACTTACCAATGACTTACCAAGAGTATATTGGTGAACTGGCGTTAGGTTATCAGCCTACATTGTGGCAAGAATTTAAAGTGGGGGCTCGATACACCGATGGTGATGGTGATGTTGAGGTATCCTCGTTACCGTCTCTGGGTAGCGGTGGATATACACGTGTCGGAGGGTTTATGAGTTATCGATTGGATACCTTAGATAACTTCAGTTTGCCGACCAAAGGTTACTTCGTTGATCTGGAATATCTCATTTCCCACGATGACTTTGATAACAACTCCTCTCTGGCTGATTCCGAGTTTAACTCTGAAAGCGACACGGTTTATGAGATTTCGGCTAATTTCATGGCGGCACAGAGTATTGAAAAGCATACTTTAGTCGCAAAGTTCGATTTTGGCATGGTAGAGAGTAAAAACTCCGTGTTCCCCATCGATCCAAAGGAGCTTGGAGGCTTCTTAAACTTATCGGGAATACCAAGAAATAGTCTTATTGGACAAAACTTAGCATATGGCAGTTTAATCTATCGCTATAAATGGTTTGAAAATGACTTCGGCTTGTTTGAGTCGCCATTTTACATAGGCGCATCTATAGAACATGGCGGCGTTTGGTCGAATAACGATTTGTCATTGGATGAAGCGCCCATGTTTACTGCTGGGTCACTCTTTGCTGGCGTAGATTCACCAATCGGGCCAATCATTTTGGCTTATGGTAAAACAGAAGATAACTACGATTCTGTTTACTTAATCATTGGTACATCTTACTAATAATAATGCGCGGGATAGCTCTTTTTCTGACTAAATAGGCAAAAATCGTAGGACTTTCGTCTTAACTTGCTATGTTGGTCAAAATGATAAGATTTTAATTTATCGTTAAATTTGCTATTCTGTCGCCCACAGTTTGGCCTCTATGACGCCGCTCATCAATACAAATTGAATGACAAAAATGGCAATGGAGAGCCAAGTTTCCAAGGATGTTCGCTTCTTTATTTTACTAATAATTACCAATGTAAAGAAGGAACCGCAATGAGAGGAAAAAGTCGTGCTTGAAGCCTACCGTAAACACGTCGCAGAGCGTGCTGCTGAAGGAGTTGTTCCTAGACCATTAGATGCTGAACAAGTAGCAGGCCTAGTTGAACTTTTAAAGAACCCGCCCCAAGGTGAAGAAGCTGTTGTTCTTGACCTACTAGAAAACCGTATTCCACCAGGTGTAGATGAAGCTGCTTACGTTAAAGCGGGCTTCCTAACGGCTATCACTAAAGGTGAAGTTGAATCTCCACTAGTAAGCAAAGCAAAAGCTGCGGAACTACTTGGCACAATGCAAGGTGGTTACAACATCGAATCTCTAGTTTCTTTACTGGATGATGCAGAGCTTGCTCCTATCGCTGTTAAAGCGCTTTCTCATACTCTACTGATGTTTGACGCATTCTACGACGTAGAAGAAAAAGCAAAATCTGGCAATGCTTCTGCTCAGCAAGTTCTTCAGTCTTGGGCTGATGCTGAGTGGTTTACAGCTAAAGAGAAAGTAGCGGAAAAAATTACCGTTAAAGTATTCAAAGTCACTGGTGAAACGAACACTGATGACCTATCACCAGCGCCTGATGCATGGTCACGTCCTGATATCCCAGTACATGCAAAAGCGATGCTGAAGATGGAACGCGATGGTATTACTCCTGATGAGCAGGGTAACGTTGGTCCAATTACTCAAATTGAAGAAATGCAAAAAGACGGCATTCCACTGGCTTACGTTGGTGATGTTGTTGGTACCGGTTCTTCACGTAAATCAGCGACAAACTCAGTGCTTTGGTTCATGGGCGAAGATATCCCATTCGTACCAAATAAGCGTACTGGCGGTGTTTGTCTTGGTGGTAAAATTGCTCCGATCTTCTACAACACAATGGAAGACTCAGGCGCACTACCAATTGAGCTGAACGTACAAGACATGAACATGGGTGATGTGATTGATATCTATCCTTATGAAGGTGTTGTTCGTAAAGACGGTGCAGATATCTCAAGCTTTGAGTTAGGCAAAGTACTTCTAGATGAAGTACGTGCTGGTGGTCGTATTCCACTGATCATTGGTCGTGGCTTAACAGGCCGTGCTCGTGATGCTCTAGGCCTAGCTGAAACCGATCTGTTTGCTAAGCCGATCGACCCTTCTGCTTCTGATAAAGGCTACACGTTAGCTCAGAAGATGGTAGGTAAAGCGTGTGGCGTTGAAGGTGTGCGTGCGGGTCAGTACTGCGAACCTAAAATGACAACTGTAGGTTCTCAAGATACTACGGGTCCTATGACACGTGATGAGCTTAAAGACCTTGCGTGTCTAGGCTTCTCTGCTGACCTAGTGATGCAGTCTTTCTGTCACACATCGGCATACCCGAAACCAGTTGATGTAAACACTCACCATACGCTACCTGATTTCATCATGAATCGTGCGGGTGTTTCACTTCGTCCGGGTGATGGTGTTATCCACTCATGGCTAAACCGTATGCTTCTGCCTGATACTGTTGGTACAGGTGGTGACTCGCATACTCGTTTCCCTCTAGGTATCTCATTCCCAGCAGGTTCTGGCTTAGTAGCATTTGCTGCAGCAACAGGTGTTATGCCTCTTGATATGCCAGAGTCAATCCTTGTTCGCTTTAAAGGTGAAATGCAGCCAGGTATCACGCTACGTGACCTAGTACATGCGATTCCTCTATACGGCATCAAGCAAGGTCTACTAACAGTAGAGAAAGCAGGTAAGATCAACGAATTCTCTGGTCGCGTACTAGAAATCGAAGGTGTTGAACACCTGTCTGTTGAGCAAGCATTTGAGCTTTCTGATGCATCTGCTGAACGTTCTGCTGCGGGTTGTACCGTTAAGCTGTCTCAAGAGTCGATCGAAGAGTACCTGAACTCGAACGTCGTTATGCTTAAGTGGATGATCGCTGAAGGTTACGGTGATGTTCGTACTATTGAGCGTCGTATTACGGCAATGGAAGAGTGGTTAGCGAACCCTGAGTTGCTTGCTGCTGATTCAGATGCTGAATACGCTCATGTTATCGAGATTGACCTTGCTGACATCGATCAGCCAATCCTATGTGCACCAAACGATCCAGATGATGCTCGTCTTCTTTCTGACGTTCAAGGCACTGAGATTCAAGAAGTGTTCATCGGTTCTTGTATGACCAACATTGGTCACTTCCGTGCTGCAGGTAAGATGCTTGAAGAGTTTAATGGCTCTTTGAATACTCGCCTATGGGTTGCTCCGCCAACTAAGATGGATAAAGACCAACTGACAGAAGAAGGCTACTACGGCATCTTTGGTCGTGCTGGGGTTCGTATTGAAACTCCGGGTTGTTCATTATGCATGGGTAACCAAGCACGTGTTGCTGACGCTTCGACAGTAATGTCGACGTCTACTCGTAACTTCCCGAACCGTTTGGGTAATGGTGCGAACGTTTATCTAGCTTCTGCTGAGCTTTCTGCTGTTGGTGCGATTCTTGGTCGTATCCCAACTAAAGAGGAGTACTTGGCGTACGCAGAGAAGATTAATGCAACCGCTGCCGATACTTACCGTTACTTGAACTTCCATAAAATGGGTCAGTACACGGACAAAGCAGACACAGTTATCTTCCAGGAGCCTGCGTAAGCGGTTAATGGAGTGCGATAAAGTGCAGTAAAGCACTTACTGCTAATACAACGCCTTCTCTTTGTGAGAGGGCGTTTTTGTTTCTGCGTTCTTACGGTTCGTTTGATGCTGAATGAATCAGGCTCGATCTCCAATAGACTTCGCTATATACTCTCGCCTCATTTTTGCCACACCCTCTTTATTGAATCCTCTTTTTATTAGAGCTTTGGAGCCTTATGGAATTCGAATTTACTAGAAACACTCTGATGGGTGAATACTATGTGAAATGCAGCATGGGTCATGAAATTGTTGGCCGCTGGCTTCAAGAAGAGATCGGTAAAGATAAGCAAAAGCTCGACCACGTGATGGCGCTTATTGAGCGTTCACGTTTGGATCTGAATAATGAAGTTACTCTACTAGGCAAAGAGATCAGCCTAGCGATCAATGAAGACGACGTAACCATCCAAGAAAACGTGTTAGGTCATGAGCAAGAGATGGAAGAGGGCAGTGAGTTCGATTTCTATAATTGTGAAAGCCAAGCAAGCTGTGGAATCGATGATTTCGAGCGACTTATCGAACGCTGGATGGACTTTTTAGGCTATTAAGCTCTACCTTTCTACTCGCTAGTTAGCCCCTATTCTTGAGTCATTTAGAGCTTTGAAGGCTTGGTTGCCCAAAACTGGAACAACGACAGTGCAACGCATTAAGATAGTGAAAAGGCCGCACCATATTGGTGCGGCCTTTTTCGTTTTTACGACCTTATTATCTGCATGTTATTTAAAATCAACGACTTAATATTTTGGCACGCTACTTGGATTGTAATAAGAGTATTAACGGATTAAGTGAAGAATTTAAGGAAAGAATATGAAATTAATAAACGCCATAGTTAAACCATTTAAGTTGGATGATGTTCGAGAAGCGCTCTCTGATGTCGGTATTGAAGGTATGACAGTTTCTGAAGTGAAAGGGTTTGGTCGTCAAAAGGGACACACTGAACTATATCGTGGTGCGGAGTACCAAGTTGATTTCCTGCCAAAGATAAAGTTAGAGATTGCAACCCAAGCTGAAAATGTAGATCGAGTTGTTGAAGCGATTAGCCAAGCGGCACACACCGGAAAAATCGGCGATGGCAAAATTTTTGTGTATGACCTAAGCCAAGCCGTACGAATTCGTACCGGTGAAATGGATGCTGAAGCACTTTAAAGAATTACAAGGACTGGAGACTTTAATATGGAACTTACAACAACAGTAACGGAACTACGTTACGCACTAGACACTTTTTTCTTCCTCATTTCAGGTGCGTTGGTAATGTGGATGGCTGCAGGCTTCGCGATGTTAGAAGCTGGCCTCGTTCGTTCAAAGAACACCACAGAAATTTTAACTAAGAACATTTGTTTGTACGCGATTGCTTGTACGACTTTCTTAGTCGTTGGTTACAACATTATGTATGTCGATAACGGCGAAGGTGGCTGGTTACCGTCATTTGGTACTCTGATTGGTACTCAAGGTGAAGGTGCAGACCACTCATTAGAATCAGACTTCTTCTTCCAAGTAGTATTCGTTGCAACAGCAATGTCTGTGGTATCTGGTGCGGTTGCTGAGCGAATGAAACTTTGGTCATTCCTTATCTTTTCTGTCGTGCTAACAGCGTTCATCTACCCAATGGAAGGTTACTGGACTTGGGGCGGTGGTTTCCTATCAGAAGCAGGCTTCAGTGACTTTGCGGGTTCAGGTATCGTACATATGGCTGGTGCTTCAGCAGCGTTAGCTGGTGTGCTTCTACTGGGTGCTCGTAAAGGTAAATATGGTAAGAACGGTGAAATCTACCCGATTCCTGGTTCAAACATGCCACTGGCAACGCTAGGTACATTTATCCTTTGGTTTGGTTGGTTTGGTTTCAACGGCGGTTCTCAACTTATGGTTTCTGACTTTGAGAACGCGACAGCGGTTGGCCAAATTTTCCTTAACACCAACGCAGCAGCAGCAGCAGGTGCGATTGCAGCATTATTAGTATGTAAAACAACTTGGGGTAAAGCAGACTTAACAATGATTCTGAACGGTGCGTTAGCTGGCTTAGTAGCAATCACTGCAGACCCTCTATCTCCATCACCACTATTTTCGGTAGCGATTGGTTCGGTATCTGGTGCGTTGGTTGTATTCAGTATCATTGCCCTAGATAAAGCTAAGATTGATGATCCAGTGGGTGCTATCTCGGTACACGGTGTATGTGGTTTCTTCGGTCTAATGGCTGTGCCACTAAGCAATGCTGATGCAACATTTGGTGCTCAACTACTGGGTGCAGCAGTTATCTTTGCATGGGTATTCGGTGCTAGCCTAGCAGTATGGGCAGTGCTTAAAGCAACAATCGGTATTCGTGTCAGTGAAGATGAAGAACTTGAAGGTATGGACATGCACGATTGTGGTGTTGGTGCTTACCCTGAGTTTGTATCAGTAAAATAATCAACAGTAACTGCTTAATCTGAAATGGTTAGGCAATACAAAGAAAACCCTGCAACGAATCGTTGTGGGGTTTTGTTGTATTTGGGCAGAACATTGTAAGAGAGCTCGTCGTGGTTACAGGAGCTATGTGAAAGCCTTATGACGGACATAATTGCTGAAATGTTTTGTTACAAAACTGGGAGTTTGATTAGTCTTACAAGACTATTTTTTTGTCTCTCATCATTGTAATTACTTTATTGATGAATATAATAACACAACTGATAGACATTATCATTTCGATATAAAGGATTTTACAATGAAGAAACTGCTAACACTTTCAGCTCTAGCGTGTGGTGTAATTGCCCCGACAGCAATGGCTGCGGAAGAAGTAAACGTATACTCTTACCGTCAACCTTTCCTTGTTGAGCCAATGTTCAACGAGTTCACCAAAGAGACTGGCATTAAAGTAAACGTTAAGTTTGCTAAAAAAGGTTTAGCAGAGAAGTTAGCTCAAGAGGGTGAATACAGCCCAGCTGACGTTGTCTTAACTGTAGATATCAGTCGTCTATCTGAACTAACTAAACAAGGTCTAGTTCAATCAGTTGAAAGCGATGTACTTGAAAAGAACATCCCTGCTCAGTACCAAGATACTGCTAACGAGTGGTTTGCTCTAACAACTCGTACACGTAGCGTTTATTCTTCACGTGACCGTGTTGGTCGTCTAGGTGATGAGTTCACTTATGAAGATCTAACTAAGCCTGAATTTAAAGGCAAGATCTGTACTCGTAGCGGTAAGCACCCATACAATGTTTCTCTCGTTTCTTCGATGATTGCTCACAAAGGTGAAGCTGAAACGAAAGAGTGGCTAGAAGGCGTAAAAGCAAACCTAGCACGTAAGCCTCAAGGTAACGACCGCGCACAAGTTAAAGCGATTAAAGAAGGTCTATGTGATGTTGCTCTTGGTAACAGCTACTACCTAGGCAAAATGATTAATGATAAAGAGCAAAAAGCTTGGGCTGACTCTGTTTACATTAACTTCCCTAACCAAGAGACAACGGGTACTCACGTGAACATCTCTGGTATGGCAATGGCTAAATACTCTCCAAACGAAGAGAATGCGGTTAAGCTGATGGAATTCCTATCTGGTAACACTGCACAAAGCATGTACGCAGAAGTGAACTACGAATACCCAGTGAAAGCAGACGTTAAACCTTCTGAGCTTGTTGCTTCATGGGGCGAATTTAAAGCAGATACTATTTCTCTAGATGAAATTGCAAACCACCACGCGGCTGCAATCAAGCTATTAGATGAAGTTAAGTTCGATCTATAATTTATTATTGTAGGCTTCGGCCCGCATAAAATTACAACCTCAAGTAGCTACTTTTTGGCCACTTGGGGTTGTTTGTTTTTGGGAAATCACTTTTTGATACAAAGCTCTCTGTTGATCCCTTGAGTTATGTGCATCTCACCTTGAAGTCATTAGAGTATATGAGTATAAATAACCCCACCATTAAAAGGACATGAGATGTATTTGCAAATGCATATGTATTTCATTAAGCCTCGTTGTAGTTAGGCGATGAAAGAAAAGAATTATTTATGGAACACCAGTAGCGGCATAATCGCTGTACTACTCGTTTTACCAATCTTAGCGATATTCACGACTGCTGTTGGAGAAACCGATGAGCTATTTTCTCATCTGATGTCCACAGTAATGCCCACCTATGCCTACAATACGGTGGTTTTAGTCATAGGAACCATGTTCCTGTCTTTAATTTTTGGTATTCCATCTGCATGGATCATGGCAATGTGCCGTGTCCCTGGAGAGCGTGTTTTACAATGGGCGCTAGTGCTACCATTGGCAATGCCTGGCTATATCGTGGGTTATATCTTTACTGACTGGTTTGACTTTGCAGGCCCTGTTCAAATTCTCTTGCGAGATCTAACGGGATGGGGGCCTGGTGAGTATTGGTTCCCCGATATTAGAACCTTGTCGGGTGCCATTATTGTTCTGTCTCTCGTTCTTTACCCTTATATTTATTTGCTCTGCCGTGCGGCGTTCATGGAGCAAAACGTATCCCTGCTGCAATCCGCTCGCTTATTAAAGTGCTCTCCTTGGGAAAGCTTTCGTCGTATTTCATTACCGCTCGTGCGCCCTTCGATGGCGGTAGGTTTGTCTCTTGTTGCGATGGAAACCATCGGTGACTTTGGTACCGTGAGTTACTTTGCTGTAAACACATTAACGACAGCGGTTTACGATACTTGGTTGGGCTACTCGAGCTTAACGGCCGCAGCAAAAATATCGGCAATTATGCTGGTGATTGTCATCCTGTTGTTGAGTACTGAGCGATACAGCCGTCGTAAGCAGAAATTATTTCAGAATCAATTCAGTAGCCGTGAAGACTTTCGTTATGAGCTAATCGGTTGGAAGAAGTGGTTGGCACTCTTTTGGTGTTGGGGTTTAGTGTGTATTGCGTTCTTATTCCCTCTCGCGCAGTTAATCATATATGCCTACAAATATTTTGCCCAAAGCTGGACACCAGAGTTCAGAGAGTATGCGCTTAATAGCCTTTATGTCTCTGTTGTTGCTGCGATTATTGGTGTGCTCGTTGCGTTGATTGTTAACTTTAATCAACGTGTTAGCCCTGGTAAGAAAAACCTGGCTTACATGAGGTTCGCATCAATGGGCTATGCGGTTCCTGGTACCGTGTTGGCGATAGGTGTCATGGTGCCTGTGCTGTTCATGGACCACTTAGTTAATGACATAGCGAAAGCGATGGAGTGGGGGCGACCTGGTTTGATCTTCTCTGGTTCTATGTTTGCGCTGATATTTGCCATGGTGGTGCGTTTTTCTGCTGTAGCTATCGGTAGTATCGAAAGTAGCTTAAGTAAAGTGTCGCCTTCTTTGGATATGGCATCTAAAACAATGGGTTGTAATACCAACCAGATGTTACGCCGTGTTCATCTCCCTCTGATTAAGCGTGGTGCACTGATTGCAGGCTTATTGGTGTTTATCGAATCAATGAAAGAGTTAAATGCGGCATTGTTGCTGCGTCCTTTTAATTTCGAAACGCTCGCGACTTATGTTTATAACTATGCGTCAGATGAGCACCTTGAATTAGCAGCTATGCCTGCTGTGTTGTTAGTCTTGGTGGGTTTAATTCCGCTGATCATCGTAAACCGTTCCTTGGAGCAGAAACACTAATGAGTTGTGCATTATCAATTAAAGATCTGACTTGTAAGTATGAGTCCCAAACTATTTTGGAATCTCTTTCTTTAGAAGTTGAGCATGGTGAAATTGTTTGTCTGCTTGGTGCCAGTGGTTGTGGTAAGACGACGCTGCTTAAAGCGATTGCCGGCCTGCTTCCATTGAGCAGTGGTGTCATGAGTCTGAATTGCCAAGTTATTGATGACGCTGCGAATTGGTTACCACCAGAGCAGCGTAATATTGGCATGATCTTCCAAGATTACGCTCTGTTTCCACATCTTACTGTCAATCAGAACGTGGCATTTGGTCTACGTGAGATGTCTGAGCAAGATAAGGCTGCGAAAGTTAAAGAGATGCTTGAGCTTGTTCATCTTGATCAATTTGGCGATCGTTATCCTCATCAACTATCTGGTGGACAACAGCAACGTGTCGCGATTGCGCGCTCTTTGGCATATAAGCCAGACCTGCTGCTATTGGATGAACCATTTTCCAACATTGATACTCAAGTACGTCATGAGTTGATTTCTCAGATTCGTAAGATCTTCAAGAAGCAGGGTGTGACGGCTATTTTTGTTACTCACAGTCGTGAAGAGGCGTTTGCCTTTGCTGACAAGATGGCGGTAATGAATCATGGTGTCATCGAACAATACGGCTCGGCGTCAGAATTGTACTTCCACCCATCAAGCAAGTTTGTTGCAGACTTCTTGGGCGGCGGTAGTTATTTAGGTGCACAACGTATTTCTGAACATGAGTTTGAGACAAGCTTAGGTTTGATTGAAGCGAAAGCGCAGACTCAGATCGAAATTGGTGCTGAATGTGCGTTGTTGTTAAGGCCTCAGCATATTGTGGCGAGCCACGATGTTGATAGTAACCTGTCGGTATTGGAACAGCAGTTTATGGGTGACCACTGTCGTTATGTGATTGAAGCTAATGGTCAGAAACTGCTAGCAACGTCTTCTGAAGCGCTTGAGTTCGGTATGCCAGTAACGGTGAAAGTCGATACCAAAGGCGTATTGGCGTTCTAACCAAGCCTAGCGAGAAGCGACAGCGACAAAAAAGCCCAGCACTTTAATCAAGTACTGGGCAAGAGTTCTTCACTTATAGGCGTTAACAAGGCAGTGATTTGTTAAATCCTATACAAAACTGCTGCACTCTATAAGCCTATAGAGAGAGGAAGTCTTTCACTTTTTGAAGAACATGTTCTGCAGTGTCTTTATCTTCCATTTCTGCGAAGATTCTTAGTAACGGCTCTGTTCCTGAGAAGCGAGCAATGACCCAGCCGCCATTCTTGAAGTACACCTTAGCGCCATCTTCATAGCTGACTTTTTCAATTTCGTATTCAAATTCAGGCAGTTGTTTCTCTACGTAGATCTTGGTGTAGAGCGCTTCTTTCTCTGAAGGTTTGAATTTGCAATCCCCTTCTGCCGTATACGCATAACCATACTTAGAGTAGATTTCATCAAGTAGCTCAGAGAGTTTCTTACCTGTCACACTGATCATCTCAACCAGTAAGCTCGATGCGAACACGCCATCTTTACCTTTTATGTGGCCACGAATGGTTAAACCACCCGAACTTTCGCCACCAATCAGTGAGTCGTCGGCTTCCATTTGAGAACTGATATGTTTGAAGCCTACAGGAACCTCAAAGCTCTTTTCACCATGATCCGCAGCGACTTTATCCAGTAGATGTGTGGTCGCGATATTACGAACGACAGAGCCTTTCCAGCCTTTGTATTCCAGTAGGTAGTAGTAAAGCAGTAGTAGCACTTCGTTAGGGTGAATGAAGTGACCTTTCTCATCGATGATACCCAAGCGGTCGGCATCGCCATCGGTACCAATACCAATGTCGTAACCTTCAGCCGCCACCAAGTGCTTCAAGCGATACAGCGTTGCTGCACTTGGAGAAGGCATCAATCCGCCAAAGTCTGGGTTTTTACCATCGTTGATTACATCAACATCACAGCGAGCGCTGATTAACACGGTTTGCAGTGCGTTTTTCGCTACACCAAACATGGGATCGATCAGGACTCGTAGGTTGGCTTGTTTAATCGATTCGATATCAATCGCGTTGATGATCGAGTCAACAAAGGCGTTCATCGGATTGATGATTTCAATTTCTTTGTCGTTCAATGCTTGTTCAAAATCGACTCTGACGACATCTTCACTGGTTAAAGTCGAAATTTGTTGTTCGATCTTTTCTGTGATGATCTCATCAGCATCACGGCCACCTTCAATGAAGATCTTTATGCCGTTATAGTCCGCTGGGTTGTGAGAAGCGGTAATACACGCAGAGTAAATACATCCCATCTCTTTCGCTTGGAACATTACGATAGGAGTCGGAACGAACTTGTCGATAAAGCTCACTTTGATGTTGTTGGCTGCCAATACTTCAGCAAACCAGCACGCGGCTTTATCTGAAAGGAAGCGGCGGTCGTAACCGATAACGAAGCCGTTTTTCGCTGCATCTTCATTATTGATGATGTTAGAGAGCGCTTGTGCCACTAAGCGGACGTTTTCTCTGGTAAATTCTTCACCAATGAAAGCGCGCCAGCCGCCAGTACCAAATTTAATCATTAGAAAATCCTTTTAGTCTCACTACCTCAAGCCAGTAAAGACTTGAGATAGGAGCTGTTCATCAAATTGAGTGATTAGCCGAGTACAACGATAACTTCGTTCACGCTGCCTTCTGCTTGTACTGGGATTGCACCTTCAATCTGCTCACCGTTAATCGTGATAGAGGCAACGCCCTTACTTACTGCATTCGGGTTTTGAACTGTGATGTTGTAAGTCGCACCACGCCATTGACGAGTCACCTCGAATTCTGGCCAATCAGTTGGGATACAAGGATCTACGGTTAAACCTTCAAAGCCTGTGCGAACACCAAGAATGAAGTTGGTTACCGCAAAGTAAGCCCAACCCGACGTACCGGTTAACCAAGGGTGGTTTGCACGGCCGTGGTCTTGGTGGTCTTTACCCATGATGAACTGCACGTACGAGTAAGGTTCTGCGTAGCGTGTTTCAATTATGTCGTTTTGGTTGTATGGGTTTAGTGCGTCGTAGAATTTCATCGCACGGTCACCACGACCTAGCTTCGCTTCGGCTACCCAAGCCCATGGGTTTGGGTGAGAGAAGATAGCGCCGTTCTCTTTAACGCCTTGGTAAACGCGAGTCACAAAGCCGATATCGTCGTTGGGTGTTGCGAACGATGGAGAGTTTAGGTGTAAGCCGTATTCAGAGAATAAGTTCTCATCAACAGCGTCCATCGCTTTTTCGCCACGCTCTTGAGATACCGCGCCAGATAGAACCGCTAGCGTGTTTGACTCAAGATGCACTCGACCTTCAGTTTGTTGAGCTGTTCCGATCTTGTCGCCATTTTTAGTCAGACCACGGATGTACCAGCCACCCTCATCATCCCAAAGGTGCGTTTCACAAGCTTCGCGAACGTTAGCCGCCATTTCTGTGTATTTAGCAACGTCAGCATCGTTATTTCGGAACTTAGCCAGGTCTAAAAATTCTTGTAGAGCCCAGAAGTGTAGGAATGAAACCATTGAAGATTCACCACCACCTAGGTTCAAACAGTCATTCCAGTCTGCGCGAAGACCCTTACAGATACCCGTTTGACCAACGTATTCTGCTGAGAAGTTCAGTGCGGCTTTCATGTGTTCGTAAACCGTTGCTTCGCCACCATCTGCGTATGGAGTCACTTCGTCAAAGAAATCGTGTTCACCGGTTTCCATCACGTACTTGATGATGGTTGGTACGATCCATAAGTGATCATCAGAACAGGTATCGTCAATGCCGTGGATCTTGTCGTCATCTGACGGTGTTGGAACCACTGTTGGCGATTTTGAAGGCTCAACGTCGGCTTTCTCTGGATCGAACCAGTCTGGATCGAACAAATGTAGTCCGTAGCCCGCTTTCACTTGGCCACGAAGCAGATCGATAATACGTTTCTTGGTCATTTGTGGGTTGGCATGAGGTACTGAGATCGCGTCTTGCGCCGTATCACGGTAACCAAGGCCAGTACGACCACCCACTTCAATGAAGGATGCAAAGCGCGACCAAACCACACAGGTTTCCGCTTGGTAAAGCGTCCACGTGTTGATCATGGTGTCTAAGCCTTCGTTTGGAGACTTAACTTGGAACTTGTTGCAGCGTTCGTCCCAGTGATCTTTGATGCCTTGGAAAGCGGCATCTACGTTTGCTGTGTCTTGGTACTTCTCACGTAGGCGTTCACCGTTGCCTTTGCCGATACCTAGTACGTACGCAAAGCGAACCTCTTCACCCGGTTGAATGGTAAATTGCTTATGCAGAGAACCACAGTGGTTGTAACAAGTTTGCGCGCTGTTAGAACACTTGCCATTTTCAACCGCGATTGGGTTTGCTTCGTCTCGGTACATGCCAAGGAAGTTGTCACGTTGTCCGTCGTAGCTGTCTGGCGAGAAGGTTGACGCTAGGTAGTAGAAGCCTTCAAAGTCGTTAGTGTTGTAGTAAAGGTCGTATTCCAGAACACCTTCTTGGTAAGAGGTGCCCGCAGAGTACAAAGACATCTGATGGTTCTGGTTATCTGATTGAATGTGACTGAAAGAGAACTCAACAAATGAGAAAGTGCTGATGGTTCTTGGCTTATCAGTGTTGTTCTTTAGCACAACGTCCCAAACTTCTGCATCTTCGCCCTTAGGAACGAATAGCGTTTTGGTTGCTGTAATGCCGCTGTATTCACATTTGAACTTTGAATATGACAGGCCATGACGAACCTCGTAGTTCGCTTCATCTAGGCTTTTTGCCACTGGCTGCCAAGAGATAGACCAGTAATCACCCGTCTCATCATCACGCAGGTAAACATAGTGTCCTGGACGGTCGAATGTACCGTTTGGACGGAATTTAGTAACACGGTTGTATTCCGGAGAATTGTAGAACGAGTAACCGCCCGCATTGTGCGAAATCACGGTACAAAATTTTTCAGTACCTAGGTAGTTTGTCCAAGGTGCTGGTACATCAGGGCGAGTGATGACGTATTCGCGATTGTCGTTATCGAAATAGCCGTATTTCATTGTCATTTCCTTTTTAACAAACTGCATCTATGCAGCTAATTTTTAAATAGTGATGCTGAGTATTATCTAACTGAGCACCTTAATTTGAGTTAGCAACTACTCGAAGTGAGTGGCGCTTTAGTTTTGTTTTATTGAGCTTTCCAAGGGTTACGATAGTCAACATCGAGTCTGTCGAGTAATGGCAGGTGACCCTTTAGGCGAGATAAGTAATCTAGCCAGTTTCGGTTGTTTTTATGTGTCCAACATCCTTCAGCTAAAGCGCTAATTCTTGGGAATACCATGTAATCCATGCGCTTTTGATTGGTGACGATCTCACACCATAGAGCACACTGAATTCCGCGGATCCGCTTACGAATTGGGTCGGTGTCGGATATCTCAGCAAGCGCTTCGTAGGTATAAGCTTGTTCTAATGGGATAACAGCAGCCCAATCTACGCCCGGCTCTTCCGGTGCATAATCTTGGGTCATGTCGAGATAGGTAAACTGTGCAGGTTGCAGCACCACATCAAAACCTTGGCGAGCACAATTCACAGCGGCTTCTTCACTGAGCCACGAGTAGATGATGGTTTCTTTGCTGACCTTGTCGCCGTGTTGCGCTTCTTCCCAGCCCACCATGCGCTTGCCAAGTTGTTTGAGTTTGTTCTCGGCATAACGGAATAGGTGGCCTTGTAAATCTTTGCTGTCTTGATATTGGTGTTCTTTCATCAGAGCTTGAGCGGCAGGGCTGTTGCTCCACACACCTGGTGGTACTTCATCTGCGCCCATGTGGATCAATTCGCTAGGGAAAAGCTCTGCCACTTCTTCAATAACGGCATCTAGGAATTGGTAAGTACCCGGTAAACCTGGATTTAGCACGTTGTCGTTGTAGTGTTGAATACTCTTGTATTGTGTGGTGTCTGCTTGCTCTACCAGCATGTCAGGCAGTGATTTTATTGCGGCGCGGCAGTGTCCTGGGATATCGATTTCAGGAATAACCGTGATACTGCGCTGCTCAGCATACTCAATCACTTCACGAATTTGTTGTTGCGTGTAGAAGCCACCATAGTTCTCAGCAAGGTGAGTATATTGCGGCTCCAACGCATGATCAGGGCCGCGGCAAGCGCCGATTTCAGTCAGCTGAGGCAGGCTTTTAATCTCAATTCTCCAACCTTCATCGTCAGTTAGATGCCAATGAAATACGTTGAATTTGTAGTGCGCCAGTTGATTGATTAAACGCTTAACTTGCTCTACCGAGTGGAAGTGACGAGCGCAGTCCAACATCATGCCTCGGTATTTGAAGCGAGGTTGATCGGCGATTTTGCAACATGGAACAGAGAGGCACTCTGCATCCAGTTGTTGAACCAATTGAATCAAGCTTGCCACTGCGTGTGTGAAGCCAGATTGGCTACCTGATTCAACCATTATCTGCTGTGCTGCGATGGTGATCTTGTACTCGGCTTCGTCTAAAGTCGGATTGCTGCGAAACAGAATGTCGCCGCTTTCGTCTTTTGAAAGTTCAGTTGAAAGCTCATTCGAAAGAGACATTTCAAAGGTAGAGAGCAATTCTTGTTGCAGCCAATATGCTGCTTTATTGGCAAGGTGAGATTGAACCTCAATCTTACATTCGCTGCTTAGCTTGAAGCTACCTTGCTGAATTTCGATTTGATTTGGTTGAGGAATCAATGCAATCTCAGCAGCGTTCACTTCAGGTATCTGATTGCGTTCACGGTATGGTGAAGCCAGAACAATTGGTGATATTGCGACAGGCAGTACCGATGTTTCACCTTGGTGATGCGTTTGGATAAAAGCATCATTTAGGCCGTCAGAATAGAAACGGAATGGGGCGCTTTGAATGCTGAATTCAAGGTAGTAATGGTTGTTCGCCTTTAACACTGACGAATTTGGTTTGAACGAACAAAAGCTTCCTACTTGCGTCAGTTCACCTTGCGATAAGCTCTCAGGAAGGATGAATCGGTCAAAGGCAAAGTGCAGTGACCAATCTTGTACGTCGAGGTCACTTAAGTTATGTACCGTAAGGCCGAATCGGCAGTTGTTTTTTTGTTCAGAAAGAACAGCTAAGTCGATGCGATAATTCATATAACTTCCCTGCTAAGCCTGTTGATACAAGTTGTGTTGTGATTTCCCGGCAAACATCAATGCGCCTTCGATAGCGTCAAATTGAGGTTTAACGATCCATTGCTGTACTGGTGGTGATAGCCAGTTGAGAATGCGTTCAGCGATACTTCCCATTAAGCACACCTTGTCAGCGCCTTTTCGATGCAGCGCTAACACAAACATTTCGATATCGGCTGCAGTCTGCTTAAGCATCTCGATAGCAAGTTCATCTCCTTCATTAGCCAATTGAAAAATGACTGGAGAAAATTGACCGTAATCTTTTGGAATCGCGCCTTTCGACCACGCCACGATCGCATCAACATCGTTGTTGAAATGATTCATAACGTGTTGAGTCAGCGGAGTTTTGTTGCGAATGCCATCTTCAGCGAGTAGAACTTGCTGAATTAAACGAAGGCCCATCACTGCGCTGCCACCTTGGTCTGAAATTGGGAATTCACGACCGCCAACAACATGTTGTTCGCCGTTGTTTAAGTAGATGCCACATGAACCTGTGCCACCGATCATGATTGCACCGTCTTGTCCATTGTGAGCACCAATGCAAGCGCCGTAAGCGTCGGTATTGAGAGTCATGCTTGCGAAAGGGTGTGCTTGTGCCATGAAGTCGAACCATGCTGATTTTTGCTCTGCGCCAGCCAGTGCTAATCCAACATGCATATTAGAAAAGTCGTCAGAGTCTAGTTGGCTTTGTTGTGCGGCTTTGGTGATGGCATCAACAATCGAATTCATCGCAACATCAACGCCCAACAGGATGTTGGCACTGCCGCTCTTAGCTTCACCAATCAGTTTGCCTTGGTCATCACGAATGCGAGCTCGGCAGGAGGTGCCACCACCATCAATACCTATGTAGTAAAGAGTCATGATTATTGCTCCTTACACTGTGCTAAATGATTAAATTGTGCTGCTGTTGCCAGTAAGTACCACGCGCCATGAGGGATCCATTGTTCGCCCCAGCGCCAGTTTTGTAGCATGTCGTCTTTTTGAGCTGGTGGCTTGAATGCGATGTCTTGTTCATCGTCAAAGCCAGCCGTGATGCCGTTGCAAATACCGCCTTTCGCATTAAAGAAGCCAAGCTGTGGTAGGTAGTCTGGGTTGTTATGGCCATGACCATCGAGCATACACATGTGGTAAGGGTTCAATCCTAAAATCCAATCAAGGCTGTTTTGTGAAAGCTGGATTAAGCGCTTTTGAAGATCTGTATCTTGAATATGTGGTTGAACTAAGTAAGCCATGGTCGCAATTGAGCCAAGACGCGCGTTTTCACCTTGCCACCAGTAGCCTGTTTCGTTTTGTTGAGCGACAAAGAAGGCATCGCGTTTATCGCCATCGACAGACTTAACGTATTGTCTTGGATAGCCAAATGGGTTGATGACTTTGTCTGTAATATTGATTTCGAACTGACATGCTTTTTCAACAACTGTGCGAGCTTGTTCTTTCAGAACTGCATCAGTTTCATTGTCGATATACTCGCACAGAGCAATCACTGGAAGGCCTGCTTCAGCTGCATGGAAATAAGGGCGAGAGCCATCAGAGTTTGCCGACCAGAAATGCGTAAATGAATCATCGGATTGCTGACGAGCGATTAAGCGACTAGCCCAAGTTCTTGCTTCTGATAGATATTGAGAATCTTGTGTAACTCGGTACAACTCATTGGCAGCGAGTAGGGCACAATACTCATCGATGATGTTTTCTTCGCCATCGTTTAGATACTGGAGGTTATGCTCTTTTAGGTGCCAGTAACCGTTGGCGGCAGTTTCAAGGTAAGTTTGACTAGAATAGCTGCCCGAGGTTTCAAGCTCTGATGCAGCAGCTAATGCGGCGATAGCAACGCCCGCCCCTTGTCGGTAGCCCGCTTGTAAGTCCGTTGATTTATGGCCTTCTTGAGTGGCATAAGCGCAGATGTCGCGCTGATTGATATCTTTGCTCCACTTGTCGAATACCGTCATATAGAAGTATCCAGCAGCGTCTTGCATGCGTACTAAGAAGTCTGCACCGAATAGAGCTTCTTCAATCAGACGAGTCATGGAGAATTTCGGGAAGTCTGAGTTATTGCTGGTCAAGCGCACGCTTTTGAGCATGTTCCAAACAACCATCGGAATCTGTTGAGGGTTGAGGTAGTTACCATAAGACAGGTGACTAAAATACTTGCTTACATCGCCTGATGCGTCGTACCAACCGCCATGGACATCGACGTATCTGTCAGTGCCTAGAATTTGTGCTTGTCGATCTTTTTTGTCGAAAGTGCCGCCGCAACGTTGAGACTTGAAGTAATGAAGCACATCAGAAAACGTGTGGTTCATTAATAGGTTGCTACCAATCTCAAAGACTTCTGAACGTAGATTGTCAAAGCGTAGGTAGTAGCGACCAGGTTCAGTGAATGAACTGAAATCGATTGTGAAGAATTGTCCTTGATGCCAGTTTGCTACGCGGCCTTGCTTTACAACATCGAAGTTGCCCACGGTAATATGGTTGTCGGCACACACTAATAGTGCAGTCGTACTTGATAAGCGAACTTTCTTAGTTTGTAAGATAGCTTGCTTTGGAGCCGTGGATTCGTAGCCAATATGGTTGGTCAATAACAGCATCAATGTTCTCCAAAAGTCCTAGTTTCTTATGGCTAGGTACCTGAAATTTTTTAGGATAAATAATTAGGGTCCGTAGACCCTAACGGGCATTTATTGCTTAGCTTTCGTGTAGGTAACAACGCACAAAGTGGTTATCTGCGAGTTGAGTGACACCCGGTAATTGCTCTTTACACTTGTCCATTGCGTGAGTACAACGGCCTGCAAAAGGGCAACCTGCTGATACTGGTGTCCAAAGAGGTATTTCCCCTTTATTTCCTGCCAATTGTTCGTGGATCGATTTCTTAGGATCTGGAACCGCAGAAACCAGCAACTGGGTGTAAGGGTGTTGAGGGTTAGCAATAACGTCATCGGTATCGCCCCATTCAACCATGTGACCCACGTACATCACCGAAAGATCTTCAGCGATGTAACGAGCTGTTGCGATGTCATGGGTGATGTAAAGTAGAGACATCTGTTTCTCAAACTTCATCTCTTCCATCAGGTTTAAAACACCCGCACGAATCGATACATCGAGCATTGATGTTGGCTCATCGGCTAATACAACTTCTGCCCCTACCGCGATGTTACGTGCAAGGTTGACACGTTGACGTTGACCACCAGATAACTGGTGTGGGTACTTCTCTGCCGTTGCTTTTGGTGGGATTAAGCCAACCTGCTCGAGAAGATCATATACACGTTCCTGCAGTTCTTTTTTATTGCCCGGTTTGATCTTTTTATGGATTAACAAAGGGCGAGCAATATGGTGAAAAATGTTGTGCGTTGGATTTAAAGATCCAAACGGGTCTTGCCATACCATTTGCACACCTTCACGGTAATGCATAAGATCTTTTTTGCTTGAGATCTCTTGGATGTCACGGCCTTTGTACTCGATCGTACCGCCTGATGGCGCATACATTTTTGCGATCATTTTTGCCGTTGTTGATTTGCCTGAGCCAGACTCACCAACTACCGCTAAGCCGCGGCTTTTGTACATTTTGAATGACACATCGTTGATCGCACGCATCATCGGGGTTTGAATGGTGGTGCTGCTTATTGGGAAGTCTTTTACGACGTTCTTACCTTCTACCAATAATTGACCGAAATCTTTGCTCATAATTGTCTCCAGAATCCTTGTTCGCTTTGCTTGTTTTAGAGCGGTTAAACCACTTTGTTATTTATTCACGCTGAGTGAGCGTGCAAGCTATAGCTTCCTTTGTACTATTGGGTCGCCGTACAGGTGGCAGTTAGACAAATGTCCCGGTTCGATTGCACGTAGTGAGGTCGGTACTTTGGTGCAGGCTTCATGTACACGGTCACAACGAGCTTGAAAACGACACCCTTCAGGAATCTCTAAGAGGTTCAAAGGGTTGCCCGGAATACCTGCTAACTTGGTCTTTGGCCCTGTTAGCGGTGGGAAAGAACTTCCCAGCCCTTTGGTGTAAGGGTGGTAAGGGTTTTCTAGAATATCTTGAGAGTTAGCAATCTCAATAAGCTCACCTGAGTACATGATGCCGATACGGTCAGAGAATTCGACCATCAATGACAAGTCATGGGTGATGAACAGAATCGAGAAGCCAAACTCTTCTTTTAGTGCGTAGATCTTTTGCAAGATTTCGCGTTGCACAACCACATCAAGTGCTGTTGTTGGCTCATCCATAATTATCAGCTTTGGATTCAGCGCAAGAGCGATAGCAATAACCAAACGTTGACGCATACCACCAGAGAATTGGTGAGGGTAGTCACTCAAACGACTTGGGTGAATATCGACGATCTCAAGTAGACCTTCAGCGCGTTTTTTTGCTTGTTCACGAGTCATGTTGGTGTGATGCATAATCACGTCACAGAACTGCTCTTCCATTGGTAATACTGGGTTCAGCGCGTTCATTGCACTTTGGAATACCATGGACATCTCGCTCCAACGGAACGCTTGCATGCGTTCATCACTGTATTCCAGGATGTTCTCACCGTTGAAGATAACCTCGCCACCACTGATATATGCTGGCGGCTTATGTAGACGCATTAAAGAGAAAGCGACCGTTGATTTACCACAGCCAGATTCACCGGCTAGGCCAAATACTTCACCTGGAGCGATATCAAAACTTACGTTGTTACACGCGCGAACATCGCCAGCTTCAGTGATGTAATCTACGCATAAGTTACGGATAGAAATTAATGGTTTAGACATGATTATTTATCTCCGCTCCAAAGTGCATTTTGTGGTGGTAAGTCAGGTTCGCGTTCTTCTTTGTCTTGAGCTGCAAGTTTCTTCCAACGCTTCATGCCTTTATGAGAACGCAGTTGAGGGTTAGCAATCTCATCGACAGCAAAGTTAAGTAGCGCAAGACCAGTTACAAGTAGTGTTAATGCGATACAAGGAGCCAATAGTTCCCACCAAGCGCCAATCAGCATTGATGAAGAGGTTTGAACGTTGTAAAGCATGATGCCCCAGCTGATTGTGTTCGGGTCACCAAGACCTAAGAACGAAATCGTTGCTTCCATCATGATTGCGTACATCACCGAACCGATGAAGCTCGCGCCAACGATAGAGATAAGGTTTGGCAGAATCTCAACGAAGATGATGCGGAATGAAGATTCACCCAAAACTTCTGCTGCTTTTACAAATTCTTTTTCGCGTAGTGCCAAGGTTTGAGAACGAACAACACGCGCGCCCCAAGCCCAGGACATAAAGCCGATAACTAAGGTTATGGTGAGTGGTCCAGCCTCACCGATAAAGGCTGCAACTACGAACAGCAGTGGGTATTGAGGGATAACCAACATGATGTTCATTGCGGCGGTTAAAATATCATCGACACGGCCGCCAAAGTAGCCAGCAGAAACACCGATAACCGTTGCGAGTAGACATACAGTTAGACCAGCACCAAAACCTACAGCAAGAGATACACGTGCGCCGTATACCACTTGTGACCAAACGTCACGACCCATACGAGTTGTACCAAGTACGTGGTCTGCCTTTTTAGACATAATCAATGTACGACGGTCGTCTGCTAGATTTTGAGCAACCCAGCCATCAGGGCTTGTTTGTGCAGACTTAACAACGAAGCCTGGGTATTCGTGTGGATTACCTGTACGTTTGTCTGGAACGTGTTTGGTGATCAATGGAGCAGCAATCGCGCCAAGGATAAAAATACTTAGGATGATGACGCCAGTTAGGGCCATCGGGTTACGCCAAATGAGTTTTAGAAAGTCTTTCATGATTATTTACCACCCTTACGAAGACGAGGGTCAAGAACAACGTAAAGCATGTCTGCAACTAGGTTAAAGAACAGCATGAATAGCGTCATGATAAGTAGCTGACCTTGTAATACTTGGTAGTCACGAGCGTTGATTGCGTTGAAAAGTACGCTACCAAGACCTGGGTAGTTAAAGATGATTTCGATAATTAACTGACCACCGATTGCCATACCTAGCGACATAGAAAGGGCAGTGACACTTGGTAGCATCGCGTTACGAGCTGCGTAGTTGAATACCACTCGGTTTTCGCTAAGGCCTTTGCCTTTAGCCATCGTGATGTAGTCTTCAGCTAGTAGGTTGATCATGTTGTTACGCATGTTCACTAGGAAGCCACCAATTTGAACAATGGAAGCACACACCAGAGGTAAGAAAGCATGATACGCAACGTCTTTAATGAATGCCCAGCTTGTCCAATCAGGTATCGTACCTGCGGTATAGGCGTAGCCTGTTGGGAACCACTTCAAACCGATTGCGAAAGTAAATAGTGCAATCATTGCTATAACCACTTGAGGAACGGCTTGTAGAATCAGCATCCCTGGAGTAACAAATGCATCGTATTTGCTGCCACGTTTCCACGCTGCAAAAATACCTAGGATTGAACCAATTGAGAAAGAAAGAATAACTGCGGTGCCAGCTAAGAAAAGCGACCAACCGAATGCGCCACCTAACAGTGTGTTTACTGAAAGTGGGTAGAACTGGATTGATGTACCAAGCTCCCAGCTTAGAATGTTCTTCATGTATGCTACGTATTGAACCACTAAGCCGCCATCAACGAAGCCTAATAGTTCTTTCATTGCAGCAATACGCTCAGGAGTAACTTGTACAGAAGCGTTCGCAAACATCATGGTAACTGGGTCACCAGGCATTGCTCTTGGAATAATAAAGTTTAACGTCGCTGCAACTAATAGCGCGACAAAATAAAATGACAAACGTCTTAAAAAATAACCCATAACTCACACCTTACTCACCCAGACTGTTTCCCTGTTTCTGGATTCAGGTCGCTCCTAGCGAAATTTGGAACGAAAAATCCCCTGACGACTAGCGCCATACTTTCAATTGATAGTGTGGGGATTTTTATAAGCGGCGTAAGAAGTTACGCCGCAAAGATTGAACGATTACTTATTTAACTGGTTTTAGGTCCAGTACATGAAGTAGACGCTCTGGAATACCAGCCCAAATGTTTGGACGGCCTTTTGGATTTTCTTCGTTCCACCAACCAGTAAAGCGAGTTGTGTTGTATTGGTACATGTAAGCACCAGACATCACAGGGATCGTTACTTGGTCTGCAGCGATGATTTGCTGAATACCGTGTGCGATATCTAGCTGTTCGTTCTTATCAGCTGTTTTGTAGAAACTGTTTAGAAGACCATCTAGCTTGTCGTTTTGGTAGAAATGCATCGCGAAACGAGGCATACCATCACCAGATTGAAGTGATGAGTTGTAAGCACTGTTCCAGTACGTGTATGGATCTGCACCGTGGAAGTAGTTTGTGTAAGCTACGTCGTATGTACCTTCAAGCATCGCTTGGTTGTACACAGAGAAGTCAGGCGTACGAGCTTTCGCTTTAATGCCGATTTCGTTTAGCTGTTCTACCGCTAGTTGAACTGTGTTGTTGAAGTCAGTCCAGCCATTTGGCGATTGGATCATTAGTTCGAAAGACTTACCAGATGGAGTATCAACAAAACCATCTTTGTTTACATCTTTGAAGCCAGCGTCAGCAAGAAGCTTTTTCGCGCCTTCAGCGTTGTAAGTGTTGAAGCCTTTGTACTTGTCATGAGTTTTTTCATCAGACCAAGCTTCAAACGCGTAACCAAGACCAGAAGCGAAGTCATTTACTGTACCGCCACCGTAGAATGCGATGTCGATGATAGTTTGACGGTCAAGAGCCATAGAGAAAGCACGACGGAATTCAACGTTGCTCAATGCTTCATGCTTCGCAGCATCAGGGTGCTTGAAGTTAACGATGAATGCCTGTGTACCTGCTGGCGGGTACCAGTAGTGGTGTTTCGGGCTAGCTGCTGCGTATGTGCGGTCGATATCTGGAACGAAAGAAGACGTCCAGTCCATTTCACTGTTTACAACTTTACCTAGGAATTGGTCGTTGTTCGCAATTTGTGGAACTCGTAGACAGTCAACATCTAGGTTGTCAGCATCCCAGTAGTTCGGGTTTTCACACTGGATGTAAAGTTGTGCTGTAAACGTATCGATCTCTGTAAATGGACCAGAACCCACTGGATTTTCATTAGTGAAAGTTGATGGGTCTTTAATGTCTTTCCAGATGTGCTTAGGTACTACTGGTACTTTAGCAATCTCATAAGGTACGTTCGAGTTTGCTTCTGTTAGGCTGAACTTAACTTGGTGATCGTTCAGTTTTTCTACAGAAGTTACCCAAGAGTTGATACCAGACTGGTCAAGCTCTGGCTTCTCTTTTACAAGGTTGAAAGAAAAAACAACATCATCAGCAGAGAAAGTTTCTCCGTCAGACCATTTAACACCCTTACGAATGTCGAAAACAACACTCATCAGATCATCTGACATCTTGAAGTTTTCAGCTAGACGGAACACTGGAGTGTTACCGTGCATTTCGTTAAATACTACTAGCGGCTCATACATGAAGTCAGTTGTAGTATGTAGGTTAGTAGCACCAAGGTACGGGTTAAAGTTACGTACGAATGTAGTGTACTCTTTCGGGTGAACGGTCAGTTCGCTGCGTTCTGCAGCAGTTGCTACTGATGCAAAACCTGTTGTAGCAGTTGCAATAATTGCTGTTGCTAGTGCTGTTTTTTTTATATTGGCAAGCATAGCTGTTCCTTACTATTTGCTTTCATTTCACTAATGGATTGAATGTTATCTGTCGCTAATTGTTTAGTAGATACACACTCTAGTTAAAGGCCTACCTCTTCTTCGTTGCTCCAGATTTGTTGCTTCTTCTGAGAAGTGGTAAGAGTGGCCTGTAGGCCTTTGGCAGGAGTAAGAAAACACCTTATCGATGAATTAATCAAACTCGTTTCCCGTCAAAAACGTTAAAAACACATAACCACACGTCATTAACGTCAAAATAGGGTGCTTTGGTGGTTTTTTGTGCGCAATTGTTATGGTGATGTGACTCGCAATTGAATTTGTAGTTTTGATAGAATGTAAGTGCCTACTTACTTAGGGGGCTTTTAATTATAATTCCTCGCTCTGTATTGATGTAATTGTAGATCTTGGTCACTTGCTGATTTTACGTTAAATTTTCCTAGAAAATTAAATCTGCCGTTCTGTTGTGACTCGCTTCTCAAACTGCAACAAAGAGTCAGCTGACTGTTAGAAAATGCGGAGAATAGGGTGAGTAAGCGCGACTTTTTAAAGGTGCATTAAAGCTCAAGTAACGTGATATCCCTCTTGTTTAAAGGCGTGAAAAAAGTGCATTCGAACAGATGTTATTGCTCTTCGAATCGGAATGTTATGTACAAAAAAGCCCACACGAGGTGGGCTCCATTATTTAAAGTATCGTGATGTTAGTTCAGGATTAGCTGGTCAGTAATTTCTGTAGTTTATCCCTTAGCATCTCAATATGAGTTCTTTCTGGTGTCTGTTCCTTACAGTGCTCTAGAATGAACTCAATAGAACTCAATACCGTGCGCCAGCGAGGCGTCTTCGGTAAGGTTTCAAAGCGTAGATATTTATCTAGGGTTCGTGTTTGAAGCGTGCTTCGGTCTAAGTAAACACGCCATAAACCACTCTTCTCTGCGAAAGCAAACTTCGTTTCACCTGTGACTGACTCCCAATAAATGATGGCATTGGTCATCGCATCCACCAACACTTCACGCATTAGTTCTTGTTTGTTTTTACCTTCACCGGTTGCCTTATCAGCAAGGCGAGTGAACTCACCGCCGAGCTCTTTCAGTTGTTGCAGTTTGTCTTTATCGCCTTCAAAAGCATAACTTGAAAGCGCTTCAACCGCCGTTTCAAGGTTATTGATACGGTTTGAGTTAACACCACCACCGACATTGAAGATATACATGGTATCGAGCCCTGAGCCTTCAGGCAGCTTAAGGATGTCACTTGGTATGCGCTGACGCGTATCATCAATATAGATATCGATGTCGCCACAGTAGTGAGCTTGTTCCACCTTGAGGTATTTAGGTGCAATGATCTCATCGGCCATTGAGCGCTTAAGTTGCTCTTGTCCGCGTCTAAACAGTTTCGCCGCCGCTTCGTTGGCAAAGCGAATGCGTTGGTCTTCTCGAATACAGATAATGGCTTCTGGAGCTGATTCTAACTGTTCTAACAAGCGTCCTTGAGTTTCGAGTAGGTTAGCTTCAACCATGGCTCGGTGTTTGAGCTCTAGTTGCAGCAGGTCATTCTCAAGGCGTCTCTGTTCGGCCTTACTCGCGGATAAGTGCGCTGTGATTCGAGCAGCCAGTTCTTGTTTGTTAAACGGCTTAGATAAGTAATCGTTGGCACCAGCTTCAAAGCCACGAACACGGTCTTCCGCTTGATTAAGTGCAGTGAGCATGATGATTGGCAATTGCGCATGGTCATATTGCTTACGCAGCGCTTCACACACCTGATAGCCACTCATACCCGGCATCATGATGTCGAGTAGAAGCAGTTCTGGCTTCTCTTTCTCAATCAGTTCAATCGTTTCCGGACCGTCGCATGCGGTGCGAACTCGATAACCTTCTAATTTCAAGAAGCTGTCTAACACGCGCAAGTTGACCGGTTCATCATCAGCAATCACTAACAACGGGCCGTTCGGGTCTTCGCTAATAACGCTATTTTCTTGCTGAGTGTTATCAATCAAATCAGGCACTTGGAAGTGTGAATAGCTCCCAGATTCATTGTAGCTATCCAACTCTTCCTGGGTAGCTAGAGGCAATGTGAAGCTGAAGGTCGTCCCAAGCATAGGCTGGCTACTTACGTACAGCGAGCCACCCATTAGCTCG
This sequence comes from Vibrio bathopelagicus, assembly GCF_014879975.1. NCBI lineage: Bacteria > Pseudomonadati > Pseudomonadota > Gammaproteobacteria > Vibrionales > Vibrionaceae > Vibrio > Vibrio bathopelagicus. Next base: position 2,989,018 of record NZ_CP062500.1, on the reverse strand, counting down.
ATCAGCTGACGGCTAATGGACAACCCAAGCCCTGCACCTTGGCGATAGTTACTTGAGTCTTGTCCTGCTTGAATGAGTGGTTCAAAGATGTGTTCTAGGTATTCTGCTGGGATACCTTGGCCGGTATCGACAACTTGTACACGAATGTTGTCGTCGATAACGCTTGCTGAGATAACAATCTTACCTTCGGATGTGTACTTGATGGCATTGCCGACCAAGTTATACATCACTTGTTCCAGTCGTTGAGGATCAGACGAGACTAACCCTAAATCACTTGGAACTTGGTTGATAATACGGATTGGTTTGTTACCTAACAGGTGATGAGATAACTCAAGCACTAAGCTGGTGGCAGCAGACAAATCAACGGCTGATTTCTTAATATCTAAGCTGCCATAGCGCATTTTGTGGTAATCGAGCAGGTCATCAACCAAGGTCGCCAATCTCTGACCACTATTGATGATGATATCCAACTGGTACTTCTGGTTGGCGGGAATAGGCCCGTTCGCACCAGATATTAATGCCTCTGCGATACCAACCATACCATGCAGTGGTGTTCTGAGCTCATGCGAAGTCGTCGCCAAGAATTCATCTTTCAGTTTATTGGCAAGCTGCAACTCTTCGTTTTGCTTTTGAATCGTTTTGAGGTTGTCTTCTAACTCATCATTTTGACTTCTAATCAGCAGCATTTTTTCACGGATAGAGCGCTGCATCCTTTCAAAGCTAACAGCTAGGCGACCTATCTCGTCTTTACGTTCGGTATTGATCATCGTTTCATCAAGATCGCCGGCTGAGACCTTCTCGGCCGCCCAAGTGAGCTTTAACAATGGCGAGGTGATGAAGTTCGATAAGTAGTGCGATGCAACGACCACGAGAATGATCGCTGTCAGCATCACAATCACGAAGATCTTTTCTAATTGATGAATACGAGCAAACGCCTCTTTTTCCGGCAGTTCGACAACCAATGCCCATGTTGCGTATTTAAGCTCAATCGGGGTGTAAGCGGCGATGATCGCCTGATCGAGAGTGTTGTCAAACGTGCCTACTGCTGTTTCACCAGCTAGAGCTTTGTCGACAACATCTAAGCTTAGGTTAATTGACTCTTGAGAGTGAGCAAGGCTGCGAGGTAAGTGGTCACTACCAACAAGAAGTGTTTGAATATTAGAGCTTTTGTTTAGATCCGCAATAAGCTTGGTAATACCGTTAATTGGCAGTCTAAACATCGCATAGCTGTGCAAGTACCCTTGTTGAACAATAGGTGCACCGAGCCATGCGGTTTGCTTGCCGTTTTCGTCTTTAAAATCAGACACGATAACAGGGGTGTAATCTTCGTTGGATTTACGCTTGTCTGTTACGTCCTTAGCCAGCCTTTGAAAGGTGACCCCAAGGTTTGAATCTTTGTATTTGCCGGTCAGTAAGTTGGTACCGTAGTTATCACGCTTAAATACGGAGTAAGCAACGTTACCGTTAATGTCGACTAATAGAATGTCATCAAAGTCTGAACGCTTAAGCAGTTCTTGATATGAGTTATGGTAGCGCTTATGCAGCAAGCGATAGCGTTCGCTTCCGATGAAACTGCTCGACTCAGGAAGAATAGATGTTTTGATTTGATCGCCTGAACCTTGAATGTAGCGCTGTTGAGCATTACTGCGCGCTTCATCAATATCTAAGCCTAGTCGTTGAAAGGCATTGATTAAACCGTAGAAACGCCCACCACTGGCATTGGCCAGCTCTGAGCGAACGAAGCCCATGACTTGCGATTCTTGTGCCTGTAGGTAATCGACGATTTGTTGCTGCTTAGTATCACGGACCGAAACAAGGTGCGAAGTACTTTGTTCCTGAAGATCCTGACTGTGCGATTGGAGGAAAAAGATCGCGATAAGTGTCACTGGGGTAATACTGAGGACGAGAAACGCCAACATTAGGGTATTTTGAAGGCGCTTAAACTTCTGCTTTCGATAGAATCTAAACATAAATTGGGTACTACTTTCCTTTGATGTACTGCTAAAAGGGGCGAAAACAAGTACAGAGAATAGAATTAATGGGTTCCAATTTAACGAAATTAACGAGTTTTTTTACTTTGACAAGTAAGTGGTATTTAAAGCGTGTGCAAAAGCTCATTTTTATAGAGCTTTGATAAAAATATGAACAGACAGCGCAGATTATGACCCTGCGCTGTGTTAGATAGGCTACTTGTTTGCGTGGTATATCGCGAATTTAGTGGTCTTATTTAGAGTCGCGCATTTTCCAAACGCTTGTTCAATAATAGGCACGTATTTTAAGAAGCTGTTTGCAACAATAATCATCTCACCAGAGCGCTTGAGGTGCTTTGGCGCCTGCGCTAGCAGAGTTTCCGTTGCACTGTAGCTTGTGTCTAATCCTGAGTGGAAAGGCGGGTTACTGATGATGAACTGATAGTCTTTAGACGTATCAGAATAAACATCAGATGCGAAAACTTTGCCCGCTAGACCATTGGCTTCGAGGGTTGCTTGGCTTGATGCGACTGCGAACGCGCTGATATCACACATTTCTAGCTCGATATCAGGGTTACGAGATGCCATAACCGCACCTAACACGCCTGCACCACAACCAAAATCCAGTACTTTGCCTTTTAGTTTTGGCAGAGTATCCAGTAGAAGTTGGCTACCCACATCGAATGCACCGTGGCTAAATACGCCAGGAAGGCTTTTAACGGTAAGTGATTGCTCGTCAATACTAACTGTGTAGGTTTTAAACCAATCTTGTAGGTTGAAAGCTTGTGGTTGCTCGAAGCACTGACCCCAGTAGAAAGAACAACGGCGCGCTGAATCGTATTTTACGACCTTGCCATAAGGGGCAAACATCTTCTCAATGCTTTTCACGCCTGAGCGGTTTTCACCAACGACAACGATTTCAGTGTCTTTGCCTAATTTTGCAAACAACATCGCGAGTAAGAACTCCGCTTCCGCTTTTGCTTTTGGCCAATACAACATTACCAAGTCAGCTTTGGTTTCTTCGGTGAACTCAGCACCGTAAAAACGTTGAATAGAGCTGCAGTTATCTAATTGGCGGTAATAGCTGTAATTAGAGGTATACACGGTGACAGATTCACAATGTTTGGCTAACTCAACAGGGAATAAGTCTTCTGCCTCACCAGCAACTAAAACATGTTTGCCTTCAAAGTAGGCGAGTTGACGCTGAGCAATCTGGCTTGGGGCAATGTAGGCGGACATAGGACACTCTATTGAATCGTTAGCAAAAAATGAGGGCGGATTTTCGCATAATCCGCCCAAAGCTTGAAGTGTTTAATACTCGTTCGCCAACCAAGTTGACGTTGAGCAGGTTAACTCTTGTCTTGCTGGTTCAAAAAGTCCTTAAACTCTTCATCGTAAATATTGAAAAGGACGATCGTAATAGCAAAGATCAGTGGACCATAGATCAGGCCTATTAAACCAAACAGTTGAATACCACCCAGTAATGAGAAGAAGATCATTAGGGTGTTCATGCCTGCGCTGCCCTGCATTAATAGCGGGCGCAGTAGGTTATCAATTGAGCCCACAATCGCAACGCAGTATACCGTTAGGAAAATAGCCCAAGTGGTATCGCCCGTTAGGAATAAGTAGGTTGCGGCTGGGATCCAGATAAGCGCAGTACCAACCACGGGAATAAAGGATGCGAAGCCTATCATTGTGCCCCAGAATAGACCTGGGAAGCCCGCGATCCACATACCTAAACCGCCCGCAAAACCTTGCGCTATTGCGGTTAAGAATGAGCCCATCACGGCTGATTTAGAAACCTGCTCAATCTCGGTTAGCAATTTGTCTTCTTGGCTACGAGATAAAGGCAAAATATGACGAACAACGCTGATGATTTTGTCGTGATCTCTCAATAAGAAGAACAACACAAACAGCATTAAGAAAAAGTCCATTAAGAAGTTAGTCGCATCACCAAGGATCTTCGCACTAATACCCACAAGTTTTGAACCAAAGCTGGTGGCAAATTCTGCGACTTTTTGCGCTATTGCTTTTGGTTCGATATTGTCAAAAGGTAGATAATTGTTCACGAACGATAAAGCTTTCACGACTAAAGGGTGTTCAAATAAGGTTTGAATACCGCCGTGTGTTACCCATTGATAGGTGTTTTGCGAGAATAACGATCCTTGCTGCACGATGGCTGCAAATACCGCCAACAAAGGGATGACGATAATGAAAGTGAGGATCACACAAGAAAGTAGAGAGACTACGTTCTCTTTATTCGGTATCTTCTTTTCAAGCCATTCGTGAATCGGAAACATCAATAGTGAAATGATAAATGCCATCACGATTGAGTTAACGTACGGTTCGATAAGCAGATAACAAGCATAAGCCGCCGCGAGTAGGGCAATGATGATTACCCAGTGGCTTGTATTGATTTTGAGTTTTTCTGACACAGTAATGGTCTCTATATTGACGTTCTGAGTTTATAATGGCTGCAAAACAGAGAGTTAGCAATGAGGAGTTTTCATTATGGGATGTTGTGGTAAAGATAAAAAATGCCAAGATGAAGAACAGCAAACAAAAAAAGAGATCCCGTGGTTTCGAATGTTTCTAGGCACAATTATGTTGCTGGTTTTTCTTTTTTGGGAACGTTAAAGGCTTATTAGTACAGGGTTAGCTTGTTTCGTTAAGGTGTTTGCCTTAAACACAAGGGCTCAAATACTAAAAAGGGCTGCAGTAATGCAGCCCTAAATTCAAACGCTTAGCTAAAGTGTTAGCTGTTTGATTCGTTGCTTTCTGCAGCAATAATAGCGAAACAGCGATCGGCTGCTTCTAATGTTGCATCAATCTCTTTTGAACCGTGAGCAAGAGACGTAAAGCTTGCTTCGAATGCTGATGGTGCTAAGTAAACACCGTGTTTTAGCATCAGATGGAAGAAGCGCTTGAAGCGTTCTACATCACACTTGGTTACATCTTCGTAGCACGTTACGGTTTCTTGATCAGTAAAGAAGAAACCGAACATACCACCAACTTGGTGCACTAGCATTGGAATGCCGTGTTTGTCAGCAAGGTGTTTGAAACCGCTCGCTAGCTGTTTAGTTTTCGCAGCAAGACGTTTCTCGTTACCTTCTTCTCTTAATAGTTTCAGACACGCGTAGCCAGCTGCCATCGCTACAGGGTTACCAGAAAGCGTACCTGCTTGGTAAACTGGACCTGTTGGTGCGATGTATTGCATCACATCTCTACGACCACCAAAAGCACCCACTGGCATACCGCCACCGATCACTTTGCCAAGACACGTTAGGTCTGGCTTGATGTTGTAGTAAGCTTGAGCACAACCTTCTGCAACGCGGAAACCTGTCATTACTTCATCAAAGATCAGCAACGCGCCTTCTTGGTCACAGATTTCACGAAGACCTTCATGGAAGCCTTCTACTGGCGGGATGCAGTTCATGTTGCCCGCAACTGGCTCAACGATGATACATGCGATTTCACCTTTATTTGCCGCGAAGATTTCACGTACAGAATCTAGGTTATTGAACGTTGCTGTTAGCGTCAGCTTAGCAAAGTCAGCAGGAACACCTGGAGAGCTTGGTTGACCTAAAGTCAGTGCGCCAGAACCTGCTTTTACAAGTAGGCTGTCTGCGTGACCGTGGTAACAGCCTTCAAATTTAAGGATCTTGTCACGACCAGTGAAGCCACGAGCGAGACGAATCGCACTCATTGTTGCTTCTGTACCTGAGCTAACCATACGCAGCTGTTCCATTGATGGAACCATTTCAGATACTAGCTCAGCCATTTTGATTTCAGTTTCAGTTGGAGCACCGAAACTTAGACCACGTTGCGCTGCATCAATAACAGCTTCACGGATAACCGCGTGGTTGTGACCTAGGATCATTGGACCCCAAGAGCCAACGTAATCGATATATGCTTTACCATCAGCATCAAAAAGAAGTGGGCCGTCAGCTCGCTCAACGAAGATTGGAGAACCACCTACACCGTTAAAAGCGCGCACTGGAGAGTTAACGCCACCTGGAATAGTTTGCTGTGCCTTTTGATACAGTTCTGCTGATTTGGTCATTGATATATCCTCTTTTGACTGTCGGACCAATTGGCTCGCATTGTACCTATCCCGAATCCAACTAGGAATGCTTTCGCCGATATAATCCCCCGAATCTGGTTGTTTTGTGTGGTTACACGTTTTAATTGTCAGATTATGGCGAGTTTACAACAGTAAAAGGACCGATCCTGTGGTGAATACTTGAACGTTTCAGTCAGGTATTAGATAATCCCCAGAATATAAGAAAATACTCAACAACTATGGTCTCGAATTAGATTTGTATCATGTTGTTTTTGACACAGGTAAGAGAGGTTGTCGTGAGCGAAGTAAATATCCCATTGTCTTTTTCTGATGCAGCAGCTACCCGCGTACAGACGCTAATTGCTGAAGAAGAAAATCCAGAACTAAAACTACGCGTATACATTACAGGTGGTGGTTGTAGTGGTTTCCAATACGGCTTCACATTTGATGAAAAAGTAAATGATGGCGACACTACCATTGTAAACAGCGGTGTAACGCTGGTTGTTGACCCGATGAGCCTACAGTACTTAATGGGCGGCATGGTTGATTACACTGAAGGCCTAGAAGGCGCACGTTTCTTTGTAAATAACCCGAACGCGACAACAACATGTGGCTGTGGTGCTTCATTCAGCGTATAGCTTGAACTGAAGAAGCTGAGGCTACATTAGAAATACTGCAAACGCCGAACCTATGTTCGGCGTTTTTGTGTTTATAGACTCCCCAAAAAGCCGCAGTAAGTTAAGCCTCACGGTCGACCGTGAGGCTTTTTCATCGAAATCAGAATTTACCTCGATATTTAACCTATTATTTTTCAACATATTCCCTTCATTTTTAGTACACGGCATATTTTTTAAACTGTCGATAATGTCCAACTTCGTTTGGTTTTGGTCTGTTAAGGTTATCTCTGTGCATATGGAAGTTGCACATAACCGTGTTAAGCCAATTAGCGCGCTTTAATTACATCGGACAAAAGGATTTGTTATGCCCACTCTATTTCCTAACTCGCCACTTTTTCAGAAACTTAAGCAGCCGTGGCTGGTTTCGCTGATTTTAGTGATGTTGTTGTCTATCTGGCTTGGCTTAGGAGTGGGACAAGCGGAAGAGTCGCCAGAGAAGAAAGCGACAGAAATTCCATTGGCTAAGGTTTCCTTTCAAACATTCAGTTCATCACCCACCTTCAAAACGATTGACCTCTATGGACGAACGGCGCCCGATAGACATGCTCGATTGGGAGCGGAAGTTGCGGGAAAAATCGTCCGGCTGAATGTTGTTAAAGGCGATTTGGTTAAAGCAGGACAAGCCATTGCTCAGATTGATAAAGGCGATTTAGAGATCCAGTTGGAGCGAGCATCGGCGTTATATCGTTTGAAACAGAAAGAATTTAAAGCTGCGCAGTCTTTGAAGAAGAGAGGGCTTCAAGGGGAAATTGCCTATACCACTGCAGAGGCTTCACTAACGGAAGCAAAGGCCATGAAGCGCAATGCGGAATTGGCTCTAAAGAACACAGTGATTACCTCACCTTTCTCTGGCGTGGTTCAAGATTTGATGGTGGAGCTCGGTGATTTCGTTGGTGTTGGCGATCCTGTCGCTGGCGTGATTGACCTCGATCCTTTGGTTATTGAGGCGGATGTCAGTGAGCGTCATATCCAGCATTTGTTAGTCAATCAATCCGCTTTGGTTCGCCTGTTAGAGAGAGAAGAAGCGGAAGGTCGTCTGCGTTATGTTTCTCGAATCTCTTCTGCCTCAACCAATACCTTCCCAATTGAGATTGAAATCGATAACTCTGATGGTCTGTTACCTGCCGGTGTTAGTGCTGAAGTAACCCTAAATCTAGAAACCAGAGATGCAATCAAAGTGACACCTGCCATGTTGGCACTAGATGAGGCCGGTAATCTTGGGGTTAAAACTTTGGTTTCAATTGATGACTCACCAATCGTGAAATTTGTCGGCATTCAACTGGTGAAAGCTGAGCAAGATGGAGTGTGGCTTACGGGGTTAGGTCAGCGTGTCGATATCATCACGGTGGGGCAAGGCTTTGTTCGTGATGGTGACTCGGTGATTGCTGTTGAGCAAGGCGCTGAACTCTCTAACGTAACCGCAGAGTAGGAGATAACTGATGTATTCAATTATTGATGCAGCCTTGTCTCGTGCTCGAACAATGCTCTCCCTTTTAGCGTTAATTCTTGTCGCCGGTGTCGTTACTTATATCACGATACCTAAGGAATCGAGCCCAGACATCACCATTCCAATTATCTACGTTTCAGTCGGGCACCAAGGGATCTCGCCAACCGATGCGGAGCGTTTATTGGTACGCCCTATCGAGCAAGAGCTTAGGTCGATTGAAGGCGTAAAAGAGATGACAGCAACCGCAGCAGAAGGGCATGCCTCTGTTGTGTTGGAGTTTAACGTTGGTGTCGACCTAACTAAAGCGATGGCGGATGTGCGTGATGCTGTTGATCTTGCTAAACCTAAACTACCAGAAGACAGTGACGAGCCGACTGTGAATGAGGTGACACTCGCGTCTGAGCAACCTGTGTTGTCAGTGGTTCTGTTTGGCACTCTTCCTGAGCGCACCATAGTGCAAATTGCCCGAGATCTTGGAGATAAACTAGAAAGCTATCGCCAAATTTTAGAGGTCGATATTGCAGGCGATCGCGATGACATCGTTGAAATCATTGTTGATCCTCTGTTGATGGAGAGCTACAGCCTAGATCAAGCGGATATTTACAACTTGATCGCTTTGAATAACCGAGTGGTTGCGGCCGGTTTTGTTGATACCGGGTATGGGCGTTTCTCGGTCAAAGTTCCTTCGGTGTTTAACTCTCTAAAAGACGTGCTTGAGCTACCAATTAAAGTGGATGGTAAGCAGATCGTGACCTTTGGTGATGTGGCCACGGTTCGTCGAGCGTTTCGAGACCCTGAAAGCTTTGCCCGTTTAGATGGTAAATCTGCGGTTGTCTTGGATATCAAGAAGCGAGCGGGTGAAAACATCATTGAAACCGTTGAGCTCGTCAAGGCGGTAATGAAAGGTGCTCAGCAGCAAGCTGAATGGCCAAATAACCTATTGGTTAAATACACCTGGGATGAATCTAAAGATGTGAAGATTATGCTCAACGATCTGCAAAACAATATCTTATCCGCCATCATTTTAGTGGTGATCGTTATCATCGCCATTCTTGGTGTCCGAACCGCATTATTGGTCGGAATTTCAATTCCTGGGTCATTCCTCACTGGGTTATTGGTGCTGTCTGTGTTTGGTTTAACCGTGAATATCGTGGTGCTTTTCTCATTGATTATGGCGGTTGGGATGTTGGTTGATGGAGCGATTGTAGTTACCGAGTTTGCCGACAGGCGAATGCAAGAAGGCGAAGGGCGTAAAGCGGCTTATCGAGATGCAGCTAAGCGTATGGCATGGCCGATAACAGCATCTACTGCAACAACGTTGGCGGCATTTGCTCCGTTACTGTTTTGGCCGGATGTGACGGGCGAGTTTATGAAGTTTTTGCCATTAACGTTGATTGCGACCTTAACCGCGTCATTGATTATGGCGCTGTTGTTTGTGCCAGTATTAGGCGGTTTGATAGGCAAGCCTCAATACGTATCACCTCAAAGCCAAGCGCGAATGGTGGCATTGCACAATGGTGATTTCTCACAGGCGACTGGCTTAACCAAGGCGTATTACCACACGCTTTCGATTGCGATTAAACACCCATTTAAGATTCTCTTCAGTGCGATATTACTCGCGGTTGCGGTTGGTTTTACGTATTCCAAAGCCGGTCTAGGTGCAGAGTTCTTCCCAGAAGTTGATCCGCCATTCTTTAACGTCAAAGTTCGCTCCCATGGTGATCTTTCTATCCAAGAGAAAGATGTCATCATGCGTGATATTGAACAGATGATGTTGAATCATGACGAGTTCGATACCGTTTACACTCGTACTGGTGGTGACGACCAAATTGGTTTGATATCGATCACCCCTGTGGATTGGCAATACCGTCGCAGTGTTAAGGCGATCATTGATGAGTTAAAAGTGCAAACCGATCAATACGCTGGTGTTGAGATCGAATATAAGTTTCCAGACGCAGGGCCTCCGGTTGAAAATGACTTAGTGATTGAGCTTTCGGCTAAAACACCGGAACAGCTCAATCAGGCGGCTAAGATTGTAAGAAGTTGGGCGGATGGTAATCAAGCGCTGACCAATATCAGCGACACTGCAAGCAAAGACGGCATCGATTGGAAGGTGGATATTCGCCGAGACGATGCCGCCCGTTTTGCAGCTGACGCGACTTTAGTTGGTAATACCGTTCAATTTGTGACTAATGGATTAAAGATCGGTGATTACCTGCCTGATGATTCATCAGAAGAGGTCGACATCTTGGTGCGTTATCCAAATGACAAGAGAGATATCGGGCGCTTTGACCAGTTGAGAGTCAAAACACCTGCTGGCTTAGTGCCGATTACCAATTTTGCACAGATAGTCCCTGATCATAAACAAGACACGATTAAGCGTCTCGATGGTAAGCGAGTCGTGAACATCATGGCGGATATGGAAGAGGGCTATAACCTTGCTCTCGAACTGCCAAAGATCGAACAGTCGCTGAGTGAGTTGGGGCTTCCGAGTAGCGTTGAGTTCCGTATCCGTGGTCAGAATGAAGAACAAGAAAACTCTTCAGCCTTCTTACAAAGTGCATTCATGGTTGCTCTTGCGGTCATGGCCTTGATTCTGATTACTCAGTTCAATAGCTTCTATCAGGCATTTTTGATTCTTAGTGCGGTGTTGTTTTCAACGGTTGGTGTGTTTGTTGGCTTGCTTATCTTCCAACGTCCGTTTGGCATTGTGATGTCCGGTATTGGGGTGATTGCATTGGCTGGGATTGTGGTGAACAACAATATCGTGCTGATCGATACCTATAACCAGCTAATTAAAAGAGGCTTGGATAAGCGAGATGCGATTCTAAGAACTGGTGTTCAGCGTTTAAGGCCGGTAATGCTGACAACTGTCACCACCATTTTAGGCTTGATGCCGATGGTGTTAGAGATGAACATCGACTTGATTAATCAAAAGATAGAGTTTGGTGCGCCGAGTACGCAATGGTGGTCACAGCTAGCTACTGCAATTGCTGGAGGTTTGGCATTTGCGACGGTACTAACCTTGGTGCTGACGCCTTGCTTACTGATGCTAGGGCGAGATAAAAAAACTGAGGATAGCCAAAACATTAGTAGTTAAGGTAAGCGTGATTGAAGCAATCACGCTTAATCACAGCAACGGATTCTATGAAATAAAAAAGAGCGCCTTAGTGGGCGCTCTTTCCGTTGATTTATATGGTTCTTAACCTAATTGGTCGCTAGTAGCTGACCATATCGTTCAAGGTTATTAAGTCGAATCTCAGAGTTAGCAATGAAGGTTGCTTTTGCTTTACCGGTTAACGACTTCGATTGTGGCAATTTCACGGTACGCGCATTTTTATGTACGCCATTGACCAAGAATTCATAGTGTAGGTGCGGGCCAGTAACACGACCTGTACCACCCAAAGTACCAATGGTTTGACCTTGTTTTACGCGCTGCCCCGTTTTCACCATACGTCGCTTCATGTGCAGATACTTGGTGATGTAGGTGTTGCTGTGTCGAATGAACACGTAGTTACCATTGAATTGGTTATACCCTGACTTCTGTACAATACCATCACCTGCCGCCCAGATAGGTGTGCCAACAGGGGCTGCGTAGTCGGTGCCTCGGTGAGCTCGAACCTTACCTGTCACTGGGTGTTTTCTGCGTGGGTTAAAGTTCGATGTCACACGACGGAAATCAATTGGCGAGCGTAGGAAGGCTTTCTTCATCGCACGTCCATTCTCATCGAAGTAGTTGCCGCTCTTGTCATCCAATACCGCGGTAAATGAATCACCTTGGTTTTTAAACACAGCCGCCATAATCTTTCCGCGACCAATCACTTCGCCTTCGACCACTTTCTCTTGGTACAAGATTTTGAAACTGTCATTCTTACGAATATCCAACGCAAAGTCGATATCCCAACCGAATATACCTGCCAGTTCCATTATTTGGTTTGCAGTTAGGCCTGCGCTTACCCCGGCATTCCAGAAGTTAGACGTGATGTTGGCTTCAGCGTAATTGTATTGATAGGCAACTTCTTTCTTGTCGATACTAGAGGTAAACGAATCACCAGACTTAGTGATCTTGAAGCTTTCAAACGCACTAAGTTGTCGTTTTAACTGAATAAGGTCGTTGTTTTCATCAAAACCGAATTGCAATACATCACCAGGTCTTAGGTTAGACAGCTGCTTCTTAATATCGTTATTGGTATTGAGTAGCGTGATCAGCAAGCGGTATGAGAGGCCAATACGTTCAAATAAAACAGAGGTGCTTTCGCCAGAACGAACGGTGTATTTCTCCCAATTAAGCACAGCCGTCGGCGGTGCATCACTTGAGCCAATAAGCGCAGATGCATTGATAGTCAGTGGGTAATGTTTTCCCACAACTAAAGCGCCCGAATCGTCACGCAAACTGTTGACGTCGGGGAGTAAGAAAATCGCGACGAAAATTATGGCACTAAAAAATGCGATAAAAGCCCGGTGCAAAATAGGAAGGCGTGCAAAAATAGACAACATGTTCCGGTTCGTTCTGTAAATATTATGAAAATCGACGACGGAATAGTGTAACTGGTTTCAAAATACATCGCTATTCAAGTAAGATGTCTAATTATTATATTTTTGCCAAATCTGTGGGAGTGAACAAGAATGGCGAGTATTGAAGCTGCACTAGCCGAGATCAAACGTGGCGTAGAAGAACTGATTCCAGAAGACGAACTGATTGCTAAATTAAAAGAAGGTCGTCCTTTACGCATTAAGCTGGGTGCCGATCCAACTGCTCCAGATATCCACCTAGGCCATACGGTTATCTTTAACAAGCTTCGTGCTTTCCAAGAGCTTGGTCATGAAGTGACATTCCTTATTGGTGATTTCACTGCAATGGTTGGTGACCCATCAGGTAAGAACTCAACGCGTCCACCGCTAAGCCGTGAAGACGTATTGAAGAATGCTGAGACTTACAAAGAGCAAGTATTCAAGATTCTAGATCCTGCGAAAACGCAAATTCGTTTCAACTCTGAGTGGTTATCTGAGCTTGGTGCAGAAGGCATGATTCGTCTTGCTTCTAACCAAACTGTTGCTCGTATGCTTGAGCGTGATGACTTTAAAAAGCGTTACGCTGGTGGTCAACCGATCGCAATCCACGAATTCATGTACCCACTTCTTCAAGGTCACGACTCTGTTGCACTAGAGAGCGATGTTGAGCTTGGCGGTACTGACCAGAAGTTTAACCTTCTAATGGGGCGTGAATTGCAAAAAGCAGCTGGTCAAAAACCACAAGCGGTACTAATGATGCCACTGCTTGTTGGTCTAGACGGCGTTAAGAAGATGTCTAAGTCTGCGCATAACTACATCGGTATTAGTGAAGCACCAAGCGAGATGTTTGGTAAGATCATGTCTATCTCTGACGATCTAATGTGGAGCTACTACGAGCTACTGTCTTTCCGTCCTCTTGAAGAAGTTGCGGAGCTGAAAGCTGGCGTTGATGCAGGTAAGAACCCGCGTGACGTTAAAGTTCTACTGGCTAAAGAGATCATTGCTCGTTTCCACAGTGAAGCCGATGCTGAAGCAGCCGAGCAAGAGTTCGTTAACCGTTTTGCTAAGAACCAAGTGCCAGATGAAATGCCTGAATTCGAATTCGAAGCTGGCCTACCTATTGCGAACGTTCTAAAAGAAGCAGGTCTTGTAAACTCTACTTCTGATGCGATGCGTATGATCAAGCAAGGCGCGGCTAAGCTTGAAGGCGAGAAGATTGAAGACAGCAAATTCGTACCTGAAGCTGGTACTGCAGTTTACCAAGTAGGTAAACGTAAGTTTGCTCGTATTACTATTAAGTAATAACGCGCATCAATAATTGAACAAAAGGCATCCACGGATGCCTTTTTTATTGACACAAAGTTGACGAAGTTTTTGAACGTGCATTGCTACACTATGCGCGCTGTCATATTGACAGTAATTCTGGAGATTTTTATGAACAATACCGACCATCCTCCTAGTTTGAATGGAGAAGAGTAACCTGTCTCGGTATTGATCTATTGTCCTGCCGTTCAGGTAGGGTATCTTTGTTTTCCCCCTCATTCTTTTCCACACACTAGATTCTAACAAGTAGATCCATTAGCGCTTTAAGTTCTTGGTGCGCTTAGCTATACGCTCCTGATATACGGGCTATACGCTCTTGATACACGAGTTATATGCTCTGGGTGTACTCGCTATAAGCTATTTGTTTTGATGGTCGTTACCTTTGCCAATCGGGAGATTCGCCATGACGGTAATGAACAACACTTTTTTATCTATTGAAGCTCTGTACTCAGAGAAAGACATCCAAGCTGTATCTAATGCCTTTCAACAGTACGGACGTGAGCAACAAATTAACCTTTTGAACCGCATGCCACTTGAAGATGCGGTGTTAGTACTCGGGCAATGCTCTCTTAGTACGATTCAGACTTTACTTAGTGAGTTAGAAGAGCAGGGCTTTGAGAAGCGCTCTCGACATCTAGCTCACCAACTAGGGCTGATCTATTCAGAGGTTGAACCTCAACAAGGTTACCTTTCAACTGGAGTGCTTAGCCATGTTAGGCAGCGTATCGGTTGGATTATTGCGTTAGCACTGCTGGGAATTGTCTCAGGGCTTATCATTGCTCAGTATGAAGACATTCTTAGCCAGCTAGTGCTTCTGGCGATCTATATGCCGGTAATCGCTGCTGCAGGTGGCAATACAGGAACACAAGCTGCAACTCTGGTCATTAGGGCTTTAGCCACAGGGGAGCTGAAGAAACGCCAGTGGGCGAACGTTCTGTGGAAGGAGTTTAGAGTTGCTATCTGCTTGGCGCTTGCGATTGCCTTGGTGATGATAGGCCGCATCTTACTGTTCAGTGACAACCAATCAACGGGTGGTTACGACATTAATATGATTGCTTACGCGATTGCTGTCGCTCTGTTTATTCAAGTGACAATATCAACCGTGCTTGGCGCTGGATTGCCGATTGTTGCGCGGTTATTCAAGTTAGATCCTGCGGTGCTGGTGAGCCCTGTCTTAGCTTCGATAGTCGATATTTCAGGGATGTGGATCTACTTCACGGTAGTGAATTCATTCTTAGGTATCGCTTAACGCCTTCAAATAAATACTTTGGAAACAAAAAGCACTTCCGAAGAAAAACATCTTAGAAAGAAAAATGGCGCTGAAGATCATACGATCTTCAGCGCCATTTTTTATTGTTTAATTAACAGCCTTTTACAAGTAAGCCGCTATTGAGATTTACTCTGTATTTGACTGAATTCAACTACATCTGCGTAGAAAATACGTTCAAACTGGGTAATTGGTGCTTCTATTGGCTTGTCTGGATCTTGTTCTTCTGGGAAGTAGTCACGGACAAACTGCACAAACAGAGAGTTTGGATTCCCCGCTTTATCTAATCCGTATCCCGCCATGTTGTAACTGCCATATAAAGATCCGCTCTTTGCAACAATGTTGCCTTGGATCGGTGCTTTTCTCATGCTTTGACGGTATTTGAGCGTTCCATCAGTGCCAGATGTAGGCATAGCCCCAATCAGGTTGAGCTGTTGATCGTTTTCCCAGATATAACGCAGAACCTGAGCCATGGTTTGCGAGGTCATGCGGTTATTTCTAGATAGCCCTGAACCATCGACTAGCTGCGCTTTACTGAGGTTAATGTTGGCCTTAGTCAGCAGTATCTGCTTTATCGCTTCAGTACCGTTATTGAAACTACCAGGCTGGACATAAAACGTTGCACCCAGCGTTTTGGTTAGGTTGTCTGCTATCAGATTGTCTGATTTCTTTAGCATGGTATCGAGCAGTTCAGGAAGCTTTTCAGAATGGTGACTCGCGACTAACGTAGTTTTGTTTGCTTTAGCTTTTTTACCAACAATCACATCGCCATTAACTTGGATTTTCAGCTCTTTAAGAAGCGAGGTCACGACTTGGTAGGTATAAAGATCTGGATTTTGAATCGCAAACTTGAGCGGTAGTGGTTTCTTACGCTCAACTAAGCAACCAGAGAGCTTGTAAGCGTTGTCTGGAGTGGTAATGAGCTCTAAGTCGCATTGTGTGGCTTTCTGCCCAGAGCGAGTTACGGTGGCAGCGGTGGTTGTCACGTCTATCGGGTAGTGAGCTGGAATATAGACCCGAGTACTGCCGTTATCTTTTGTATAAATAGAGGCTTGTGCGCAGTTGCTGTCTAAAGTCATCGCGCTAGAAGGCGCGCTGTAACAAACGCCTAGAATGTCCCAAGGCCAACCAACCGCTCGCTGATAGCCTGTATAAGCCGAGTTATCGAGGTATAAGTTACCTTTGATGGTTTTAGATTGTGATTTAGCGTATTGAGATAAAAGGCCTTTTAGGTGTTCTCGTTGTAGCGTTGGGTCACCGCTGAATGAGATCACAACGTCTTCATTAGAACGAGCTATGCTGGTCGTGTAGTGAAAGTCATCCCCCAGTTCCAATTTAGCCGCCAAAGCCGTAACGAGTTTTAAAGTGCTGGCGGGTGGATAAAAGCCATCAGTGTCGGTATTCATTTCATTTGAATCGCCACTCAGTGATTCCAAAATGATACTTGTGCTGCTGCCATCTGGTAGTTTATCTAGAGGAGTGTAAGCAAATACAGGGCAAGATAGTAGGGACGCAGTAAGAAGATAAAACTTGAACATATTTGTTCCAATAGGTGAATCGTTTCAAAACCATTGCTACGTTATCTCACTATGACTCAAAGGTCACGTATGTGAGCTAAGTTTCAATGCAAAGGTAGAGCTGTTTTTGATTATAGGTTTTAAAAATCGTGGGTTAAATAATCAATGCAGAGTACGAAGTTTTAGAGGTGTGTTAGGAGTTGAGGGAGTAAACATAAAAAAGGTCTAGCGTTAGCTAGACCTTTGATTTCATATAACAAACAAAGTGCTTGTTAACAGATTAGAAAGAGTATTTTAGACCTAGACGTAGAGTATCTTCTGCGTCTTTAGCGCCATTAGTGCTCTCATCCATGTTGTTTAGCATGTATGCAACGTAAGCATTCATGTTGTTGTTGAATGCATAGTCACCAGTAATTTCGAAGAAATCACTTTGATCGCTAGATTGACCTAGTAGGTTATCTACTTCAGTTTTTTGGTAAGCACCCATTAGAGTAAAGCCGTTACCAAAGCCATAAGTTGCTGCGAATTCCATACCGTTGAAGTCAGAGTTTAATTTATCGTCTGCTTCACCAGTAGTGTATGTACCAGCTAGGTATAGAGAATCAAGTGTGTAGTTTACACCAGCGATGATCGCGTCGCCAGAACCTAGGTTCTCGCCATTGTCACCTGCTGAGTAACCAAGACCGAAGCCTAGACCCATAGGAAGAGTGTAGATTGCAGATACGCCGTAAGAGTCAGTATCTTTTTTCTCACCAGCAACTAAACTTGCTTTCACTGTTAGAGCGTCAAATTCGCCAGTGTAAAGGATAGTGTTGTTGATTTGCTCGTTACCAGCGCTGATGAATTCTTTTTGAGCACCAGTAAATGTCGTTACATCAGACATTTGAGAGATTTGTACTGCTGCTGTATCTTGGCGGCCGAAAGAAACGGCACCGAACTCACCTTGAAGACCTGCAAACATGTAACGCTGTTTGAAAGTATCATTAGCGTCATTGTCGCTAGAAGAATTTACTGTTTGTTCTGCTTCGTAGAAACCAAAGCCGCTTAGTGATTCGTTGATTTCTGTAGTACCACCAACGTTAAGACGGAAACGGCTATTATTTGCCATTGTGCCTTCAACTTCTTCACCACCGTTACCAATGAAGTCACCACGGAATTCCGCGCGACCACCAACGTTTAGTTCTGTACCATCTTGGCTGTATACGTTAGCTGCATTTGCGCCAGCTGATACTGTTGCCGCTACTGCTAGAGCGATCAGAGTCTTGTTATTCATGTTATTAATTCCTAATTACTGTCCATAAAGGTATTTATCAAGGATTTAAATCCTTTTTGTGTATTGCTCGTATTAATCAAGCTTCATAATCATGCTTAGAACAAAAGCGTGAAACTTGCCAGAGCAATTCATGAGGTACTTTTTACCCCTAAAGTTCCATAGTCAGCTAGTAAAATGATATCAATAAAAATAGTGAACACTGTTTTATTATATTTACTGTTATTTAACTTGTTGTTTTTATGTAATTTTTATAAAAGTGTGATCTGCGTTTATTTGGTTTGTTTTTGTTTTTTTTA
Organism: Vibrio bathopelagicus; assembly: GCF_014879975.1. Classification (NCBI taxonomy): domain Bacteria; kingdom Pseudomonadati; phylum Pseudomonadota; class Gammaproteobacteria; order Vibrionales; family Vibrionaceae; genus Vibrio; species Vibrio bathopelagicus. Next base: position 2,970,673 of record NZ_CP062500.1, on the reverse strand, counting down.
GGTATTTATTTGCTAGCTTATTGATGGGGTAGTTAATATTCATTTTTGTGATGTCTGTAATTTAGACCTAGATAAAGCTTTTATAATACAAAGTGGAATAAAGGTGATTTAGCCATCAAGTTTGTTTACACTAAGCCAAATCGTTTTGTTTCTATCACCCAATAAGTATGTTGGGTGGATTTATGTTGGCCAAAGAAAGCTTTGGCATAGAGGTAAAAAATGGAAAAGGTTCCAATGACAGTACGTGGCGCTCAGAAGCTACGTGACGAATTAGATCGCCTACTTAAGCTACGTCCTATTATTTCAGCAGCTATTGGTGAAGCTCGTGAACTAGGTGACTTGAAAGAGAACGCTGAATATCATGCAGCTCGTGAAGAGCAGGGTATCTGTGAAGCTCAAATTCGAGATATCGAATACAAGCTATCGCTAGCTCAGATCATCGACGTAACTCAAATGGATAACACAGGTAAGGTTATCTTTGGTACTACGGTTACTTTGATTGACGTAGATACTGATGAAGAGTTCCGTTACCAAATCGTTTCTGAAGATGAAGCTGAAATCAAAACTGGCCGCATTTCGGTGAAATCACCGATCGCTCGTGGTCTTATTGGTAAGATGGAAGGTGATGAGGTTATTATCTCTACACCTGGCGGCGATAAAGATTTCGAAATCGACAAAGTAGAATACATCTAGTTGAATTTACTTTGGTTCTAATAAGTAAAAAGGTCGCAAATGCGACCTTTTTCGTTTCTCACGCTACACTAAAAGATAAGCTCTGTGGCTTTCTGATTGCGGAGCTAGTTTGATGTCAAACTAACTTATTTGCGTGGAATCTCGATTTTACGTGCTTCAGACTGACGGAACAGTACAAGAACTTTACCGATAGTTTGTACTTTCTCAGCTTTAGTTTCACGTACAATTGCATCGATAATTAGTTGCTTAGTCTCACGGTCTTCTGATGCTACTTTAATCTTGATCAGTTCGTGGTGGTCTAGAGCTAATTCGATTTCCGCTAGAACAGCTTCAGTAAGTCCATTTGCGCCCATTAGCACTACAGGTTTTAAACTGTGAGCTAGGCCCTTTAGATGCTGCTTTTGTTTGGTACTTAGGTTCATTACGCGGCCAATTTTCTTTAGTATTAGGGTTGAAAAAACCTATTTTAACGCCATCTAATGCTGAAGACTATAATTTATTCAGCAATTAGTACTTTCCTCCAATTTAGGTATCCAATGAGTAAACAGAAACACTCGGCCAGTTCAGGCCGTTGGTTGAAGGAACACTTCGACGACAAGTACGCAAATGAGGCGAGAAAGAAAGGCTATCGTTCACGTGCTTATTTCAAAATGGAAGAGATTCAAGCGAAAGATAAATTGTTGTCTCCTGCGATGACCGTTGTGGATTTGGGTGCAGCTCCTGGCGGTTGGTCTCAATATGCTGCTAAGATTATTGGTGACAGTGGACAAATCATTGCGTGTGACTTGTTACCTATGGATCCAATCGCTGGGGTGAGCTTTTTACAAGGTGATTTCCGCGAAGAAGCAGTATTGGAAGCGTTGTTAGATCGTATTCAACCTAATATGGTTGATGTGGTTATGTCTGACATGGCACCTAACATTGCGGGAAATAACTCAGTAGACCAACCAAGAGCTATGTATTTGGTTGAATTAGCTTTGGATATGTGTCGACAAGTTCTAGCTACCAATGGTAGTTTTGTTGTTAAAGTATTCCAAGGCGAAGGGTTTGACCAATACGTTAAAGATGTCCGTGAGATGTTTAAAACGGTTAAGGTCAGAAAACCCGACTCTTCTCGAGCTCGTTCTCGTGAAGTGTTTATCGTAGCCACTGGTTACAAAGGTTAACGATTCTGTTCGATTTTGAACCGTTAACAATATAGCTACAGGTTACAAACTGTAGTACCCTACCTTTAATTACAATTAGTTATCGAGAGGCTGACACCTTGAGTGACATGGCAAAAAATTTAATTCTGTGGCTAGTTATCGCTGTAGTGCTTATGTCTGTATTCCAGAGCTTCGGCCCTGGTGAAAGTAATGGCAGAGCAGTTGATTACACCACGTTTGTACAGGAAGTTGGCCAAGGCCAGATTCAAGACGCACAGTTCAATAACAGTGAAATATCTTTCACCCGTCGTGGTGGTGGTGCTAAGTATGTAACTTACATGCCTGTTTATGATCAGAAGCTACTTGATGACTTAATTAACCAAAACGTGAAAGTTCAGGGCACACCACCTGAAGAGCAGAGCCTGCTTGGCACTATCTTCATCTCTTGGTTCCCAATGATCTTACTGATTGGTGTGTGGATTTTCTTCATGCGTCAAATGCAAGGCGGCGGCGGCGGTAAAGGCGCAATGTCGTTTGGTAAGAGCAAAGCTCGAATGATGAGCGAAGAACAAATTAAAACGATGTTTGCTGATGTTGCAGGTTGTGACGAAGCAAAAGAAGACGTTAAAGAACTTGTTGACTACCTTCGTGACCCAAGTCGTTTCCAAAAGCTAGGCGGTAAGATCCCTACAGGTATTCTGTTGGTTGGTCCTCCTGGCACTGGTAAGACATTGCTTGCAAAAGCAATTGCGGGTGAAGCGAAAGTACCGTTCTTTACTATATCTGGTTCTGACTTCGTAGAAATGTTCGTTGGTGTTGGTGCATCTCGTGTGCGTGACATGTTCGAACAAGCGAAGAAAGCCGCACCATGTATCATCTTTATCGATGAAATCGATGCAGTAGGTCGTCAACGTGGCGCTGGTGTTGGTGGTGGTCACGATGAACGTGAGCAAACACTGAACCAAATGCTGGTTGAGATGGATGGTTTCGAGGGTAACGAAGGTATTATTGTTATCGCTGCGACTAACCGTCCAGACGTACTAGACCCAGCACTACTTCGTCCAGGTCGTTTTGACCGTCAAGTTGTGGTTGGTCTACCTGATGTACGTGGTCGTGAACAGATTCTTAAAGTACACATGCGTAAAGTTCCACTGTCAGGCGATGTTGAACCATCTCTGATTGCTCGTGGTACTCCAGGCTTCTCTGGTGCAGATCTTGCGAACCTTGTTAACGAAGCGGCTCTATTTGCTGCTCGCGGAAACAAACGCAATGTATCTATGGTTGAGTTTGAACTTGCGAAAGATAAGATCATGATGGGTGCAGAGCGCCGTTCAATGGTTATGTCTGAAGAAGTGAAAGAGTCAACGGCTTACCATGAAGCGGGTCACGCGATTGTCGGTCGTTTGGTACCTGAACACGATCCAGTGTACAAAGTATCAATCATCCCTCGTGGTCGTGCACTTGGTGTGACGATGTATCTACCAGAACAAGATCGCGTAAGCATGTCTCGCCAACATCTAGAGTCAATGATTTCTAGCTTGTACGGTGGTCGTCTTGCTGAAGAGCTTATCTACGGTAAAGAGAAGGTTTCGACTGGTGCGTCTAACGATATCGAACGTGCAACAGATATTGCTCGTAAGATGGTTACGCAATGGGGCTTCTCTGAGAAGCTGGGTCCTCTTCTTTATGCTGAAGAAGAAGGCGAAGTTTTCCTAGGTCGCGGCATGAGTCAAGCGAAGCATGTTTCTGACGATACAACTCGACTTATCGATGAAGAAATTCGCATTCTTATCGACCGCAACTACGCTCGAGCTAAGCAAATCCTAGAAGATAATATGGATTTGATGCACTCGATGAAAGATGCGCTTATGAAGTACGAAACGATCGATGCGGGTCAGATTGATGACCTCATGGAACGTAAGACTGATATTCGTGAGCCTGCTGGTTGGGGTGACCAGGCAAAAGCAGAACCTGCAAAGGAAGAAGCTAAGCCTGAAGCTGAGGAGAAATCTGAAGCTAAAGCCGAACCAAAAGCTGAAGAGTCAAAAGTTGAAGAAGCTAAGTCTGAATCAGATGATGCTCAAAACAAAGACTCTTAATCGCTAAGCTATTAATTAAAACCCTGAGTACGCTCAGGGTTTTTCTGTTTATAGCGCAAAGTGTTTTAACCTTTTAAGACCAGCCTTCTATGATATTACAAGCAAACAGCAAAACACTCCTTTTAGACCGTCCTCATGTGATGGGTATCCTCAATGTAACTCCCGACTCATTTTCTGATGGTGGTCAATTCAATTCATTAGAGAAAGCATTGCAGCAAGCTGAACGCATGATCAAAGCAGGTGTCAGTATTATTGATATCGGTGGTGAATCTACCCGTCCGGGAGCGCCTGAAGTTACATTGGAGGATGAACTATCAAGGGTTATCCCTGCAATTAAAGCGATTCGAGCCAATTTTGATGTGTGGATTTCTATTGATACCAGCAAAGCGGAAGTGATGCGTCAAGCCGTTGAAGCGGGAGCTGACTTGATCAATGATGTGCGAGCTCTGCAAGAGCCGGGCGCTTTAGAAGCTGCTGCTCAAGCTCAAGTTCCAGTTTGTTTGATGCACATGAAAGGCCAGCCAAGAACCATGCAAGCTAACCCTAGCTATGACGATGTTTTCACGGATGTCGAAGACTTTTTAAAAGAAAGGGTTGAGGCTTGTGAGGTTGTCGGCATACCTAAAGAGCAACTTGTTCTCGATCCTGGCTTTGGTTTTGGTAAAACGATAGAGCATAATTACCACCTATTAGCGCACCTTGAAAAATTTCATACGCTTGGCTTGCCAATCTTAGCGGGTATCTCGAGAAAATCGATGATCTTTAAACTGCTAGATAAAGCCCCAGCAGATTGCATGGTAGGAAGTGTTACTTGCGCGACCATTGCGGCGATGAAAGGTGCTCAAATTATTCGCGTTCACGATGTAGAAGATACATTGGAAGCGATGAAGATAATTGAAGTGATGAACAACAATCACTAAATAATAATTAAGGAAAATCAATATGTCTGATAAAAGACGTTACTTCGGCACAGATGGCGTACGTGGCAAAGTGGGTCAGTACCCAATTACGCCTGATTTTGTTTTGAAGCTTGGCTGGGCTGCGGGTCGTGTTTTAGCAAAGCAGGGCACAAAGAAAGTGATTATCGGTAAAGATACTCGTATTTCTGGTTACATGCTTGAGTCTGCTTTAGAAGCTGGCTTAGCTGCTGCAGGCCTTCAGGCTACGTTTACGGGGCCAATGCCGACACCGGCTGTTGCTTACCTAACACAAACTTTCCGTGCTGAGGCGGGGATTGTTATTTCTGCATCGCACAACCCATATTACGATAACGGCATTAAGTTCTTCTCTTCTGAAGGAACTAAATTGTCGGATGAAATTGAGTTGGCAATCGAAGCCGAACTAGACAAAGATATCGAGTGCGTGGAGTCTTCAGTACTAGGTAAAGCGGTACGTTTAAATGATGCAGCAGGCCGTTATATTGAATTTTGTAAAAGTACATTCCCACACAAAATGACATTAGCGGGAATGAAAATTGTGGTTGATTGCGCTCACGGTGCAACTTACCACATCGCGCCAGCTGTGTTTAAAGAGTTGGGTGCTGAAGTCATTGCAATGGGTGTTGAGCCAAATGGTACCAACATTAACCATGAAGTGGGTGCGACGGATGTGCGTGCTCTGCAAGCTAAAGTGGTTGAAGAAAAAGCAGCTTTAGGCCTTGGTTTTGATGGCGACGGTGACCGCATCATCATGGTTGATGAGCTAGGCAACAAAGTTGATGGTGACCAAATCGCTTACATCATTGCTCGTGATGCGCTACGTCGTGGTGAACTAAAAGGCGGTGTTGTCGGTACATTGATGACGAACCTTGGTATGGAAAATGGACTTAAGCAATTAGGTATTCCATTTGTACGTGCTGCTGTAGGTGACCGTTATGTAATGGAGCAGCTTCTTGCTAAAGGCTGGAAGATCGGTGCAGAAAACTCTGGCCATGTGATTCTATTGGATAAAGTAACGACCGGTGATGCCATCGTTGCAGCGCTGCAAGTGTTGGCTTCAGTCGTTGATAGTGAAATGACACTGAATGAACTTTCTCAAGGTATGACGTTATACCCTCAGGTTCTAGAAAATGTTCGTTTCAGCGGCGACTCAAACCCATTAGAAGCAGAGGCGGTTAAAGCCGCAGTTGTTGAAGTAGAAGCTGAGCTGGGCGAAAAAGGCCGCGTATTGCTGCGTAAGTCAGGCACAGAGCCTCTATTGCGAGTGATGGTTGAAGGTGAAGATGCTGATCTTGTTCAGAAATCTGCACTTAAGATTGCTGATGCTGTAAAAGCGAATTGCTAATTAAATAGTTTATCGTTGTGGCATGCATCATCATGCCTGTGATTAAGTCTGTTTAACTTATGCCTTGATGAAAAGCGACATAAACGAGTTTTATGTCGCTTTTGCCCTTTTTTTAACCACTCGCTTGTTAAAGGCTTATTTTTTAGCAAATTCCCCTTGTCAGTCATCGTCGCATTCGCTAGTATTGCTCGGCCTTCAGTTAGGAGGTCGCTAGCCTTGTTCTTGAAAATGATTTTTTGAACGGCGCTGGCTCAACAATTAGGAACATAGGTGGAAAAATGTTTACAGTTCTACTTGTGATTTACCTGTTGGCAGCGCTTGGTGTAATTGGCCTAGTGTTGATTCAACAAGGTAAAGGCGCAGATATGGGAGCCTCATTCGGTGCTGGCGCTTCAAACACTGTGTTTGGTGCTGGTGGCTCAGGAAATTTCCTTACCCGAATGACTGCAATTTTTGCAACTACATTTTTTATCCTTAGCTTAGTGCTTGGTAATATGTCTACACATAAAACTGAGTCACAATGGATTAACCCGACTGAAGGTCAGGTAATTCAGCAAGCTGAAGAGGCAGTGAGTGAAGTTCCGGCGCAAGGCGACGAGATTCCACAATAATCTGCAAAAATTTGATGCCGAGATGGTGAAATTGGTAGACACGCTAGCATGAGGTGCTAGTGCCTTAGGGTGTGAGGGTTCGAGTCCCTCTCTCGGCACCATGTTTACAAACTTGTAAAACATCTTGTTGGGCGTATAATGCTCACAAGTCGGACGCGGGATGGAGCAGTTTGGTAGCTCGTCGGGCTCATAACCCGAAGGTCGTCGGTTCAAATCCGGCTCCCGCAACCAATTTTAATGCTATTATATAGCATGTATTGGTAGCAAGTTTGCACAGTGTGAACCTCACTGTGAGTTAAGTGTAATATCAAATATGATGGCACTTAACATATAAGGGTCCAGCAACAAAAACCCCGGCTTATACGGGGTTTTTTGTTATCTAAGCATTTGTAAATGCAATTTAGATAATGTTTGCTTGGAATTTAAATTGGGCTTTGAGCCCTTTTTTTGTTTCTGGAGTGGTTAAATGACTGGTTTAGAAAGACAACTTACTGAAATGCTTGACGCTCCAGTAGCAGCATCAGGTTATGAGTTAGTTGGATTAGAATTTATTCGTGCTGGTGAGCACTCAACGCTACGTATTTACATCGATTCACCAAATGGTATCAATGTAGACGATTGCTCTGAGGTTAGTCACCAAGTAAGTGCCGTAATGGACGTTGAAGATCCAATTTCAGTGGCTTATAACCTTGAAGTTTCTTCACCAGGTTTAGAGAGACCACTGTTCAAAGCAGAGCATTACCAACAATTTATTGGTCACGAGGTAAGCATCGTTTTGAAAATGGCTGTCGGCAACCGTCGTAAATGGAAAGGTGATATCCAATCTATTGAAGGCGAGACAGTAAAAGTATTGGTTGAAGGACAAGAAGAAGAATTCGTCCTGAGCAATATTGCGAAAGCTAACCTGATCCCTAAATTTTAGTTCTCCTAGAGAGATGAGCTTAAGAGGCTAGATTAATGAACAAAGAAATTTTGGCGGTAGTAGAAGCTGTTTCTAATGAGAAAGCAGTTCCTCGTGAGCGTATTTTTGAAGCGCTTGAAATCGCGCTTGCAACGGCAACAAAAAAGAAAAGCGAACTAGAAATCGAAGTTCGTGTTGAAATTGACCGTAAAACGGGTAATTTCGAAACTTTCCGCCGTTGGGAAGCTGTTGAGGAAGTTGAATTCCCAACAAAAGAAATCTCTATTGAAGCTGCGAAGTACGATGACCCAGAGATCGAACTTGGCGGTTTCATTGAAGATGACATCGAATCAGTAACGTTTGACCGTATTACGACTCAAACGGCTAAGCAAGTTATCGTACAGAAAGTACGTGAAGCTGAACGTGCTCAAATCGTTGAGCAGTTTATCGATAACGAAGGTGAGCTAGTTACTGGTGTTGTTAAGAAAGTAAACCGTGACACTATTATCCTAGACCTAGGTAGCAACGCTGAAGCGGTAATCCTTCGTGATGACCAGCTTCCTCGTGAAAACTTCCGTCCAGGTGACCGTGTTCGTGGTCTTCTATACGCAGTTAAGCCAGAAGCTCGCGGCTTCCAGTTGTTCATTACTCGCTCTAAGCCTGAAATGCTAGCTGAACTATTCCGTGTTGAAGTGCCTGAAATTGGCGAAGAGCTAATTGAACTTAAAGGTGCTGCACGTGACGCTGGTTCTCGTGCTAAAATCGCTGTTAAAACAAACGACAAACGTATTGACCCTGTTGGTGCGTGTGTTGGTATGCGTGGTGCACGTGTACAAGCTGTTTCTAACGACCTTGGCGGTGAGCGTATCGATATCGTGCTTTGGGACGATAACCCGGCACAATTCGTAATCAACGCAATGGCTCCTGCTGATGTGGCTTCTATCATCGTTGATGAAGATACACATTCAATGGACATCGCGGTTGAAGCTGACAACCTAGCGCAAGCTATCGGTCGTAGCGGTCAAAACGTACGTCTAGCATCTCAACTAACTGGTTGGGAACTGAACGTAATGACTGTTGAAGATCTTCAGAAGAAGCACCAAGAAGAAGCCGTTGCTTCAATTGAAAACTTCATGAAGCACCTAGACATCGAAGAAGACTTTGCTCAAATGCTTGTTGAAGAAGGTTTCTCGACGCTTGAAGAAGTAGCATACGTTCCTGTAAACGAGCTTCTTGAAGTGGACGGTCTAGACGAAGGTATCGTCGAAGAACTACGTAACCGCGCAAAAGACGCACTGACTACTCTAGCGCTAGCGAAAGAAGAAACTTTCGATGGTGTTGAGCCTGCTGAAGACCTACTTGCACTTGAAGGTCTTGAGCGTGAAATGGCTTACAAGCTAGCTGCAAAAGGCGTTGCTACATTGGAAGACCTAGCTGACCAAGGCGTTGATGAACTAGAAGGCATCGAAGACCTAACTGCAGAGCGTGCGGGCGAGCTGATTATGGCTGCGCGTAACATCTGTTGGTTCGGCGACGAAGAATAATTCAGCAAGGAGAGAGAGCGGTATGACACAATTAACAGTTAAAGCACTGAGTGAAGAGATTGGTACGCCAGTTGACCGCTTAATTGAACAACTTGCTGATGCAGGCATGAAGAAAGCAGGGTCGGATCAAGTGACTGATTCAGAGAAGCAAACATTGCTAACGCACCTTAAAAAGGAGCACGGCGATACTTCAGGTGAAACAGAACCGACTCGTTTAACTCTTCAACGCAAGACCCGCAGCACGCTAAGTGTTGCCGCTGGAGGCGGTAAGAGTAAGGATGTTCAAGTAGAGGTACGTAAAAAACGTACTTACGTGAAGCGCAGCGCTATTGAAGATGAAGCGAAACGTGAGGCTGAGGATGCAGCTAATCGTGAAGCGGAAGAGAAAGCACAACGCGATGCTGAAGAGCAAGCGAAACGTGATGCTGCAGAGAAAGCACAGCGCGAAGCCGAAGCAAAAGTAACACGTGAAGCGGATGCAAAACGTGAAGCTGAAGAGAAGGCTCAACGCGCACAAGCTGATAAGGCTAAAAAAGACATGAATTCAAAAAATGCAGACGCTAACGCACAAGTGAAAAAAGAAGCGGATGAACTAAAAGCTCGTCAAGAGCAAGAAGCAACTCGTAAAGCAGAAGCTGAAGCAGCTAAGCTTGTTGAAGAGGCTCGTAAGTTAGCAGAAGAAAACCAAGAACGTTGGTCTGAAGAAGAGAAGAAGAAGAAAGAGCAAGAGAAATCTGCGGATTACCATGTGACTACTTCTACTTATGCTCGTGAAGCAGAAGATGCGGCTGATAAAAAAGATGAGAAAGCTCCTCGTCGTCGCAAGAAGAAACCTGCTCCAGCAGCTCAACCTGGCAACAACCGTGGTGGTCGTAACCAACGTGGTCGTGGCGGTAAAGGTAAGCTTGCTAAACCAACTTCAATGCAGCAAGGCTTCGATAAGTCAGCAACTGTTGCTAAATCTGATGTTGCTATCGGCGAAACTATCGTTGTTTCTGAACTGGCTAGCAAAATGTCAGTTAAAGCAACTGAAGTTATCAAAGTGATGATGAAGATGGGCGCTATGGCGACTATCAACCAAGTGATCGACCAAGAAACAGCACAACTTGTTGCTGAAGAAATGGGCCACAAGGTTATCCTTCGCAAAGAAAACGAATTAGAAGAAGCAGTGCTAGCTGACCGTGATAGCGATGCTATCGCAGAAGGTCGTGCTCCTGTTGTTACTATCATGGGTCACGTTGACCACGGTAAAACTTCTACACTTGATTACATTCGTAAAGCACACGTTGCTTCTGGCGAAGCTGGCGGTATCACGCAGCACATTGGTGCTTACCACGTAGATACTGACAACGGCATGATCACGTTCCTTGATACTCCTGGACACGCGGCGTTTACAGCTATGCGTGCTCGTGGTGCTCAAGCGACAGATATCGTTGTACTTGTTGTTGCAGCAGACGATGGCGTAATGCCACAAACAATCGAAGCAATCCAGCACGCGAAAGCGGCAGGCGTTCCTCTGATTGTTGCTGTGAACAAGATCGATAAAGAGGGTGCAAACCCAGACAACGTTAAGAATGAGCTAGCTCAATACGACGTTATCCCTGAAGAATGGGGCGGTGAGAACATCTTCGTTCACATCTCTGCAAAACAGGGTACAAACATCGATGGTCTTCTAGAAGCTATCCTTCTTCAGTCTGAAGTTCTTGAGCTTACAGCGGTTAAAGAAGGCATGGCATCTGGTGTTGTTGTTGAATCTCGTCTTGATAAAGGTCGCGGTCCAGTTGCAACAGTACTAGTACAGTCTGGTACTCTAAACAAAGGCGACATCGTTCTTTGTGGTCAAGAATACGGCCGTGTTCGTGCAATGCGTGATGAAAACGGTAAAGACATCGAAACTGCAGGTCCATCTATCCCTGTAGAAATTCTAGGTCTTTCTGGCGTTCCTGCTTCAGGTGATGAAGCAACGGTTGTACGTGATGAGCGTAAAGCTCGTGAAGTTGCAAACTACCGTCAAGGTAAATTCCGTGATGTTAAACTAGCTCGCCAACAAAAAGCGAAACTAGAGAACATGTTCGCGAACATGACGGCTGGTGAAGTTGCTGAACTTAACGTTGTACTTAAAGCTGACGTTCAAGGTTCTGTAGAAGCGATTGCTGACTCTCTACTGAAACTGTCAACTGACGAAGTTAAAGTGAACATCGTAGGTTCTGGTGTTGGTGGTATTACGGAAACTGATGCAACGCTTGCAGCAGCTTCTAACGCTATCATCCTTGGTTTCAACGTACGTGCTGACGCAACTGCGCGTGGTACTGTTCAGAATGAAAACCTAGATCTACGTTACTACTCAATCATTTACCAACTGATCGACGAAGTGAAACAGGCGATGGGCGGTATGCTTGCTCCTGAATTCCGTCAAGAGATCATTGGTCTTGCTCAAGTTCGTGACGTATTTAAGTCGCCTAAACTTGGTGCAATCGCTGGTTGTATCGTTACTGAAGGTACGATTAAGCGTAGCAACCCAATCCGCGTACTTCGCGAAAACGTTGTTATCTACGAAGGTGAACTAGAGTCACTTCGTCGCTTTAAAGATGACGTTCAAGAAGTTAAAAATGGTTACGAGTGTGGTATCGGCGTTAAGAACTACAACGACGTTCGCGTTGGTGACCAGATCGAAGTATTCGAAATTGTTGAAGTTAAACGTACTCTAGACTAATCAGTCTGTACGACTCGACATATTGACTAAGGTTACTAACATTACTAGTAAAGGTAATAAGTAATCGGTTGTTGAATACACCATGGGGGGCTGGTAATTACCAAGCCCCCCATCTTTCTAAGTGAGAAAAGAAAATGTCAAAAGAATTTAGCCGCACACAACGTGTGTCTCAGCAGCTTCAAAAAGAGCTAGCACTTATCCTACAACGTGAAGTTCGTGACTCACGCATTGGTATGGTAACTATTTCAGATGTAGAAGTGTCTCGTGACCTTGCATACGCAAAAGTGTTCGTGACTTTCCTATGTATCGGTGAGCAAACACCTGAATCATGTCTTGCTGCTCTTAAAGAGCATGAAGTGCCAGTTCGTATGGCTCTTGGTAAACGTATTCGTCACCGTCTAACGCCTGAAGTTCGCTTTACTTACGACAACACTTTGGTTGAAGGCATGCGTATGTCTAACCTAGTAAGCGAAGTATTGAACGACGACAAGCGTAAGCAAGAAGAAGCAGGCCGTACTGAGGATACTCAGTCTAAGGACGAAGAGTAATGGCTCGCCGTCGTAAAGGTCGCCCTATAAACGGGGTAATTCTGTTAGATAAGCCGACAGGTATTTCATCTAATGATGCACTGCAAAAAGTAAAACGTATTTACTTTGCAGAGAAAGCAGGGCACACCGGTGCTCTGGATCCTCTTGCGACTGGCATGCTGCCAATTTGTCTTGGTGAAGCAACGAAGTTTTCTCAGTTTCTATTAGATTCTGATAAGCGCTATGTTGTTATAGCTAAGCTTGGTGAGCGTACCAACACCTCAGACTCTGATGGTGAAGTGGTTGAAACGCGTGAAATCAACGTGACTCAAGAGCAACTTGAACGCTGCATTGCAAGCTTCAAAGGTGAAACCGACCAGATTCCTTCAATGTTCTCAGCATTGAAGTATCAAGGTAAACCTTTGTACGAATATGCACGTGCAGGTATCGAGGTTCCTCGTGAGTCTCGCAAAATCACGGTGTATTCTATTGAGCTACTTCGCTTTGAAGGTGATGAAGTTGAGATGGAAGTGCATTGTTCTAAAGGTACTTACATCCGTACGATCACCGATGATCTTGGTGAAATGCTAGGTTGTGGTGCTCACGTGACAATGCTTCGTCGTACTGGTGTTGCAAAGTATCCGTATGAACGCATGGTTACATTAGAGCAGCTGAACGAAATTCTAGAACAAGCACAAGCGCAAGAAATTGCACCTAAAGAGTTGCTTGATCCATTGCTAATGCCAATGGACACGGCTGTAGAAGACTTACCTGAAGTTAACTTGAATGCGGAACTGACTGATCTTGTTCAGCACGGTATGCCCGTTCAAGTCTCAGGCGCTCCTGCTGAAGGTACAGTTCGCATGACAAGCGGTGAAGAGAAGCTGTTTGTTGGCGTTGCTCAAATTGCTGAAGATGGCCGAGTTGCACCGAAACGTTTGGTTGTTTTCAGAGATGAAGAGCCACAAGCGTAGTGCCTGTACCAATCGTAGTAAATAACTGGTCATCCTAGCTTGTTAAAATGCTCGATAACGTCGTTATAAATTTGGATTGTAGAATAACTACTTATCGAAAATTTCTGCCTTGTTCTCAAGCCTTTTTCCTACGCTATTTTTGATCACTTACTTACTGTGATTGGTATTAAATCGAGTCTGATATTAACGCTGAGTCGTGAAAGACGAGTAAATAATATAGAAAGCGAGCCCTTAATTTTAATGGTTCGCTTTTTTCGTTTTTCATCAGTTCGATTGTTATTGCACCAACTCGTAAACTTCCCTATAATCCTCGGCTCGCGTAGCGGCTGAATCAGAGATTGGCTGCTACAAATATAAACTTACTCTTATCAGGAGAGATTTATGTCTCTGAATGCAGAAACTAAAGCAGCAATCGTTGCAGAATACGCACAATCTGAAGGCGACACAGGTTCACCAGAAGTACAAGTAGCACTACTTACTGCTTCTATCAACCACCTACAAGGTCACTTCAAAGCGCACAAACACGATCACCACAGCCGTCGTGGTCTATTACGTATGGTTTCTAGCCGTCGTAAGCTTCTTGATTACTTGAAAGGCAAAAACCTTACTCGTTACCAAGACCTAATCAAGCGTCTAGGCCTACGTCGCTAATAGCGATGTCTGCAAAGACAGTTTGAAGAAAAGGAGCATTTATGCTCCTTTTTTTGTGCCTGTAAGAAAATGTTTGGCCGGATGCACAGAATATCATCTGGCTTTTTCTGATAGGAAATACCTCTCCTAATAAAAATAGTTTATACTACGCCCGCCTATGCGTTTTCAACGCCGGGCAATCAACCTCTCAAGACGTTACAGTCACAGATGTCGGCCAATAGGTCGCGACTATTCAAAGGCGGATTTGGTCTTAATTCGGCGTATGAACTCATACAAAGAAGCATCATTCCCAAGTCTCTTTTCACTAGTCGCGATTGGTAATATCTTGAGTCATTCTTCACTTAATCTAAAGTCATGACTTTAGAGCTAAGGATATACAATGTTTGAAAAACCAGTTGTAAAATCGTTCCAGTACGGTAACCACACCGTTACTCTAGAAACGGGCGTAATGGCACGTCAAGCTACTGCTGCTGTAATGGCGACTATGGACGATACATCAGTATTCGTTTCTGTTGTTGCTAAGAAAGAAGCTGTTGCGGGCCAAGATTTCTTCCCTCTAACAGTTAACTACCAAGAGCGTACATACGCTGCGGGTAAAATCCCTGGTGGTTTCTTCAAGCGTGAAGGTCGTCCTTCTGAAGGCGAAACGCTAACAGCTCGTCTGATTGACCGTCCAATTCGTCCACTTTTCCCAAGTGCGTTTAAAAACGAAGTTCAAGTTATCGCTACGGTTGTTTCTATCAACCCTGACGTAAACCCAGACATGATCACTATGATCGCAACGTCTGCTGCGCTTGCTATCTCTGGTGCTCCATTCAATGGTCCTATCGGTGCTGCACGTGTTGGTCACATCGACGGCGAACTTGTTCTTAACCCATCAAATACTGAGCTTGAAAACTCTAAACTAGACCTAGTTGTGTCTGGTACGGAAGGCGCAGTACTAATGGTTGAATCTGAAGCAGATAACCTATCTGAAGAAGAAATGCTTTCAGCTGTTGTTTACGGTCACGACCAACAACAAGTTGTAATCAAAGCGATCAACGAATTTGCAGCTGAAGTTGCAACTCCATCTTGGAACTGGGAAGCGCCAGCAGTTAACACTGAGCTTAAAGCTCGTGTTGCTGAACTAGCTGAAACTCGTCTATCTGACGCGTACCAGATCACTGAGAAAATGGCTCGTTACGAGCAAGTTGGCGCAATCAAAACTGAAGCGGTTGCTGCTCTTCTAGCTCAAGACGAAAACCTAGATGAGCGCGAAATCCGCGGCATGCTTGGTTCTCTAGAGAAAAACGTAGTACGTAGCCGCATCATTGCTGGCAACCCACGTATCGATGGCCGTGAAAAAGACATGGTTCGTGCGTTAGACGTACGTACTGGTGTTCTTCCACGTACACACGGTTCTTCTCTATTCACTCGTGGTGAAACTCAAGCACTTGTTACTGCAACGCTTGGTACACAACGTGATGCACAAATCATCGACAGCCTAATGGGTGAGAAGAAAGACAACTTCCTTCTACACTACAACTTCCCTCCATACTGTGTAGGTGAGACTGGTTTCGTTGGTTCTCCTAAGCGTCGTGAAATTGGTCACGGTAAGCTTGCTAAACGTGGTATCCAAGCAGTAATGCCTTCTGTTGATGAATTCCCATACACAGTTCGTGTTGTATCGGAAATCACTGAATCTAACGGTTCTTCTTCAATGGCTTCTGTATGTGGTACATCTCTAGCACTTATGGATGCTGGTGTTCCAATCAAAGCTTCTGTTGCGGGTATCGCAATGGGTCTTGTTAAAGAAGGCGACGATTTCGTTGTTCTTTCTGACATCCTTGGCGACGAAGATCACCTAGGTGACATGGACTTTAAAGTAGCAGGTACTAACGCTGGTATCACTGCACTTCAAATGGACATCAAGATCGAAGGTATCACTAAAGAGATCATGCAAATTGCTCTTAACCAAGCGCAAGGTGCACGTAAGCACATCCTTTCTGTAATGGATGAAGCTATCTCTGGTGCTCGTGAAGATATCTCTGAATTCGCTCCACGTATCCACACAATGAAAATCAGCTCTGATAAGATCAAAGATGTTATCGGTAAAGGCGGCGCAGTTATCCGTGCTCTTTGTGAAGAAACAGGTACTACAATCGAAATCGAAGACGATGGCACAATCAAGATTGCTGCTACTGAAGGCGCAGCTGCTCAAGAAGCTATCCGTCGTATCGAAGAGATCACTGCTGAAGTTGAAGTTGGCCGCATTTACCAAGGTAAAGTTGCTCGTCTAGCTGACTTCGGTGCATTCGTTACTATCCTTCCAGGTAAAGATGGTCTAGTACACATCTCTCAAATCGCTGACAAGCGTGTTGAGAAAGTGTCTGACTACCTAACTGAAGGTCAAGAAGTACCAGTTAAGGTTCTTGAAATTGACCGTCAAGGCCGTGTACGTCTAAGCATGAAAGAAGCAGTTGAAACGCCTGCTGAAGGCGAAGCACCTGCTGCTGAGTAATTCTTAGTCTATTAATGGGACTATCGCTTTTTAGTGATTTCTAACCCATTGGTAAAAAAGCATGTTATAAAGGGGAGCATATCGCTCCCCTTTTTTATTGCGGTCATAACAGGAGTAATTATTTGTGAAATGGTTTCAAACCGCGAGTATGTGTTTACTGCTTGTACTAACTGGTTGTGCGACAACATCAGATAACACCTCACGTTGGGTTTATCCACCAATGGCTGTACCGCTTCAACCAAGTGTCCAGCAAGAAGTGCAAATAGCGCGCCTTAGTCAGTTATTACAGCGCCCAGATTTGAACGATGAAGTTAGAGCTAAGATGCTGTTTGAACGTGGTAATTACTACGACAGTGTTGGTCTGCGTGACTTAGCGCGCCTTGACTTCAACCAATCTCTTTCATTGAACCCCGCTCAACCTGATATCTTCAACCTTTTGGGTGTTTACTTTACGCAAGTAGGGGAGTTTGATGCCGCTTATGAATCTTTTGATTCTACGTTAGAGCTTGATTCTGCAAACTCATATGCAGAAAGAAATCGCTCTATCGCACTCTACTATGGCGAGCGCTATGACCTAGCCAATGAAGAGATGATGAAGCACTACGCCGATGATCCGAGCGATCCGTTTCGCGCTCTATGGCTTTACATCATTCAACATGAACTCACGCCAGAACAAGCGAAACTTGATTTGCAAGTGCGTTACGAGAGTCGTGATGAACAGTGGGGATGGGTATTAGTTGCGATCATGCTTGAAGATATTACTGAAGAGCAGGCGTTCAAAGCTATCCTAACGGGGACTCGTGACAACACGCTCCTAGCTCAACGCCTGACTGAAACGTATTTCTACCTTGCTAAGCGTCACCACATGAATGGTGATTACGCGAATGCTATCTCTTTGTACAAGTTAGCGGTTTCTTTTAACGTGTATGAGTACGTAGAACATCGTTACTCTTTCTTAGAGTTAAGCCGTATTTTTAGCACGCTTAAGGCTGAACATTTAGCGCAAGCTAAGTTGGCCGCTGCCGAAGAAGAAGCTAACGCTAAGTAAGTGACATAGTAAGAATACTAAAAACCGCTGCCAGTCAGCGGTTTTTTTATGCGCGTTATTTAGTTTTTGGTTGATTTTAAATCAAACAACATTAAAATAGTTAGTCTTGCTAACTAAATGTAAATTCTGTGGTTGGAAATCTATGTTGGATCAGAATCTAGAAAAAATTGAACGCTTTGCTTCTAAGATATGGCGAACTCAAGTGAATGAAGATCCTATCTGCCAATTGAGCTTCAATGAGTACGATTATTTGAAGGTCATTCAAGCTTCACCAGAGCCTATTCGGCTAACAGATCTTGCTATTGAGATGCAGGTGACAAAACCTTCAGCCACGACTATGGTTCAAAGGCTAGAAAGAAAAGGGCTAGTAGAACGCCAAGCTTCGCTAGAGGATGCTCGCTCTAAATTGGTCATCTTAACCAAGAAAGCTGAAATTGGTTTAGAAGAAGAGAGCAAGATTTATCAGGTGATGGCACAAACGCTTGAGAGCCGTTTATCTGAGCAAGAATCTCAACTGTTGAATCAACTGTTAGATAAAGCGTTGAAGTAATTAGTTTAAATATTTAGTTAGCCTTGTTAACTAATTTTTAGAGTCGTATCTCATTTTAGTGCGGCTCAATAGATGAAAGAAAGTAGAGTAAGAAATGAGTAACTCAATTAGTCGTCAATTCTGGCGATACACAATTCCTACCGTAGCGGCTATGTTGGTTAATGGCCTTTACCAAGTGGTAGATGGCATCTTTATCGGCCGCTATGTAGGTGCTGATGGACTTGCGGGTATTAACGTCGCGTGGCCTGTTATTGGTTCGATTCTCGGCATTGGTATGTTAGTGGGCGTGGGTACGGGTGCTCTTGTCTCGATTCGCCAAGGTGAAAAAGACACCAAAGGCGCCAAGCAGATCTTAGCTACGGGTCTAACCTTGCTATTGGCGATAACGCCAATTGTCTCTGGATTGTTGTTCCTGTTCGCTGATAACTTTTTGCTTTGGCAGGGGGCGGAAGGTCGAGTGTATGAGCTTGGTCTGCAGTACTTACATATCCTAATTGGCGCAAGTATCTTTACCTTAGGCTCTATTGCGATGCCGTTTCTACTGCGTAACGATGACAGCCCGAACTTAGCCACCATATTGATGATTGTCGGTGCGGTGATCAATATTGTACTGGATTATCTGTTTATCGCTCAGTTTGGTTGGGAGTTGAAAGGTGCTGCATTGGCAACCGCAATTGCTCAGTTTGTGGTAACAGGTCTGGGCCTAGCTTACTTCTTCTCACGTCGAGCAAACTTGCGTTTACGTTGGAATGAACTGAGATTGAAGTTATCGGTTATTCCTGAAATTTTCGCCATTGGTACATCGAGCTTCTTTATGTACGCTTATGGTTCGATGATGGTAGCGCTGCATAATGCGTTGTTCTCTCAATATGGCGACCAGTTGATGATTGGTGCTTATGCTATTTTGGGCTACATCGTGACGGTTTATTATCTCACCGCGGAAGGTATCGCGAACGGTATGCAGCCTTTAGTGAGTTACAACCATGGTGCTCGTAATCAAGCGAATATTCGTAAGTTATTGAAGATTGCGATGGTGAGCTCTGTCTTGATTGGTGTGGCGTTTGTATTGCTGCTGAACGCGTTCCCACGTGAGTTTGTTTCCGTCTTTAACTCGGATGAACCTCAGCTGGTAGAGTACACCGTGTTAGGTATTCGACTACACATGTTTGCATTGGCGCTTGATGGCTTCTTAGTGGTAGCGGGTGCTTACTATCAAGCGGTGAACAAGGGCAGTAAGGCGATGTTTGTGACGATAGGTAACATGCTTATCCAATTACCGTTCTTGTACATTATGCCTAAGTTGTACGGTGTGCCGGGGATCTGGATTGCGTACCCATTGTCCAATATCGCGTTAAGCGTAGTTGTTATGATCATGCTCTACAAAGACGTAAAGAAGCTCGATGTTGCGCCGCTGGAAACCGCGACGGTGTAGGTCGTTTTTCTTAAACTGAATGATAAAAGGTCTAGCGAATGCTAGACCTTTTAGTATCTGTTACTGATTGGCTCAATGAAATGAGTTAGATGTTCTTAACTTCTAAACCTGCAAGTTGGTGCCAGTATCCGTTACATTGACGACTTTCAATAGTCATTGGTTTTTGACCATGCTCATTGGCTTTGAAGTTGTTGATCTCAGAGAAGGTATCGAGACCTAACGGGCTCAAACGAACCACATCGACCAAGTCATGCATGCTTGGTAGATCATTAACTAAGTTGTAGCAGTAACCTGATTGGGTTTGGATGCCGTTAAGGTTAAAAACAGACTGACCTTCTTGGCTATCGACTTGCAGACCTGTCGGGTATTTGATGCAGCAGGTTTCGCAATCGTCTTTGGCTTTGTTTTCAGCGCGAGCGGTAAAGCAGCGAGCTGAGTAAGCAAGCGGCAGGTAGCCGTGGCTAAACACTTCGACTTCGAACTTATTACGAATATTAAGCTCTTCACATTGTGTCATTACGTTGCTCAGCCATTCACGAGATAACTCAACCGGCATACACCAGCGCGTCATACCTTGCTTCAAGAACAGGTTCAGCGTGCGCGCGTTGTAGGTATTTACCGCTGGGCCGACAACGAACGGTACTTTGCTTTCGCTGGCTAATTGAATTGCCGATACGTCGTTGGCTTCAATCGCAAAGTCGCCGTTGTCGATGTACTTCTTCATGATGTTAATTTCGCTTGGCGCTTCCAACAACGCCATAGTCGATAGCACCACTTGCTTACCTGAAGCAGACAGCTCTTTGGCAATATCCATCCAGTGTTTCGCTTTCATCTCACGGCGTTTTGAACACACAGCTTCACCAAGGTAGATGATGTCGGCAGAGCTAGACTTTGCTTGCTCATAGAAGCTTTCAACGTCCTGTTTTGGCCAAAAGTAGAGTAGAGGGCCTAATGCGTATTTCATTGAGTTCTCCATTTGGCGCTATTGCCATTTACGGTGGTAAGCACCAAGGGTAGTTTGTGTGCCTTCAGATACGTTCGCCAGTGTCGCATTCCAAGCTTGCTCTACTTGGTATTGTTCTGGGTTCGCTAAGTAGCGATCAATGGCCGCACGCCACGTACGAGTCACCTGTTCAACATAAGCCGGGCTACGTTGGCGGCCTTCGATTTTTACTGAAGCCACGTTGGCCGAAAATAGCTCTGGAAGCATTGAGAGTGTATTAAGGCTAGTCGGCTCTTCAAGTGCATGGTATCGCTTACGTTCGCCATCGATATCCGCTTCAAAACGGCCCTTACACAGTGTTGGGTAGCCCGCGTTTTCGCCTGCTACGTACTTGTCGATAAGGATCTCATTCAAGCGCGATTCTAGGCCTGTTTCTGTTTCTTGCCAGCGTACATATTTCGCCGGAGAACAAGCGCCCACCGTGTTAGGGGATTCACCGGTCATGTATGAAGATAGGTAGCAACGGCCTTCAGCCATGATGCACAAACTACCGAAAGCGAATACTTCAAGGTCAACGTCAGAGGTGATGTTACGAGAAAGCTGTTTGACCTGATGAATCGACAATACACGAGGCAATACCACACGCTTTACATTGAAGTTCTTGTGGTAGAAGTCGATTGCAGCCGCATTGGTCGCAGAAGCTTGTACAGATAGATGCAGTTCTAGATCCGGGTATTTATTTGCTGCGTATTCAAGAACCGCAATATCTGCGATGATCAGCGCATCAACACCCAGTGCTGCCGCGTTGTCTACGGCATTAGTCCAACGTTCGAAACCATTTGGGTGAGCAAAAGTATTTAAGGCAACGTGAATTTTCTTGTTGCGGTCATGCACGTATTGCACGGCACGATCGAGCTTTTTACCCGCAAAGTTAAGGCCTGCAAAGTGTCGGGCATTGGTATCGTCTTTGAATCCGATATAGACAGCATCCGCACCGCAATCAATGGCGGTTTTCAAAGCAGGTAAGTTACCCGCTGGGCATAAGAGTTCCATTTGCTCACTACCAGTAGAATGAAATTGAAGCGGGCATTTTATGAAGAATTATGAATGACGGAATTGATGTAAGGCAGGTTTAGATGGATAAATCTGCTTTTACTCCGTTTGAGGTACTGACGAGTGACGCTTTTGTGTCTTGAGTCGTTTTAGGTTAGCGAATTATTATGGTTTGGCTTGTTTTCATAACGAAGCCAATTTGTATTGTTTCGCTAGTTCTTGTGGCGGCGGTTTTGTGCGAATAGCTCTTCAACATCTTGTTTCGGCTGTGGTCGATAGAAGTGGAAACCTTGAATGGAACTACAGTTGAGGTTAGAAAGCAGAGTTGCTTGCTCACTGGTTTCGACACCTTCTGCAACCACGGTTAAATCGAGAGATTTACCAAGGTTGATGATGTTTTCGATTACGGTGATTTGCTTTGGTAGCGTATCGATATCAGAGATAAAAGCACGGTCAATTTTGAGCTCATCAATCGGGAAGCGAGCTAGGTAAGACAGCGATGAATAGCCTGTACCAAAGTCATCGATGGACAAGGCGAATCCGAGCTTCTTGATAGCGTTGAGCATTTGTAGCGTGTGATCACTGTCACTCATCACTGCACTTTCTGTCAATTCAAACGTAATCGCGCTTGGATCAAGCTCTGTTGAACGGAGTAATTTTTCAACGTAATCAATCAGCTTTGGATTACCAAACTGTTCTGGAGAAAGGTTGATTGCGACACGTCCTGGAAGGATGCCTTGCATTTTCCAACGCTTAACCGTCGCAAATACTTCACGCATCACCACACGCCCAAGTTGTTCGATAAGGCCTGCACGTTCCGCAACTGGGATAAATGCGGCAGGGCTGATGTAACCTTCAACAGGGTGCTTCCAACGAACCAGAGCTTCTGCGCCGTTGATGGTGAAATCACGGGCATTCACCTTTGGCTGATACCAAACCTCGAGTCCGTTTTGTTGCAATGCCTTCTGAAGCTCTATCTCAAGCCAAAGTCGCATACGCGCTTCTTTGTTCATCTGCTCGTTGAACTTAATCAGACGATTACGACCACGATCTTTAGCTTCATACATCGCGGTATCGGCGTTTTGCAGCAGGATTCGTGCATCTGTGCCGTCTTGAGGAAAGCTCACGCTGCCGATAGAACAGGCTAAGCGTTTACTGAAATGGTGAAGATCGAAGGGTTGATTGATCAGAGCAATGATCTTTTCAGATAAGGCTTCCGGTGTTCGTTGATGTTCCGGCTCTGGCAGGATGATACCAAATTCATCTCCACCAAGGTGGCCGACTACCGCTTGACGAGGGAGTAGGCGCTTTAGGCGTGAAGCCACTTCTTTGATGACCTTATCACCGATGTGGTGACCCAGAGAATCATTGATATTCTTGAAGTTATCAATGTCTAAGTAGAGCATCACAACGGGTGTGTTGTTGTGAATGAATTGCTCAAGGCGCTTGGTAAACCCTACTCGATTGTAGAGTTTGGTGAGCGCATCAATATAGGCATCTTCACTGTTTGCCGGAGTAAACTGTTTTGCTGTTTCCTGTGCATCTTGGATAAGTACTAATTGTGTACTGTTTCCTAGCACAGCGGTCGAATCGATATGAAGTTGAACCTTACGTTCAAAGCCACATCGAGCCCCGGTTAAACAAACCAAACCCGACTCGGAAATAATAGAACTCAGCCTATTGTTGAAGACAGTTTTGGTTTGTTCATCGATAAACAGACGGCCTAGCTCTTCACCTAGCAACTCTGAGGGTGAGTTGAAACCAAGTAATCTTGCTGCCGCTGGGTTAGATGACAAAATGTAGTCGTTCTCAACCAAAAGCAGGCCGTCTGGCAGCAGTTGAGATAGCTTGTGGAACTTCGCTTCAGATTCTTCTAGAGAGCGAACGAGGACTTGATTTTCTGAGGTGTCAAAGGCGTGAAATACGATGTAATCGGTTTTGTTGCCATTAGTGAGGGGGGCAAGGCTGAAATGAAGGCTAGTATCGAGGTCAGTCTCGTTGAGAGTGACTTCAGCTTCAATTGCTTCACCATTGAATGCGCGCTCATAATAAGGCTTTAGGTGTTGGTAGAATTGCTCGCCTAAGGTTTGGCGATCATTCATGCCAGTAAGCTCAGTTTGAGTTAAACCAGCAATATCACAGTAACGCTCATTAACCATAAGGTAATTATGTTGAGCATCAAGAACTGCAAAAAAGAACGGGCTGTTTGCAGTTAACTGAGTAAACCAATGTTGTAGTTGCTGGGGAGGCATCAAAGTACTACCAATTCTCCAAGAGCTTGAATATTCACTATAGATAAATACTTATTACTTGTGTGTAATTATCGGTATCTACCTGTGAGCGCAGCGATTCGCTGTAATTCTCATTACCTGAGTTACTATAACTGTGATTTTCAGGATATTAAAGGTCGAGTATCAAAGAGGAGTAAATTTGATACATAACAGTAACTGAGTTTTTAACATCATTTATGATGCATTCCATATTATTAACAAAGTTACGGATAAGTCACGTGATAAACAAGATTCGCACTCAACTAGTTCAAAATGCCGCATCAATTTTGCGATCTCCAGTCCAGTTATTGCCTAAAACAGTACAAAAAAGAGCCTTATTGGAGGCGCTGAAAAGTGTATTCAAAGAAGCTCTAGAAGACGGTGACTTTGAGTTCCTTGAAGATAAGTGGCTTAAAGTTTCGATCAAAGATATGGGATTAAGTTGGTGTATTAGCTACCAAAATGAGCAACTAGTTGTAGCTGATAAAGAGGTTTCTGAAGATGTAAGCTTTAGCGGTAACCTTAATGATCTTGTGCTTATTGCAGGGCGTAAAGAAGACCCAGATACGCTTTTTTTCCAGCGTAGACTGTCGATTGAGGGTGATACTGAACTGGGTTTAGAAGTCAAAAACTTGATGGATAGCGTAGATTTGGACTTATTGCCGACTCCGATGAAAACTTTGTTAAATCAATTAGCTGATTTTGTGCAGAAGGGAGTACAATCCCCAGATACACAAAGTGAGGTAATGAATGCTTATTCGAACTGAAGCACCGGCAGATATACTTGTCATTGATCGTTTATTGAAATCTGTTTTTGAAACGGATGCAGAAGCTAACTTGGTGATGAGCTTACGTGAGAATAGTCATTTAACCTTGTCGCTGGTGGCTTGTTCAGATGACGGCGAGGTGGTTGGTCACCTGATGTTCAGCCCTGTGACGCTTGATGGCGAAGACCACAACTGGCAAGGCTTAGCTCCTTTAGCGGTAAAAGCAGAGTGCAGAAACCAAGGCATTGCAAAATCTTTGGTTGAAGAAGCTTTCTCTACTTTGGTGGATTTTGGTTACCCAGCCTGTGTTGTGCTCGGTGATCCTGCTTACTATGGTCGTTTTGGTTTTAAAGCTGCAAGTGAGTTTGGCTTTAGCTGCATTTGGGATGTACCTGAAGGTGCCTTCCAAGCTATCGAGTTAGTCGACGGCGTACTTGCTGACCGTTCGGGTAAGATTGCCTATAGCCCTGAGTTTAACGACTTATAGGCCTTATTCACTAAGCAATATGATGCAAACTGATTTAGTCTAAATAAAGGAGCTTGATGCTCCTTTATTTTTTGTTAGTATCAGCCCCAATGAGCTTCTTTTCAGTTCGCTCTAACAAGACCAATACCAACAAACCTAAGGTTACACCGCTAGATATGTCACAAACACACGCACAATACCTGCAAGAGATGGGCATCAGCCAATGGGAGCTCAGTCACCCAGAGCGCTTGGCTGGCTACGAATCTGAATTGATTCCGCTATCGAGCGACTGCAAGTTACTATTGGTTTCGCCTGATAAACCTCAGGAAGATCTCGCCGTGATGTTTGAACGCGTACTTAAAAGTATCAAGATCGACTTATCTCAGGCTTTACACCTTCAACCCCAACATTTATCTGCTGTGGAATTAGGTTCGGTTGAATGGGTGTGGTTTGCTGGTTGTGAATCTGCCCATGAACTGAAGGCTAAAACACTTCAATCTCCATTACTGTCTGACATTAACGGTAATAACCAACATCGCCGCGACTTATGGCAACAAATTTGTGCTTATGACTAATCAATTATTACCAACTTCAGAACAACACCTCGACGCTATTTGGCAGATTGAACAGGCTGCGCATTCTCATCCTTGGTCTGAAAATATGATCCGTGATCTTAATAGCCGTGGAGGAAGCCACCGTGTTCTTGAGGTGGATGGAGAGGTTGTCGGTTATTTCTATGCTCAGAACATTGTCGGTGAAGTTACTTTGCTGACGATAGCGGTTGACCCAAAGCAGCAAGGTAAAGGCTACGGCAAAGCTTTAGTTGAACACTTTCTTGATATGTGTGAACAAGCTGACGCTGAAAGTGCTTGGCTGGAAGTTCGTGAAAGTAATGTGAATGCTTTCAATCTTTACGAGAAGGCTGGCTTTAATGAAGTCGATCGCCGTCGTAATTATTACCCAACCAAGCAAGGCAATGAAGATGCGATCATTATGAGCTATCTTTTTCTGGCCTTTAGCTAGTCATATTATGTCTTTTAGCTAACCCTAGATAGCTAACCACAGAATCAGTAATAAAATAGGGTGTAAACTGACCCTTTAGAAAGTGACACGCTTTCTGTATAATCCGCACACAGAATTCAAGGGCAAGTATTATCTACTTGCCCTTTTTACGCTTTAGATCAGCAAAGGGCGACTATGTCTTTCCAACAAGAAGTGAGCAAACGTAGAACGTTTGCAATTATCTCTCACCCGGATGCGGGTAAAACCACGATTACTGAAAAAGTTCTTTTATTCGGAAACGCGATTCAAAAAGCGGGTACCGTAAAAGGCCGTGGCTCTAACCAGCACGCTAAATCTGACTGGATGGAGATGGAAAAAGAACGTGGTATCTCGGTAACTACGTCTGTAATGCAATTCCCATACAACGATTGCCTAGTAAACCTACTCGATACTCCAGGACACGAAGATTTCTCGGAAGATACGTACCGTACACTAACCGCGGTTGACTCTTGTTTGATGGTTATCGATGCTGCAAAAGGTGTCGAGGATCGTACTCGTAAACTGATGGAAGTAACGCGTCTACGTGATACACCAATCGTAACGTTTATGAACAAACTTGACCGTGATGTTCGTGACCCAATGGAAGTGCTAGATGAAGTGGAAAGCGAGCTAGGTATGGCTTGTGCTCCAATCTCTTGGCCTATCGGTTGTGGTAAAGAGTTTAAAGGCGTTTACCACATTCACCGTGATGAAACGATCTTGTATGAATCTGGCCACGGCCATGAGATCCAAGAAGTTCGCATCATCAAAGGTCTAGATAACCCTGAACTGGACGAAGCTGTCGGTGAAGATCTGGCGAGCAGCGTTCGTGAAGAGCTTGAATTGGTTATCGGCGCATGCCCTGAGTTTGATCACGAACTGTTCCTTGCTGGCGAGTTGACTCCGGTTTACTTCGGTACTGCATTGGGCAACTTCGGTGTTGACCACATGCTTGACGGCCTAACTCGATGGGCTCCAGCACCTCAAACGCGTCAAGCGAATGAGCGTGATGTTGAAGCTACTGAAGAAAAGTTCTCTGGTTTCGTCTTTAAGATCCAAGCAAACATGGATCCAAAACACCGTGACCGTATCGCATTCATGCGTATCGTATCGGGTACTTACGACCAAGGTATGAAGATGAACCATGTTCGTACTGGTAAGAACGTGAGTATCTCAGATGCGGTAACCTTCATGGCAGGTGACCGTGCGCGTGCTGAAAAAGCATACGCTGGTGACATCATTGGTCTGCATAACCACGGCACAATCCAGATTGGCGATACTTTTACTCAAGGCGAAAGCTTGAAGTTTGCAGGTATTCCTAACTTTGCGCCTGAACTGTTCCGTCGTATCCGTCTGCGCGATCCACTGAAACAGAAGCAACTTCTAAAAGGCTTGGTTCAGCTTTCTGAAGAGGGTGCGGTTCAAGTATTCCGTCCTTTGCAAAATAACGATCTGATCGTTGGTGCAGTTGGTGTACTTCAGTTTGATGTGGTTGTAGCGCGCTTAAAAGCGGAATACAACGTTGAAGCGATTTACGAAGGTGTGAACGTTGCAACAGCACGTTGGGTTGAATGTGATGACGCTAAGAAACTAGAAGAATTCAAACGTAAGAGCCAAGCTAACCTAGCGTTAGATGGTGGTGATAACCTGTCTTACATTGCACCAACAATGGTGAATTTGAACCTAGCTTCTGAACGTTTCCCAGAAGTTCAATTCCGAGCGACGCGCGAGCACTAATTACTCTGCGCTCTATTCGAGTTAAACAAAAACGTCTATTGTTCTGCAATAGACGTTTTTTTATACGTGTTATTTGAGGTTAGAGGCGTGAGGCAAGTATGTTCAGTTGGATAAAAGCTTGGATTAAGAAATACGATAAGTGGTGCGAAGAGCTTGGCTTAACGCCTGAGAACAAGCGTAGCTGTGTGGCTTATCGCCGTGATCCTCAAGGAAAACAAGCAGAGAGTGGGGAAAATGACGCCGCAATTAAGTGAATTTCCGCTGTTTGACACTCATTGCCATGCGGACTTTGACACCTTTGAGCAAACTATTGCACTTGATAAAGGTATTGAAGGTTACGTTAAAGAGGCGAAACAAGCACAAGTCGACAAGCTGCTGATTCCTTCTATTGGCCAGAGTAATTGGAGGAAGCTTGATGAAATCGCTCAATCTCACCCCAATGTTTACTACGCATTAGGCTTCCATCCTTACTTTTTAGAGCAAGCGGAGGATGAGCAGTTTTTGGAACTTCGCCAATTACTCTCTTCAAGAACGAGCCAATGTGTTGCGATAGGAGAGTGCGGACTCGACTTCTTTGTGGATGTAGATAGAGACAAGCAAGAGCGTTTTTTCATCCAACAAATGGAACTCGCGAAGGCATTTGAACTACCTTTAATCATCCATGAAAGGAAGTCTTACAACCGACTTATTGAGCTAATAAAACAGCACAAATTCACTTTGGGTGGCGTGATTCACGGCTTTTCGGGGAGTGAGCAGCAAGCTTTGGCGTGGATCAAGCTCGGTTTCTATATTGGCGTCGGTGGAACGATAACTTATCCAAGAGCACAGAAAACGCGCACAACTATCGCTAAATTGCCCCTTGAATGCTTGGTGTTGGAAACCGATGCTCCCGACATGCCTATGCACGGAAACCAAGGAAATGTTAATCATTCCAAACATTTAGTTACGATATTAAATGAACTTATTTTGCTTAGAAATGAGACAAAGCAATCGGTTGCAGCGCAAATGTGGCAAAATAGCCATCGTGCATTCGGTATATGTGAATAAAATCGAAGGTTTTTGTTTATCGTTTGCGTAAATTGCATTGAGCTTGTGATTTGGCTCACATTTGTGTGTGAATGGTACATGAATCTTGTACGAAAGTGTGAGGATGGCATTACTTTATTAGTGGTCGCATGAGTATAATTGCCTCCGCTTTATAGCCCCATTTTGTAACACGCCAATAAATAACTAATAAGGAAGTCATAAACTATGAGCCTGTTTATGAGCCTCGTCGGAATGGTTGCACTGATTGCAATCGCAGTACTACTATCTGACAACCGCAAAGCTATTAATCTAAGAACAGTGGGTGGCGCTTTCGCTATCCAATTCGCACTTGGTGCATTCGTACTTTACATCCCTTGGGGTCGTGATCTACTTGCAGGTTTCTCTGCTGGTGTAGCAAACGTGATCGACTACGGTAAAGACGGTACTGGTTTCCTATTCGGCAGCCTAGTTAACTTCTCAGTTGACGGTATCGGTTTCATCTTTGCTTTCCAAGTACTACCAACTCTGATTTTCTTCTCTGCACTTATCTCTGTACTTTACTACATTGGTGTAATGCAAATTGTAATCAAAGTTCTTGGTGGTGGTCTTCAGAAAGCTCTAGGTACTTCTCGCGCCGAGTCTATGTCTGCAGCAGCAAACATTTTCGTTGGTCAAACAGAAGCACCTCTAGTTGTTCGTCCTTTTGTTCCTAAAATGACTAACTCTGAACTATTCGCAGTAATGTGTGGTGGTTTGGCTTCTGTAGCTGGTGGTGTACTAGCAGGTTACGCATCTATGGGTGTACCTCTAGAGTACCTAGTTGCAGCGTCATTCATGGCAGCACCTGGTGGTCTACTATTCGCTAAAATCATCAAGCCTGAAACAGATACGCCAGACGATAACATCGCTGACGAAATGGACGGTGGCGATGACAAACCAGCTAACGTTATCGACGCAGCAGCAGGTGGCGCATCAGTTGGTCTACAACTAGCTCTTAACGTTGGTGCAATGCTACTAGCATTCATCGGTCTAATTGCTCTAATCAACGGTATCCTTGGTGGCATCGGTGGTTGGTTCGGTATGGAACACCTAACTCTAGAACTTCTTCTAGGTTGGATCTTCGCACCGCTAGCATTCATCATTGGTGTTCCATGGGAAGAAGCAACTATCGCTGGTTCTTTCATTGGTCAGAAGACAGTTGTTAACGAATTCGTTGCATACCTAAACTTCGTACCATACATCGGTGAGAACGCTCAAATCGTTGAAGCGACTGGCCAAGCAATGTCTGTTAAGACTCAAGCAATTATCTCGTTCGCTCTATGTGGTTTCGCAAACCTTTCTTCAATTGCGATTCTTCTAGGTGGTCTAGGTGGTATTGCACCAAGCCGTCGCCACGACATCGCTCGTATGGGTGTTAAAGCGGTTATTGCTGGTACTCTATCTAACCTGATGGCAGCAACAATTGCTGGCTTCTTCCTGTCTTTCTAATCAGTTAGAAATCGATATATAGACGCCATAATAATATCGCCCCGTAGCAAGAAATTGCTGCGGGGCTTTTTTGTTTTTAGGCCCCGTGTTTTTTGCAAGAGCATGAATATATGCTCGGAGTTGAAAATGGGTCTAGAATGTTTTTTTGAGATACAAACCGTTTGCGTTCTAAGGAGCACTACAATTTATTGATGGATACCTATAATGTATAAGCTTAAGGGATAGGATGTCTCTTGTTGGCAAGAAAGTAACCGCTTAGATTTATCTAAAGGTTATTCTTCTGGGATTTAGCCAAACTTAGCGATACGCTATAGATGTTAGACACAACATGACTGATTTGTTGTGCCATAGACCAAACTGGTACTGTGCGGTGACAAGGATTGCAATTGGTAGCGAAAGTTATCAAGTCTTCAGGGAACCAAGTCCGTTCATTTGTGGCTACTGAGCATTACTAAATATCCATCTATACTGGATGGAAGGCGAAGTAGTTAACTATTTGAATATATTGATCGGAGATAGAAATGAGCGATTTAAAAGCAGCAGCTCTACGTGCACTTAAACTTATGGACCTAACGACGCTAAATGACGACGATACTACTGAGAAAGTAGTGGCGCTTTGTCATGACGCGAAGACTGCAGTTGGCAACACCGCTGCAATCTGTATTTACCCTCGCTTTATCCCAGCAGCTAAGAAAGCGTTGCGTGAGCAAGGTACTCCAGAAGTACGCATTGCGACTGTAACTAACTTCCCTCATGGTAATGACGACATCGAAATTGCTGTTGCAGAAACAAAAGCAGCGGTAGCGTACGGCGCAGATGAAGTTGACGTAGTATTCCCATACCGTGCTCTTATTGCTGGCAACGAAGAAGTTGGCTTTGAGCTAGTTAAACAATGTAAAGCAGCTTGTGGTGATATCACGCTTAAAGTGATCATCGAAACAGGTGAGCTTAAAGAAGAAGCACTGATCAAGAAAGCTTCTCAAATCTGTATCGAAGCGGGTGCAGACTTCATCAAGACTTCAACAGGTAAAGTGCCAGTAAACGCGACTCCTGAGTTCGCGCGCATGATGCTTGAAGTTATTCGTGACATGGGCGTTGCAAAAACAGTTGGTTTCAAGCCAGCTGGTGGTGTTCGTACAGCTGAAGATGCTCAAGCTTACCTAGCAATGGCTGATGAGCTATTAGGCGCTGAGTGGGCAGACAACATGCACTACCGTTTTGGTGCTTCAAGCCTACTAACTAACCTTCTTAATACATTAGAAGTGACAGACCAGACTGCTGATCCAGCAGCATACTAATTTACTCGTCATATTTGACGCCGCAGCGTTGTTGACTGCGTAAGTTCACCGGTTCGCCGGCCGTCCTAATCACATAGAGCCTCTATGCTCATAGGAATGAACTCACTGGTCGCCTAGCTGCAACGCCAAATATTTAGAGTATTGAAAATAACAAGTCTGTTTGATGGAGTGGCGTTAAGTCACTCCATATTACCTCTTTCCCTACACACCATACTCACTAGAGTTTGGGAGGCACTAATGTATCTACCTCAAGAAATTATTCGCAGAAAACGTGATAACGAAGTACTGACCACAGAAGAAATTAACTTTTTCATCCAAGGTGTAGCTAAAAACACGGTTTCTGAAGGCCAAATTGCCGCATTCGCAATGGCTATCTTTTTTAATGAAATGACGATGCCAGAACGTATCGCACTAACGTGTGCAATGCGTGATTCAGGCATGGTGATTGACTGGAGCCACATGAACTTTGATGGCCCAATCGTTGATAAACACTCTACTGGTGGTGTTGGTGACGTAACCTCTCTGATGCTTGGCCCTATGGTGGCAGCATGTGGCGGTTTCGTTCCAATGATCTCTGGTCGTGGTTTAGGCCACACTGGCGGTACGCTAGACAAGCTAGAATCTATCCCTGGTTACAACATTACACCGACTAACGATGTGTTTGGTGCCGTAACCAAAGAAGCAGGCGTGGCGATTATCGGCCAAACGGGCGACCTAGCACCAGCTGATAAGCGCGTTTACGCGACTCGTGATATCACGGCGACAGTCGACAACATCTCGCTAATCACGGCTTCAATCCTCTCTAAGAAATTGGCTGCTGGCCTTGATTCTCTAGTGATGGACGTAAAAGTCGGTTCAGGCGCATTCATGCCAACGTATGAAGCCTCTGAAGAGCTAGCAAAGTCTATCGTTGCAGTAGCAAACGGTGCTGGCACTAAAACAACAGCAATCCTAACGGACATGAACCAAGTTCTGGCTTCTTCAGCGGGTAACGCAGTCGAAGTACGTGAAGCGGTTCAATTCCTAACAGGCGAATACCGTAATCCACGTTTGTTGGAAATCACGCTAGCGTCGTGTGCGGAAATGTTGGTGCTGGGTAACCTAGTAAAAGATTCAGATGAAGCGCGTGAAAAACTGATGGCAGTACTGGATAACGGTAAAGCAGCAGAGTGCTTCGGTAAGATGGTTGCGGGCCTTGGTGGTCCAGCAGATTTCGTAACGAACTACGATAACTACCTAGAAAAAGCAGACATTATTAAACCAGTGTACGCACTTGAAAGCGGTGTAGTATCAGCGATGGATACGCGTGCCATTGGTATGGCTGTAGTTGGTATGGGCGGTGGTCGCCGCGTAGCAACAGACAGCATTGATTACGCAGTCGGTTTTGATAGCTTCATTCGCCTTGGCGAAGTAGCAAGCGATGATAAACCATTAGCAATGATTCATGCTCGCAATGAACAACAGTGGCAAGAAGCTGCGACGGCATTACAAAATGCAATCACTGTGGGCGGAGAATATACAGCAACGCCAGATGTTTACCGTCAGATTCGTTCTGAAGACGTGTAAATAACAGGTATTGGTATACCTCGCGTATACCGATAAACAGAGTTCTGGTGCAAAGAGCAATAAGTTGGTGAAGAAAATGAAAAGAGCATTTATTTTAGTTTTAGATTCATTCGGTATCGGTGAAACAGCGGATGCTGATACATTCGGCGATGTCGGTTCGGATACAATGGGTCACATTGCTGACCATTGTGATCAAGGCCTTGCAGACAACGCGGATCGTAAAGGACCACTAACGCTGCCAAACCTGTCTAAGCTAGGTCTAGCGATGGCTCACAAAGAGTCTACAGGTCGTTTTGCTCCTGGTATGGATGCAGACGCTGAGATCATTGGCGCTTACGGTCACGCTGCTGAGCTGTCTTCGGGTAAAGACACGCCATCAGGTCACTGGGAAATCGCAGGTGTACCGGTATTGTTTGACTGGGGCTACTTCACCGACAAAGAGAACAGCTTTCCAAAAGAGCTGACTGACCGCATTCTTGAGCGTGCTGGTCTATCTGACTTCTTAGGTAACTGCCACTCATCGGGTACAGAAATCTTAGATAACCTAGGTGAAGAACACATGAAGAGTGGCCTGCCAATCTTCTACACTTCTGCAGACTCTGTTTTCCAGATCGCATGTCATGAAGAGACATTCGGCCTACAAAACCTATTAGACCTTTGTCAGATTGCTCGCGAAGAGCTCGCTGACTACAACATTGGTCGTGTTATCGCTCGTCCGTTTATTGGTGCTGGTAAAGGTCAATTCGAACGTACTGGTAACCGTCGCGATCTTTCTGTGGAGCCACCTGCGGCAACTATCCTGCAGAAGCTTGTTGATGAGAAGGGCGGTAACGTTCATTCAATCGGTAAGATTTCTGATATCTACGCAGGTTGTGGTATCACTCAGAAAACCAAAGCAACAGGTATTCCAGCGCTATTTGAAGCAACTAAAGAAGCGATCACTGAAGCGGGCGACAACACTATCGTGTTCACTAACTTCGTTGATTTCGACTCAGCATACGGCCACCGTCGTGATGTTGCTGGTTACGCAGCGGCGCTTGAGTACTTCGATGGTCGCATCAATGAAATCATCGATATGATGAAAGAAGATGACGTGCTTATCCTAACTGCAGACCACGGTTGTGACCCAACATGGCCGGGTTCAGACCATACTCGTGAACATATCCCAGTGATTGTTTACGGTAACAAGGTTCCTGCTGGCTCTCTAGGCCGTCGTGATACCTTCGCTGATATCGGTCAAAGTTTAGCGTCATACTTTGGCACATCGCCAATGGGATACGGTACAAGCTTTTTATAATAGTTAGCTAGAGAGAGGGAAACCTCTCTCTTCTTTTTTGTTTTGAGATTAAGGATATTTTCAATGGCTACTCCACATATTAATGCTGAAAAGGGTGATTTCGCTGACGTTGTTCTAATGCCAGGCGATCCGCTACGTGCTAAATACATTGCTGAAACCTTCTTAGAAGAAGTGGTTCAGGTGTGTGATGTTCGTAATATGTTTGGTTACACCGGTACTTACAAAGGTCGTAAGGTGTCAGTAATGGGGCACGGTATGGGCATCCCATCTTGTTCTATTTACGCGACTGAACTGATCAAAGACTTTGGTGTGAAAAAGATCATTCGTGTCGGCAGTTGTGGTGCAGTAAGCGAAGATATTAAAGTGCGTGATGTGGTTATCGGCATGGGTGCGTGTACCGACTCAAAAGTGAACCGTATTCGCTTTAAAGGGCATGACTTTGCGGCTATCGCTGATTACAAAATGGTGCGTGCGGCAGAAGATGCAGCAAAAGCGCGTGGTGTAGACGTCAAAGTCGGCAACCTTTTCTCGGCTGAGTTGTTCTACACGCCAGATCCTGAAATGTTTGAAGTCATGGACAAGTACGGCATTGTTGGCGTAGAGATGGAAGCGGCGGGTATCTACGGTGTGTGTGCTGAATATGGCGCAAAAGCTCTGACGATTTGTACTGTATCGGATCACATCAAAACAGGTGAGCAAACCACATCAGATGAACGTCAAACCACCTTCAACGACATGATGGTTATTGCACTTGATTCTGTGTTGCTTGGTGACCAAGAATAATCATTTTTCTATAGCTTGATAAGCTAACAGATAACAAAAAGCCCCGTCGCTGCCTGAGCGTCGGGGCTTTTTATTGGTAATGATTTATTACTGAGCACTATTTCTTGGATTCTGAAGGCCATGTGATTTCAATCGAAATAATTCATCTTGCCTAATCCGAGGTTTTTATTTCGTGACTCCAAGGCTCTATGAGAGAGCTTATGAGTTTGCATTCTTAAGCAGCAAGTTCTCACCAGACTTGGTTTTTCTTCTGCGAATGAGCATGACAAACAGTACGCCACTGACAAACCCCATCAAGACCATACCGATCATGTAACGATCGCTCTTACGGTAATGGTGATCAGAAATCGCTGTCATTTTTCCTGTTTCAAAGGTCACTCGAATAAAGCCGATGATCGTTTTTTCTGGCGAGTAGATAGGTTCAACTAATTGCTGTCTGCCGATACTTGCTGTTGAAAGTGGCGTGTCTAAGCCCAGAACTTCGCGTACCGAGAGTGCTTTTTCGCTCGAAGCCAGTCGAATCCCCTCTGCATCATAGATGGTGGTATCGAATACCAGTCGATCTTGAGAAAGCTGATTGGTCAGTTCAAGCAGTCGTTCTTGATCTTGTTGGGTGATCGCTTTACTGGCCGAAAGCGAGGCCTGCGAGATAAGTAATTTAGTCAGCGTCTCTAGCTGCTTTGCTTGGATTTTCTCGTTACCTTTACTGATCACGACCGTATTTTTAATCGTTACAACGAACATAGTAGCCAGCAAAATGAGGGCTAGCATTCGTAAAGCGTTACGTATTGAGAACAATGATTCATTCATGTTTCACGAAGCCTGAAATAAACAAATGTTATGATTAAGACATATTGAGACTTGCGTTTTCAAATTGCAATAGGTTAACGTTTAGCATAGTTAATTAGGAATCATACACATGGACGCTCAGAAATATCTGCCGATTAAAAGGCATACAACATTATTAACTCGACTCCCCGAGACTCGTTTCGCTTCTCAACTCGCTAAGGCCAAAGCCAACTGGATTGTATTCGGCGAGTACTTGTCTCCCCAATCTTTTGATGACATCGACTTTTTCACAGGCACTTACAACACCATTCTTGATACATGGAAAGTTGGGCATTATGAAGTGGCGCTGATGTCTGGAAACTTAACCCCAGCACACGAAGAAATCCTACAGGCCTTAAAACTTGATTATGCTTGCCTTAGCGAGGTCCCAGACTTATCTAAGCCAGGTTTGATTGTGATGGATATGGATTCCACAGCAATTCAAATTGAATGTATTGATGAAATAGCAAAGCTAGCGGGTGTTGGAGAGTTAGTCTCTGAGATCACGGAACGAGCGATGCAAGGTGAACTCGACTTTGAACAGAGCTTACGCCAGCGAGTAGGCGCACTTAAAGGTGCTGATGAAGCTATCTTAGAACAGGTTCGTCAATCACTACCTTTCATGCCCGACTTAGTCGAACTCGTGAACACACTGAATAAGCTTGGTTGGAAAACGGCGATTGCTTCTGGTGGCTTCACATATTTCTCTGATTACTTAAAAGATACGCTTGATCTTGACCATGCACAGTCAAATACTCTCGAAATCGTTAACGGCAAACTGACAGGTGAAGTCTTAGGCGATGTTGTATCTGCGCAGACCAAAGCGGATATCTTGGTAGAACTTGCTGAAGAGTATGAATTGGAACTGCACAACACCGTTGCCGTAGGTGATGGTGCCAATGATTTGGTGATGATGCGTTCTGCTGGCTTAGGTATTGCCTACCATGCGAAACCGAAAGTAGAGCAACAAGCTCAAACCGCTGTGCGTTACGCAGGTTTAGGCGGCGTGCTGTGTATCTTGTCTGGCGTATTAGCTAAGCAGCAAAAAATTAGCTGGCAAGCGAAGCCTTAGTCATATTCGTTAAACGCTAAACAAAAGCGTATTTACAACGGACACAAAAAAGCAGGCGATGAGCCTGCTTTTTTATTTTTGTCTCTGGAATATCGATGAACTAGAGGCTTGGATTAGCGAGTTAGCTCTAATCGAATCAACACTTCATCAGTAATATCTTCTATCTCGCCATAGCCGATAAAAGCGGTAATCTCGTTCTCTAGCTTTTTCGCTTGATGCATACTGATTCGAGACAACTCTTCTAAGTCCGATTGGAACAAGCTGGTCAAAGGATTGAAGATTGGCGCTGTCGTAACTCGCAATACATACACATCACCTAAGTGTTGTGCCTTCTTAATGAATAAGATGCGTTCTTTTGCAGACGCGAAATCCTTGACCAATTTAGTATGTACGGATTGGATCTTGTCGCCAAATTTAACCGCAGCAATGTACACGTCGTGATGTTTAGGCTCGGCACCTTGAATCTTTTTCAAAGGCTCCGCTAATAGCGAGTTAGAGTGTCCTTTAAAAATAGGTTCCAGTGAAAACTTTTGGTTGTGACCAAGCTTAGCGAGCAGTGCTAGATGCTTATTCAGCGGGAAGTTCACACCAATGATCTTACAACGCAGTGTTGAGCTTGGTTTATCAATGAATATTGGGTTACTGACCATCTTGCTCAGTAAAATATTATGCAGAGATTCAAGGAGCGAGTGGGTTGGTAATATTTCTTGCTTCTTAACCAGCTTGCTTTGGTTTTGATCAATTAGGCCATTTAAGAATGCGATGGTGCGCATTGTTTTGGCGTTCTCAGCGATAACCAATTGCACATTACGACCGTTGGGGCTCACTCGAATAACATGATAAGGAACCGTGCTGAGTGGTAGCTTTTTGTCATAGAGCTGCAGCTCATTGAAGTTCACCAACACTGGGTCATTAATCTTCAAAACCATTGGGTGTTCAAGGGTAACGCTAAGACCACGTTTAGAAATGTCTAAGGTGTTTCCATTTGCAGCCGCCCCGTCTTGAGAGGTCAGCTGCAGCGGCGATTTAAATTGGTATCTCGGTTCTTTACGGCGAGTTTGAGAATCAAAGTAGATACTTTGAATATTACCCACCACTGCACGTGGATGACGGAACCGGTTTAGTTCACTGCTTGGAATGCGTGGCTTTTCACTCAATAGATAATCAGCAGCACTTTCGTGATCGCCAATTTCTTGCAAGATGCCACAGTGCGTCAGTTGCGCTGAGCTTTGAGCCAGCGTATCTGAGTGTTTCGCGAGAGCTTGTCTTTCGGTATCCGATAGTTCGAATACCGAGAACTTAAACGCTTTCCAGCTGGTGCGTTTGCCACCTACGTGCCAAAACAACTGTCTTTGTTCACGAGAGGCCTCAGGCAGCATCATCGAATAGAACAAAGTCTTATTTTGATGCTCATGAGTAAACGAATAGATGACGTTACTTGTACCTTTAACGCCAGGCTTAGCAAGCAGGTTCATTCGCTGCTCGTTAAATAGAGTTCCTAGTGCTTGCTGGTTTCGCTCATCATGCCAGTATTGCCATAATGGATGGTTGTTATCGGTTAGCAATGCCAGTTTAAGTTCGCTACCACTAAAGAACAGCGGAAGGTTACAGGTGTGCTTGAGATAAGTATGTTCGATGCCTCGAGTACGAGTTCGAATAAACCGGTCTTGATTCTCGTGACTGGTTTTCTTGCTAGAGCTATTTAAAGATTCATCAAGCAAGCGAGCAACGAGGCTTGAATCGCTAATCTTGATCGTTCTCAGGAACTTAACGGCATTATTTTCGTAAGACTCGTCAATGCCCAGTACCCGAAATTCCACTATGTCGTTGCTGTCTGTTTCCAAAGACTTCTCAACAAGCTCTGTGAATTTTACTTCGATGATTTCGCCAAGGTTATATCTAAAGGTGCTCGGTACTTTGAATTTGGCACCTGAAGGTGAAATATCGACTGTCACACCGTGTAGGCTTTGGCCTTTAGATGTGGTGATCTCAACCTGAGAACTGATCTTGAGTCGGTTTTCTTGACGTTTTAGGTCATAACCTAGGTTGATGGCTTCGGCTTCATAAGGGCTATTCGCACTGGTGATGTCGTTATTGCCTTGAGAAGAGGTTTTAACAATATTACGAAGCGGCTGAGTTCGCGGGGTCATGACTAACTCCCACGTGCCTTCGGTATAACCTTTAAATTTCTTAGTACCGCGCTGATACGCATTTAACGCAATGTCATCAAGCCAGTGTTTACGTCCGTCGAGCGTGAACTGACGGCACTCATTATCAATACGTCCGCGTAAATCAATGCTCTTTGTACACGGAGCCATGATACGATTCAGTTCCATTTTAACGAGCAATTTCAGAGACGGGGATTCACCTTCTGTCATTTGAGAAAGAAGGAAGTCAAAATCCTCAGCGTGATAGGCTGGGATGAGTCGCTCTGCTACAGATAGAATTTCAGATTGCTGCATACTTTTCTTGTTAGAATGGACGGTGCATTATTGTTATCGACGAGTTGTATTTGATCTTTAAATATTCGTGACCTCACTGCAACTTTTATTTTCATGCGTACGGTCAACGAAGTCACAAAATAGCAACAATTACGAGTTACCAAGCAAATTATTTGAGGTTTTATGGCTAAGGCAAAACGAGCTTATGTGTGTAATGACTGTGGGGCTGACTTTCCACGCTGGCAAGGACAGTGCAATGCATGTGGTGCTTGGAACACGATTACAGAAGTTAGGCTAGCAGCTTCACCTCAAGTTGCGCGTAATGAACGACTCAGTGGTGGTTATGCGGGTGGCACAACGGACTCTTCGGTTCAAACACTCTCTGAGATTGACCTGCAAGAAGTCCCTCGCTTTAGTAGCGGCTTCAAAGAGCTCGACCGCGTACTTGGTGGCGGTGTCGTTCCTGGCGCTGCGATTCTGATCGGTGGTAATCCCGGTGCAGGTAAATCAACCCTGTTACTGCAGACCATGTGTCAGCTTTCTTCGCAATTACCGACTCTCTATGTCACTGGGGAAGAATCCTTACAGCAGGTAGCGATGCGAGCCTCTCGATTGGGCTTACCGAAAGAGCACCTGAAAATGCTCTCTGAAACGAATGTCGATAAAATCTGTCAGGTCGCTGAAAAAGAGCAACCTAAGATCATGGTTATCGACTCGATCCAAGTTATGCATGTCGCTGATGTTCAATCATCGCCAGGCAGTGTTGCTCAAGTTCGTGAGTCAGCAACGGCATTAACGCGCTATGCGAAACAAAACAACGTTGCTGTGTTCTTAGTTGGACACGTAACTAAAGATGGCACACTGGCTGGCCCAAAGGTACTTGAACACATTATTGACTGTTCCGTGCTGTTAGATGGCGGAACGGATAGTCGTTTTAGAACGCTGCGCAGTCACAAAAACCGTTTTGGTGCGGTCAATGAATTGGGTGTGTTTGCAATGACAGGCCAAGGCCTTAAAGAAGTCAGCAACCCATCAGCCATTTTCCTTTCTCGTGGTGAAGAAGAAACCTCAGGCAGTTCAGTGATGGTGGTATGGGAAGGGACGCGTCCACTTCTTGTTGAAATCCAAGCGTTGGTGGACTATTCGCAGCTAGCAAACCCACGTCGTGTCGCTGTTGGTCTTGAGCAAAATCGACTGTCATTGTTATTAGCAGTGCTGCATAAACATGGCGGCTTACAAATGGCTGACCAAGATGTGTTTGTGAATGTCGTCGGTGGTGTTAAAGTAACCGAAACCAGCGCGGATCTAGCATTAGTGATGGCGTTACTTTCTAGCTTTAGAGACCGAGCACTACCGAAAGATGTGGTTGTGTTTGGTGAAGTAGGCCTTGCGGGTGAGATTCGACCAGTACCAAGTGGACAAGAGCGTTTGAATGAAGCGTTTAAGCATGGTTTTAAGAGGGCGATAGTGCCTGCTGCGAACATGCCTAAAGGCGGCATTCCTGGAATGCAGATCCACGGGGTCAAAAAATTATCAGAGGCAATTAATGCTTTTGATGAGTTGTAATTGAGCTCACTTCAGCTACTCTATACAGCAGAAAATCAGTCTAACTTGAACGCTAATTACGCTTTAGGTTAGCACTAAACCTAACAATCATTTAGATTGTTTCTACAGATTGCCTTTTCGTTTTTGTTACGAAAAGGCAAAGTTTTTTAGTCCCAAATGCATGCAAAGCTATCAGTCCTCACAGATTGTGATATACTCTGCGCGCATTTTATATCCTATTAACAGAGTAAGACAATGGCAGATTTATCGAAATACAGAAACATTGGTATTTTCGCGCACGTTGATGCGGGTAAAACAACTACCACTGAGCGTATCCTTAAGCTAACTGGTCAGATCCACAAGACTGGTGAAGTACATGATGGCGAATCAACTACTGACTTCATGGAACAGGAAGCTGAGCGCGGAATTACTATCCAATCAGCAGCTGTAAGCTGTTTCTGGAACGGTCACCGTCTAAACGTTATCGATACTCCTGGACACGTTGACTTCACAGTTGAAGTATACCGTTCTCTTAAAGTACTTGATGGCGGTATCGGTGTATTCTGTGGTTCTGGTGGTGTTGAACCACAATCAGAAACTAACTGGCGCTACGCTAACGAATCAGAAGTATCTCGTCTGATCTTCGTTAACAAACTAGACCGTATGGGTGCAGATTTCTACAACGTTGTTGACCAAGTTAAAAACGTTCTAGGTGCAACTCCTCTAGTTATGGTTCTACCAATCGGCCGCGAAGATGAATTCGTGGGTGTTGTAGACCTTCTAAGCCGTAAAGCATACGTTTGGGATGACACTGGTCTTCCTGAAAACTACGAAATCCTAGATGTTCCTGCGGACATGGTAGATGACGTAGAGCAATACCGTGAAGAGCTAATCGAAACTGCTGTAGAGCAAGACGATGACCTAATGGAAGCTTACATGGAAGGTGAAGAGCCTTCTATCGAAGACATCAAGCGTTGTATCCGTAAAGGTACTCGTGACCTAGCGTTCTTCCCAACTTACTGTGGTTCTGCATTCAAGAACAAGGGTGTTCAAATCATCCTTGACGCTGTTGTAGATTACCTACCTTCTCCAACTGAAGTTGATCCTCAACCTCTAATGGATGAGAACGGTGAAGAAACTGGTAAGCACGCTATCGTTTCTACTGAAGAAACGTTTAAAGCTCTTGCATTCAAAATCATGGATGACCGTTTCGGTGCTCTAACTTTCGTTCGTATTTACTCTGGTAAATTGAACAAAGGCGACACGATTCTTAACTCATTCACAGGTAAAACTGAGCGTGTTGGCCGTATGGTTGAGATGCAAGCTGATGACCGTAACGAACTAACTAGCGCACAAGCTGGTGACATCATTGCGATCGTTGGTATGAAGAACGTGCAAACAGGTCACACTCTATGTGATCCTAAAGATCAAGTAACGCTTGAGCCAATGGTTTTCCCAACTCCAGTAATCTCTATCGCTGTATCTCCAAAAGATAAAGGCGGTTCTGAGAAAATGGGTATCGCTATCGGTAAAATGGTTGCAGAAGATCCATCTTTCCAAGTTGAAACTGACGAAGAAACTGGCGAAACTATCCTGAAAGGTATGGGTGAACTTCACCTAGACATCAAGGTAGATATCCTTAAGCGTACTTACGGCGTTGACCTAACAGTTGGTGCTCCTCAAGTTGCTTACCGTGAAACTATCACTCAAGCAATTGAAGATAGCTACACGCATAAGAAACAGTCTGGTGGTTCTGGTCAATTCGGTAAGATCGATTACCGTATCAAGCCTGGCGAACCTGGTTCTGGCTTTACGTTCTCTTCAAAAGTTGTTGGCGGTAACGTACCTAAAGAATTCTGGCCTGCTGTTGAGAAAGGCTTTGCTGGCATGATGGAAAACGGCGTACTAGCTGGCTTCCCTACGCTAGACGTTGAAGTTGAACTTTACGATGGTGGTTTCCACGCAGTCGATTCATCTGCAATCGCATTTGAAATCGCAGCGAAAGGTGCATTCCGTCAATCAATGCCTAAAGCTGGCGCGCAACTTCTTGAGCCAATCATGAACGTTGACGTATTTACTCCAGAAGATCACGTTGGTGATGTTATCGGTGACCTTAACCGTCGTCGTGGCATGATCAAAGATCAACAAGCTGGCGTAACTGGCGTTCGTATTAAAGCTGACGTACCACTTTCAGAAATGTTTGGTTACATCGGTCACCTACGTACAATTACTTCAGGCCGTGGCCAATTCTCTATGGAATTCGCACAGTACTCTCCATGTCCAATGAACGTGGCAGAAGAAGTAATCGCTAAAGTTAAAGCAGAAAAAGAAGCTGGTAAGTAATTAGCCCTTTTCTAAATTGACTAAAAAAGCCCCGCAAGTGAAAGCTTGCGGGGCTTTTTGTTGCTTGTAACATACTGCGAGATGCGAGATGCGAGATGCGAGATGCGAGATGCGAGATGCGAGATGCGAGATGCGAGATACGAGGTGCGAGGTTGATACGGTGATATGGTCCCGTATTAATTAGATACGGAACCAATTTAAATAGAGCTAAAAAAGAGAGGGGACTAGCGTTTCAAATCAATGTAAATCTGCTCTACCTTGGTACGAGCCCAGTCTGTTTTACGCAAAAACTTTAAGCTAGATTTAATGCTTGGATCTTTTTTGAAACAGTTGATATTCACCATGTAACTCAACTCTTCCCAACCGTAATGCTCAACCAATTCAGTCAGTAGCTTCTGCAATGTGATGCCGTGAAGTGGGTTATTTTCTTGTGTCATGAGATGTTCTCGCCATTTATTTGAGCTCAGTATATCAGTTTCGCTTTATG
Source organism: Vibrio bathopelagicus (assembly GCF_014879975.1). Classification (NCBI taxonomy): domain Bacteria; kingdom Pseudomonadati; phylum Pseudomonadota; class Gammaproteobacteria; order Vibrionales; family Vibrionaceae; genus Vibrio; species Vibrio bathopelagicus. The sequence continues at coordinate 2,926,551 of NZ_CP062500.1, read as the reverse complement.
AATTATCAGACCATTTAAGCTCGTAATCTGTCTCGATAATAGAAAGTTCTTCTCGACCTTTATTTCCAAACAACTGAACCTGACTTTGCATCCAAGCTTCAAAGCGTTTGATTTTCTCGCGATGGAAATATCCAGCGGGCGCACATAGGAAATAATTGTATTTGGGCTTAAGTGCGATGTTACCTATCCGTACCAACTTCTTTTCCTGCAAATACCGATAAACCAAGCTGTGCTTGACCAACGCGACACCTTGAACGGATAACGCACCTTCTAAAACAAAATGCGAACCATCAAATTGCAGTGATGAACGTCCTGCCTTTGCTCCAACAACATCTAACCATAGATTCCAATCCATATCAGGCCAGCGGTCTTCAATTAGCTCAGCTTTGTGTAGATCGTCGATGTCGTAAATACCATGCTTCTCTTGGTAGATCGGGTGGCAGACAGGATAAACCACTTCATCCATTAACCAACGTGATTCAATGTTTGGATAATTACCATGACCATATCGAACGCAGACATCGACATTAGAGTCTTCAAACGTCACTAGCTTATTGGTCGGTTCAATCAACATGGATAAATCAGGATGACGATCGCGAAAGTCGCCAATTCGAGGTACCAACCAATGTTGGGCAAATGATGGCACGGTTGAAATAGACAGTTGAGTAGGGTTTGGGTCTTGGTTAATTCGCCTCACACCATCTTGAATGTGGGCAAAGCCTTTCTTAGCTTGCAGGTAAAGCACTTCACCTTCATGAGTGAGTACTATTTTTCGGTGCTGACGAATAAACAAGTCTGCACCTAACCACTCTTCAAGTTGACGAATTTGTTGGCTGACGGCAGCTGCCGTGACAAACAGCTTCTCAGCCGCGAGTTTAAAACTGCCTGTTTCAGCCGCAGTATAAAAATAGTAGATCCCTTGGAAAGGTGGGGTTCGCTCTCTCACATTAGTTTTCCTTAGCTGAATGCCAGTATCTATCGTTTGTCGGAAGTACATTGTTGGTCGATTATTGACCATAACAAAGCAGTAAATCAATAGGAGAAAGGTTATGAATACGATAACTGCGGGAACAAATAGTCATCAAGCATTCTTTTCATCATTATCAGTTAAGAAATTCTATTCTAAATTTAGACTTTATCTTCAGAACCGTAGAACGAGAAAGCACCTAGCTGAACTATCGGATCATTTACTTGAAGATGTTGGTATTACCAGAGGTCAGGCTAATGAAGAGGTGAGAAAATCATTTTGGGAGTGATTCAGATGATCAGACGTAACTCTTTCTTCTTAGGAAGAGTTACACCAAAACCAACGCTAGATCTTTGAGATATCAGAAACTTCTTCATGTAGCCATTCAGTAAACGCAGCAATACGCTCTTTTCTCGGTGAGCTAGGATCAAAACATAAGTTAACTTGAACGCCAGGTGTCATCCCAATATTAAACGGTTTAACAAGTAGGCCGCGTTCTATAAAGTCTCCGGCTAAGCTATCCGTTGCTAGGCAAACTCCATGGCCCGCCATCACTGTCGTTAACCCCATATCAAAGGTACCTACTTCCATCCATTGAATGGTGCTGCTTTGGGTCGATATATTTGCTTGTCTAAACCATTCCTCCCACGGGAAACAACCGCTATCAAACTGAATCAGCCAACATTTGAGGAGTTGTTCTGGATACGTAAATTCTAAAGAGTTTGCGAGTTCGGGGGAACAAAAAGGGTAGACCGGTTCGTTGATTAGCATCTCAAGAGTCAAGCCTTCTTCAACACATAGCTCTTCCCCTTGTCGAATCGCGACATCAATCTCGCCATGCTTTAGGTTTGGTGTGTCACACCCTGTGAGGATCTTGATTGGAATCTCAGGGTGTTTGACTGAGAATTTCCAAAGCCTCGGCAGCAACCAACGCGATGCAAAAGAGGGAGGGCTTCGAACAACGATAACGCCTTGCAGAGGTTCAGACTGAATCTTGTTCAATCCTACGACGATCTCTTTGAATCCGCCCGAGACATGTAAGAAGAGAGTTCGCCCCTCTTGAGTCAATGCCATTTCACGCCCTTTCCTGAGGAACAGCTTGCACTCCAATTGTTCCTCTAACTGACGGATCTTTTGGCTGACAGCAGCTTGGCTAACAAACAGTTCTTCAGCAGCTTTACTGTAGCTACTCAAGCGAGCTGCGACTTCGAAGTAACGAAGCCCGGAAAGGTGGCGTAGTCTATTGTCCATAACTTCTTCTTATAGTTCTTGTTAGGAATGGTTGTTCGCTTATCGAACCGGTTGTTTTCATAATAACGATAGAACGATGGCAAATACAAGAGAGCAATTATGGAAGAATTAATCAGTTGGACGAGATTTTATGGTGCTAAGTTATTTAAAAATAAGAAGATAAAAGGAAGTAAGATTAAGGCGAAAAACAATCAGGTTTTATGTTCAGAACAGCTGAGCCGTCGAGTGAAAGAAGACATAGGGTTAGAATATGAAAACAGTGATGCAAGTGATTATACTAAGTACTTATAATTTGAGCTTACAAAAAAGGAGCCGTACTGGCTCCTTCTCGATTTTGATTACTCTTCCCAAACCACCAATTTATCTTTCGGCCAATTATGACCGACTTCGTGATATTTCTGCTCAAGGATATGTCGTTTGATCTTAAGCGTTGGTGTTAACACGCCATTCTCAATACTCCACGGTTCCTTAATCATTAATACGCCTTTGATCTTCTCGTGTGAGGCGAGTTGTTCATTCATCTTCTCAATAACACGCTTGGTCGTTTTCTCATAACGAGCTCGATCAAAGTTAGGGAAGTCATGGGGTACAACAAGCAGGATAGGGCCTGGTAAGCCTAAGCCTATCAAACACATCATTTCTACGCGGCTGTATTCAAAGAGTTTGTTTTCGATTGGAACGGGAGCAACAAACTTACCTTTAGCTGTTTTAAAGGTATCTTTCTTACGTCCACGAATCGTTAAATAGCCTTCGCTGTCAATATCACCAATATCCCCCGTATGTAGCCAACCTTCTGAATCAAAAGACTCTTGAGTTGCAATATCATTTTTGTAGTAACCAGAGAATAGCCCTTTACCTCGAACCAAAATCTCTTCGTCTTCAGCTATTTTGAGTTCGATACCCGGACCAGCATTACCAACACTACCAATTTTGTCTGCTCTAAATGGATAGTTGAGCGTGCTGTAGGCGAAAGACTCTGTCATTCCCCACGCCTCGGTGATGTGTAAACCAACGCTTTCATACCATGCGAGTAAAGCCGGTGATACTGGTGCTGAACCACAGCCAAGAACGCGAGCTTGGTCTAAACCCAGACCATCAGCCAGTTTCTTCTTAATAATGTTATTCACAAACGGAATTTTCAGTAAGAAGTTCAGTTTTTTCTGTGGCAGCTTATCCTGGATTCGTTGTTGGAACAGGGTCCATAAACGAGGAACTGAAATAAACAAAGTTGGACGATGCATTTTCACATCGTCAATAAACGTGTCTAAAGATTCAGGGAAAGCAGTGACCACCCCACCCATTACGGAAGAACCAAAGATGTACACTCGTTCGGTTATATGGGCAAGCGGAAGATAAGAAAACAGGCGATCACCAGGTTGGATACCAATGTGATCGATTAACCTTTGAACTGACCATGTAAAGGCACCATACGTGAGCATTGCGCCTTTAGGTAACCCAGATGTACCCGATGTATACACAAGCGACATCAGCTTATCATCGTGATGCTGAGGTCGTTTAGTGGATGGTTCATGTGTCTCTATAAGCTGCTCAAAAGTGTGTTGGCACTTCGCCGCGGTATCGTAGGGTAACGAGATGCTGACTAAGCTTGGATTATCATCGAGTACTTTTTGTGTCGCCGCAGGATCATCAAGCTTACCTGCAATTACGATCTTACTTTCACTGTGTTCAATACAGTATTGAATGGTGTCTGCCCCCGCTGTTGGAAAGATTGGGACGCTGACAAAATCTCCTAACATCATGGCAAGATCACAGATAAACCACTCTGCACAGTTTTTTGAAACGAGAGCGACTCGATCGCCAGGTTGGGCTCCGAGTCCTTCTAATGCTGACGCCAGTTTTAGTGCTTTGTCGGCCACTTCTTTATAAGTGAATTCAACAAATTGGCGGTTAATGATTTGTTTTAAATAGACTTCATCTGGGCGTTCTTCTGCCCATTTTAAAATCATGTCATTGGGTGTAGGGAGAGCTGTTGCTTTTTCTTGGCTAAACTCGTTAGGCTGAATCATTGTCTAACTCCATGTTTTTCGCTAAGTTATTTTTGTTAAAATCATGTTAAATGTACCATGATTTTTTCTTTTAGGGAGTAAAATTAGCGTTTTCTGTTATCCGTGCAGGCACGTCTGTAACTTGCGGATGTTACTCCGGTCCTTTTCTTAAAGATTCTTGAAAAATACGACACATCCTTGTATCCACATTGGTAAGAAATAACAGCGATTTTTGATTCGGTATCGGCTTCGATTAACTTTTTAGCTAACAGGATTCGTTTATCGCACACAAAGTCTCTAAAGCTTACCCCAAAGTGTAGATGAAACTTCTTAGAAAAGTAGGTCGTTGAACAGTGGCATTTTTCTGCGATCTCTGTTTCTCTGATTTCTTTGTTGATGTTGTCCATAACAAAGTTCACGACTTCAGATGTGAAGATTTTCACCGGAAGCTGGTTGTTGTTGTTTGTGTCTCTGTCGATATCGAAGTGAGGTTCGAAGATATGTTGTGTTTTACTCTTAAGCTCTTCTAACTTACTGGTCAGATGACTTCTGTTTGTTTCGATAATGAAAAATATATTCTTATGATTTCGAACGATATTAGGTAACGGGTCTGAGCAAATAATGACTATTCTTTTATTTAGATTCTCGCAAATAGATAAAGCCATTGTAAGTAGTTGAAATCTATCCGGTCTATTCAATATAAAAAAACTAACCTTACATCTAAATTACTGATTATAGATATATCTTGTCCAAATTTTTCAATAGGAAAGTAGTGTCTTACTTTGCTGATAATAACATCGTTAAATTTACTTTCTTTGTCTGATAATAAAGGTGTTACTACTTTCATATAAATTCCAATTCTATTTAATATTCAATTGTGTGTTTAAACATAGACAAATCATGATGCATAGTAATTAGATTAGAAGTACCACAAAAAAGTGCAAGTAAATGGCAAAAAAATCCTAACCTAATATATCTCTCACCTCTAGATTTAGTTTACAGGTAAACAAAGCCTGATACGTAAATCAAGGAGAGGTTATCATGGATAAGTTTTTGAATAATTGTAAAGAATTTATAAAGGATGAAGAGGGGCTGACCGTTATCGAATACGTAATCGGTGCAGCATTGTTGGTATTGGGCTTAACAACCGTATTTTCTGGCTTGGGCAATACTCTTGCAAATAAATTGAATGCTATTGTGGCCAATGTTGGTTAGTGGTTTGAAATCATGAATAACAACCGACTGAGACGGCAATCAGGGTTAACTACGGTCGAGTATGTGATTGGTGCAGCCTCGCTTGTTCTTTTTGTTGGATTAGTTTTTTCTGGGATGGCATCAGCTTTATTAAGTAAATTCCAGAGCATTATATCGAGTGTATGAATTGAATATATGATAAATGAGCCGTCAGTTTTTTGGGCATTACTAATTGCAGTTTCGGTATACGATGTTGAGAAACATCGTATACCGAATAAAATATTGATTCTTTTTTTGTTTGTGTACATCTTATCAATGTTTAACGGCAATTATACTTTTGATGTTTTTCTAATGTCCATAGTTGGATTCGTGGCGTTTTTTTGCTTTGGATTGCTCTTATATTTGTTAAGAGCTATGTCTGCAGGAGACGTGAAGCTTTTAGGTATTGTAGGAATGTATCTTGGGTGGGGACAATTACTTGATGCTTCTTACTTTATCTTAGTTTCTTCTGGGGTGATAGGAACTTTCTATCTTCTATATAACTTTTCCAACTCGAGCAGTCTTAGTATCAAAGGCTATTTTGAAAATAAGCTAATTGTGCTCGGTGGCGTAGCTCCAGTATTAGATAAAAGTGTTAGTTTGCATACTAGATATTCAAATAAGGTGACGATGCCTTTTGCCCCCTCTGTTGTCATAGGATTAGCGATGTATAGCTATTTTACTTAAATCTTTTGTTGGTTCGCTTTGTGGAGAGGAATAATATGGATATTATAGGGCGTACTGCTCCAACAAATTTGAAGCCTCAAATCTCAGCCCCAATCGTTCCTACATCTCTTGATATGTTGGGTGTTCCTGAAGTTGTTATTGAAAACCTCGTACTCAAGCACTTGTCTGCTTACCCTAAATCGGATGTTTTAGAACTCTCTAATTATTTATGTGTTGTTACACATATTGTAGAAAGTGCTTTGGCCGTTTTGAGGAAAAAGTCATTAATAGAGGTATTTCAACCTACCTCAGATCTTTCTCTCTCATCAGTTTCTCATAGTCATGTCCGTTACTCACTTTCTGAGAAAGGACTTGAAGATGCTGATCTTGCCTTTAAACGTGATGCTTATTTAGGTCCCGCCCCCGTTTCACTTACCCAATATAGTGATGTGGTAAAGCAGCAAGATCTAAGAGCAGAGTTAGTAACTCGGCCACATGTCGAAGCAGCACTGAATGATGTATATGGTGTCGACAAAATGATTTCGGTATTGGGGCCAGCAATCAATTCCGGACGAGCCTTGTTGCTGTATGGGCATGCGGGGACTGGTAAAACATTTGTAGCGTCGCGCATTGTCAATGCGCTGCATACGTCGGTTTTCATTCCTTATGCCGTTTATGCGTTGGGCAACATCATTAAGGTGTTTTCTGCACAACATCATAAACCGCTGGATAGTAACGGCAGCGATCAAAGAGTCTCCCTCAAAGATCAATACGACAAGCGTTGGCTTAATTGTGAAAGGCCAAATATCCAAGTTGGGGGAGAACTGACAATGGATATGCTTGAAGTCAATCATTCAGAGAATAGTCGAGTCTGGTTAGCACCAGTTCAAATGATGGCAAACAATGGGATTTTTATTATTGATGACCTCGGTCGTCAGCCCATGCCGGTAGATGCGCTTCTTAACCGTTGGATTGTACCTATGGAGTACTCATTCGATTATTTGTCGCTGCCTAATGGTCAGCAGATAACGATGCCGTTTGTTCTAACGCTAGCCTTTTCTACCAATCTAAACCCCAAGAAAATAAGCGACCCTGCCTTTTTGCGTCGTTTAGGTTACAAGATTGAATTCAAGCCACTTAACCAGCGAGATTATGAAGCTTTATGGATGAGCGTCGTTGCTGATAAAGGAGTAGAGCTTCAAGACGGATTCTTTGAGCGTTTGTCTCAAATGCACACACTTCTTAAGGTGCCACTTTTCCCATGTTTACCGAAAGATCTCGTTGGTATAAGCAAAGACATTCTTTTGTTTGAGCAACTCCCACCTGTTATCACATTCGATATCCTTTCCATGGCATGGGAAGTCTATTTTACCTCTGATGGACACGAGGAAGAGAATAATGAATAAGAGTCAAGTTTTCCTACTGTTTTTACTGTCCGTAGTATTCGGCTTAGCGGCTGTATTTTTTGCTAAGCAGTGGATGGATGATCAAGTTCAGCCAACCGTTGAAGTTGAAACGATCGAACGCCATCCCGTTGTTGTGGCGTCACAAGAAATTGAAGCCGGAACCATTATCGAGGAGCAGTTCTTAACTACCAGGTTGATGGAAGTTGATTGGATTAATGAAAATAACTATTCGGATAAAGCGGAGCTTATCGGAAAAGTAGTCGCCAATACTATTTATTCCGGAGAGGTGCTTCACAAGTTACGATTTACTGTACCAGGAGAAGGGTCAACGCTTGCAGCACTGATCCCTGAAAATAAACGTGCGGTAACTATACGTGTTGATGATGTTATTGGTGTGGCCGGTTTCTTATTACCGGGTAATAAGGTTGATATTCTCAATACTGTTTCTTACGGAAAAAATTCTGCAGCGACTCAAACGGTTCTTAAAGATATTAAGGTTTTGGCTGTCGATCAAACGGCTAAAACGAAAGAAAACAGTCCGATTATCGTACGAGCGGTAACACTTGAGATGACGCCGAAAGAGGCAGAGAAACTTCTCACTGCTAAAAGTAAAGGCAGTATTCAACTGACCTTGAGAAACCCACACGAAGTTGAGAAAAAAGTGGTTCGTCGATATGTGCCTAGACCAAGTGTCACCATTATCAAAGGTACAGAAACATCTAATGTGCGCGTCAAGGATTGAGGTGAAATATGAAAATATTAATTGCGTGTGTTTTGAGCCTGATTTGTTTTTCGACGGCCAGTGTTGCGGCATTGCAGACAGGAAAAACAGTCACGGTTCCACATCATAAATCTACGCATGTCGTGCTGTCGGGAAAAGCGGCGAAGGTTTCTCTTGGTGATCCTGAAGTCTTAGATATTGTAATTTTAAAATCAAATGAACTGTTTTTAATTGGTAAAAAATTAGGTGCGACAAACCTAATGGCTTGGGACTCTCGAGGTCAGTTGATTGAGTCTATTAATATTGAGGTTACTCATGATCTTAATAGCCTCAAAGCTAAATTATATGAGTTCCTTCCTGATGAAACTATCGAGGTGCACAGTGCCCAGAATCGTTTGTTGCTGAGTGGTCAGGTCAGTAACCAACAACAAATGAATGTGGCGATGCGAATCGCGGAAACTTATTCATCGGGGCAGGCTGCTGACGAATCAAAAGAAAGTGGCAGTGAACAAGCTGCGGCGACAGGTGTTATTAACCTAATGTCTATTGGTGGCGCTCAACAAGTCATGTTAGAGGTGACGGTTGCAGAGGTTCAGAGAAGCTTGGTAAGAAAGTTTGATGCGAATTTTCATTTCTTCCAAACAAGTGGCTCTAACTTTTCTTGGGGTGCTTCATCCGTTCCTGCTGGCGTGTTAGGAGCAACTCCAATCTTTAATATTCCAACCTCTACTGATTACGGCATTTTAGGATCGTTTATTGACAGCAATACCTTGTTTACTTTTGCCTTGGATGTAGCCAAACAAAATGGTGTGGCTAAGGTTTTAGCCGAGCCTAACTTAACCGCGCTTAGTGGTTCAAAGGCCGAGTTTTTAGCCGGTGGTGAATTTCCAATCCCTGTGCCTGACGAAGACGGTATTACGATTGAATATAAAGAATATGGTGTGGGGTTGAAGTTCATTCCAACAGTGCTCAGTGATAAAAAGATCAATCTAAACTTGGCTGTTGATGTCAGTGAAATTGCCAATAGCAGCTCGTTAACGATTGATCCAGGAACCACAAATGCCACTTATTTTATCCCTCCAATTACTAGACGAAGTGCATCGTCGACGCTTGAGTTAGCCGATGGGCAGACTATTGGTATTGCGGGTTTACTTAGTGAGAATGTTAGGGATATCAGTAATAAAATGCCGGGTATTGGCGATGTCCCTATCTTAGGGCAACTCTTTAATAGCCAAGAGTATGTATCTGGAGAAACTGAGCTTGTTATTCTTGTTACTCCTCGACTCGCTAAACCTGTTGACCGAAGTAAAGTGACTCTGCCAACCGATGCCTTTGTTGATCCTAATGACTTGGAATATTACTTATTAGGTCGAAGTGCTTACATAGCTGAACCGTCAGAATCGGATTCAGAACAATCTCAAGCTTCACAGGATATACCACCGACAGATGGTGGTAGCGAAGGCTCATTTGGGCATGATTTATAAGGAGATAGATATGATTAGAATAATGATGGTCTTTCTCGTGATGGTGTTAGTTGGCTGTGCGAATGATGCCCGTTTAGGGCATTCGGTAGCATTAGTTAAAACAGAACAAACGTATAACCCTAATGCGACCCAAGAGAATTTACTCGAAGTGCCAGATGGTACAGGGGAGCGGATGCAGATTGGTTACGACAGATATGTAGGCAGAGGTGAAAATGATCTCTCTGAAAGTAGTAGCCAGATCTTAGAAGAGTTTAATTAAATCTGGAGGTACTCACATGTTGTATCGAGTATCACAAAGTCCAAAAAAACAGAAAGGCTTAGTAGTGATAATGATTACCGCTGCCTTGCTGGTTTTTTTAGCTGTCTCAGCGCTAGCTGTCGATATAAACCATATGGTTGTGAATAAGACACGCCTACAAAACGCGGTCGATTCAGCTGCGTTGGCTGCTGCCACTATTCTGGACAACAGTAAAGATAAAGATGCCGTGGATGCGGAAATAGGCACAGCATTAAATGCTATGGCCGGATCTACAGGAAATCATGAATTTGATTTTTCCACAGCATCTATAAGTATTGATTATTCGAATGATCCACAGGATTTTACAGGCACGGCAACTTTTGGTGTAGATGATGATGTTTATGTCCGTGTTCGTGTGGATTCATTGGATATGGATGAATTTTTCATTCAAATGTTTGGATTAGAGAAAAGTGTTTCGGCGAGTGCAGTTGCCGGGCCTAGTTCCGGTCAAGAGGTCGTCAATAATGTAGTACCTATTGGGGTTTGTATTGGTGACGGTACCTCGGATAACGATATAGACCCAGAAGATGGATATCATGATGTTACCGGTGAACCAATAACCAATGTTTTTGGTTATGAGGTCGGCACCGTGCATGCTCTTAAGGTAGGGGATAACAAACTATCTGAAATGGGAAATGGTAATTACCACCTGTTGGATTTTGGTTCCGGTGGTAAAACAGTCAAAGAAGGATTAGGTGGTAGCTACAGTTATCCTGTAGCAATTGGTGACGATATCACAACCAAACCTGGAGGCACTGTGGGCCCGACAGGCGATGGGTTGAACACTCGTTTTGGTGATTATGGTGGTGGTTTATCGGCATCCGATTACCCTTCAGATTATGTGACTACAGAGCCGACCGATGAAATTACGATTGATGCTAGTACGGGAGTTATCGATTTTGACGGAACCTACAGCTATGCTCAATATGAGTCCGATACGAATACGTGCATAGCTAATAATGGTGGCACTGGTTGTGCTGCTAACGGTGTTGCTTGGCGTCGTATTTTACCTATACCTATGGTGGATTGTTCCGGTAAAAGTGGCGGCGCCACTGACTTCACAGTAAATAAAATTGGCTGTTTTTTCTTGTTGCAAAAGGCTCCGACAAATAACTCAGGAACACCAGCGGTTTTTGGTGAGTTTATACATTCTTGTAGTGTCGTTAGTGGTTCTGGTAGTACTCAGTCGACTACAGAGGGGACGTACAAAATCGTATTGTATAAGGACCCTGATAGTGGGGAGTCATAGCCATGAAATTATTCAATAAATCTCAAAGTGGTTTTGCAGCCGTAGAGGTGGTAATCGCAACCCCTGTATTATTGTTTTTTCTGATACTAGTTTTGGAATTTGGCAATATTCTAGTTCACTACAATGTTATCTCGAAGTCTGTGCAAAATGGTGCTCGCTACGCGGTTAGTGAGGTGTATGGAACTATCGGCGGAACTATTGCGCCGACCTCTGAAATTCAAAATGTAGTGGTCTATGGTCAGAACACGATAGGGACAGCAGTATTGTCTTCGTTGACTACTTCGGATGTAACAGTAACTCCCCCCTCTGGTGACACTTATGTACGAGTTAGTGTGACGTATGACTATATCCCACGTTTCTTGTCTATTCCCTTTTCATCGGAGAGTTTGTCCATTCCGTTGAGTGTTACTTCGGTTATGAGGGTACTGTGATGAAAAGGCTTAGTGGACGAAATAAAGGGCTTGCGATCATCGAGTTTACGCTAGTGTCATGGCTGGTTTTTCTTTTGATTTTTATAATTTTGGCATTGGGAGCCTATATTTTTTCTCTGCAGATGGTAAGCGAAGCCACTAGAAAAGCAGCTAGGTTAGCAACGGTGTGTTACGTGGCAGATAGAGATAATATCGCGGGAATGGTCGTGGGAGATATCCCTCTGATTGGGTTTACAAATACGAATTTAGAAGTCGCTTATTTGGATATTGACGGTAATGAAATTACGTCTGGTTACGAGACTGACCCTGTATTTAGTACCATTAAATTTGTAAGGGCTAGAGCCACTGGATACGGGGTCCAGTTAATCGGTGATTTGAGCTTTTTTGGTACTGGTGGGTACCTCACCGCCCCCTCGTTTGAAACTATTTTACCAGCAGAGAGTTTAGGTGTTGTTAGGGCTGACTCTGAAACAAGGAATCGATGTCCATAAGTTATGGAATACAGGAGTAGTGGTATGGGGGAAGCAATTAAAATAACGCCTAATGAAAATGATATTACGCGTTTGAGAACAAACCTAAAGGTCTGGTTAATTTACAGTTCAGACGGTTTTCTTTCGCATATGAATCATGAGCTAAAGAAATGTCGAAATGTGCATGTAACGCCATTTTCTCTCGCGGCAATGAGTGAGGAGTACCTAAAAAACGTAGATGTGCCAGAGCTTATTTTTGTAGAAGCCAATGAGAATTGGGCTCAAAAAATGGTTGAGCTCCAGGGGTATGACTTATCATTAGAGGATAAGGATTTGTCTTTAGTTGTACTCGGTGATGAAAGTGATAACGGGTCACTGAAAATCGCGCTTCGCTTAGGGGCCTCAGACTTCTTGTCTCACAATGTCACCCTCTCAGATTTGCTTCCTCTTTTAAAGAAAACGGCTTCCGAAAAACTTGAAAACTCGAACTATGGTGAGTTTATTTTGTTTTTGAATACTAAAGGAGGGATGGGGGCAACGACTTTGGCGTTAAATACTGCCATCGAGATGGCCGGACAACATCCCAACGAAGTTCTTTTACTTGATATCGATCTTCAATTTGGAGTGATTCCAGACTACTTGAATATCGTACCTACCTATAGTGTTTCTGATGCGATCAATAGCTCCAATGACTTAGATGAAATATCTCTGGGATCTTTAGTAAATAAACACGAATCTGGTTTACATGTTCTAAGCTTTAAACATGAGAATAATGCTGATGATTTTGAACAAGCGCAGAAAATTGGCAGATTGCTTCCTATATTACGTCGTTTTTACCCTTACGTGATCATTGATCTCTCTAGAGGGTTAGATCATGTGTTTGCATCTGCAATATCACCAGCGACTAAAGTGCTTTTGGTTTCACAACAGAGCTTAGTGTCCGTCAAAAACACAAGTCGATTAATTAAGTCTCTGAAATTCGAGTATGGCTTACAAAGTGACTCAATAGAGGTAATTGTTAACCGTTATGAAAAGCGACATTCGATTAAGCTAAAAGATATTGAGCAGGCGGTGGGTAAGCATGACATACACCTAATGCCGAATGATTTTAAAGTTGCGCTAGAAAGTGCCAACTTGGGGCAGCCGTTAGTTCAGTCGAGAAAGAAAAGCTCTATTACTCGCTCTATCATCGACTTATCCCATGTTATTTCGCCTCCAGAGCAAGAAGAGAAAGGGTGGCTGAAAAAGCTGTTTTCATAATGGGTTGACGAAAAGTAAACACGAGGGATTGTGATGTTCTTTAAACGAAAAAATGTAAATCCAGAGTTTGAAAAAAAAGTAGAACAGATTTCGCATGATTCAGAAGATGCTAATCATGCTGAACGTTTATCAAGTGTTGAGAAGTCTAGTCACTCTAAGAATGCAGAAGCGAACGTTGAAAAGGAAAAGGCGATAGATGAAGCTCGAAAGGTTTTGGAACAAGAGTTATCAATCAAACACTTTTTTCATAAGCAGCTTCTTGAAACTCTGGATTTAGGATTGCTTTCGAGCTTGGAGAAAGAGCGTGCTAAGTTAGATTTACACGAAGCAATCGTACAGTTAATGGCTGAAGATGGTAGCCATGCACTCAGTGCGGAAGGGCGTAAACGGGTAATCAAACAGATAGAAGATGAGGTTTTTGGCCTTGGTCCGTTGGAGCCTTTATTAGCAGACCAAACGGTCTCAGATATATTAGTCAACGGCCCTAAAAGTGTTTACGTTGAGCGAAGAGGTAAGCTCGAAAAAACGCCATATACTTTTCTTGATGACCGTCATCTGAGAAACATTATCGATCGCATAGTAAGCCAAGTAGGACGTCGAATAGATGAAGCATCACCTATGGTAGATGCGCGCTTAGTTGATGGTTCACGTGTGAACGCTATTATCCCTCCTCTGGCTCTTGATGGGCCTTCCGTTTCCATTCGTCGTTTTGCTGTAGATCGCTTGACGATGGATAATTTGATCGACTACAACTCTGTATCTCCCCAAATGGCCAAGTTTGTTGAAGCTGCGGTTAAGGGCGAACTGAATATTCTTATTTCTGGAGGGACCGGGTCAGGTAAAACCACGACACTGAATATCTTTTCGGGTTTCATTCCACGAGACCAACGAATCATTACCATAGAAGACTCGGCCGAATTACAACTTCAACAACCTCATGTCATTCGCTTAGAAACTCGCCCTGCTAACCTAGAAGGGAAGGGAGAAATCAGCCAGCGCGAATTGGTTAAAAATACCTTGCGTATGCGACCAGACCGAATCGTGGTTGGGGAGGTGCGTGGTAGCGAAGCCGTTGATATGTTAGCTGCAATGAATACCGGTCACGATGGTTCTCTTGCGACTATTCACGCAAATACGCCTCGTGATGCCCTAAGTCGTGTCGAAAATATGTTCTCTATGGCTGGGTGGAACATATCAACCAAAAACTTACGTGCTCAAATTGCTTCGGCTATCCATATTGTTGTTCAAATGGAGCGACAAGAGGATGGTAAGCGCCGCATGGTCAGTATTCAAGAGATCAACGGCATGGAGGGTGAGGTGATTACTATGTCGGAAATTTTCCGTTTTCAACGTAAAGGTATTGATGAAGATGGCAATATTATCGGCTATTTCACTGCCACAGGAGTAGTTCCTCAATATCATGACCAGTTAGTCAAACGAGGTCTTGAACTACCCTTTGAGCTCTTTACTGAGACTCACGGTTAAGGAGGGAATATGGATAATGTAAGCGTTTCATTGGCCTTATTGTTTATCGCAGTACTGTTTATTTCCCAAGCATTGTTGTTGCCTGCTGCTGGTAAAAAAGCAAAGCATAAAGAGTTGTCTCGACGTTTGAAAGAGACACAACGTAATATCGATGAAGAGAGTTTATCTTTATTAAAAGAACATTATAACAAAGACTTATCACCAATAGATCGTAAGCTTGTAGTCATCCCTTATTTTGCTGGTTTAAAAAAGATGTTGGAGTTAGCCGGTATCAGAGTGGCGTTGAGTCGTTTCTTATTCATTGTTTTTCTTTGTAGTACATTGCTCTCATTTATATCAATAATGACTAACCAAGAGTGGTTTATTAGCGTAGCTGCATTCATTTTTGTTTGGGTTATCTCCTATCTCTATGTACAAAATCGAGTGACCTATAGAATGGCTCGATTCGAAGAGCAGCTCCCTGAGGCTTTGGATATCATCCGACGAGCATTACAAGCTGGGCAGCCCCTAGTTCAATCATTCAATGAAGTTGGCGAAGAGCTCCCTGACCCCATCGGCGCTGAGTTTAAAAACACCTATAACTTACTTAATTATGGCTATGATCTACGTTTAGCGATTTTACAGATGGCAGAACGAGTACCAACCGTTTCTATGTTGGCTTTTTCTAGTGCTGTGATGTTGCAGAAAGAGACTGGGGGTAATTTATCAGAGAACCTGCAAAAGGTATCGGAAGTACTTAGAGCGCGTTTTAAACTGGAAAGAAAAATCAAAACGCTCTCTGCTGAAAGTCGTTTATCCGCATGGATCTTAACGTTATCCCCATTTGGTCTGTTCTTCGCCTTAAGGGTCGCTAGTCCCGAGTATATCGAGCCACTCTATAAAGATCCTCGCGGTCTCTCGATGGTGAGCGTCGGTATTGTTCTCTTGGCTATCGGAGCCTTGTGGATTAAAAAGATCATCAGCATAGAGATTTAACCCATGGAATTACTAAATATTGAAGTTTGGAAGCAGATGTTAGCAGAGTTTGGGATCAGCTCTCAGATGGTTATTTATGCGATGATTTTGCTTACTACTGTCTTGTTAACATTGACTCTTGGATTCTTGTTTTTGGGGGCTCGTTCTCCTTTGGACAAGAAGCTTAGACAGATATCTGAAGGTGATAGTTCAGGGGGGCGTAAGCCCTATGACTTCTCTAATACGCTGGAGTCATTAAGTCCTTTTATTAGTAAAGGTAATAAAAAGGACAATGAAACCTATTCCGAAAAGCTCATGCATGCGGGCTTTCATGAGAAGAATGCATTATCGGTTTTCTATGCGTTGAAGGTTTTGTCTAGCTTGATAGGTATCATCGCCGCTTTTATGGTTTATTACATCTCATTAGGTGGCAGTTACAATAACTTACTTATTATGACCTGTGTTTTTCTTGGAACTTTCACGCCCAATATTATTCTGAGTAAATTGCAAAAAGAGCGTCAGAAAAAAATCAGAAACGGTGTTCCTGATGCACTTGATCTTCTCGTCGTGTGTACTGAATCTGGGCTTGGTTTTAATGCGGCTCTTGGACGTATCGCATCTGAACTCTATGTATCTCAACCGGAGCTCGCAGATGAACTAGAGACGGTGTTTGCTAAAATTCAAGCGGGTGTAACCATGCCAGATGCGCTTAGGCAGCTTATTGAACGAACCGGTTTAGTTGAGTTGGAAGGTTTGGTTTCTTTACTTTCCCATGCATCGAGAATGGGGGGAAGTTTAGCGCAAACACTTCGTGATTATACTGAAGACTTTCGAGATAAGCGCCAGCAAGCTGCTGAAGAAATTGCGGCGAAAATACCAACCAAAATGTTATTCCCCATGTTGATATTTATCTGGCCTTGTTTTTTTATTGTTGCACTTGGCCCTGGATTATTGATCGTAATGGACGCACTAAGTGCGCCGGGAGCAAGTTTATGATTTTCTATAGTAAGTTTCTTCTCCTACTATTACCAATGTTACTACTAGGTTGTGCTTCTTCTGATGAACCAACCAATCAATTTGACGCAGAATTGTATTCAGGAAAACCAATCGATACTTTGAGTAGTGATAATCCGCCTCTTAATGAGAAAGAAGCCATAATGCGTGGTGATATTGCTCTGCGAGACAATAATATAGATTTGGCATTGTATGAATATATACGTTCTTTGTCTTTCCCTGAAAAAGAATTTCACGATAAAACTCTGTTTACTATTGGTCAAATACACTTATCTCGAGGTAACTATGCGTTAGCCGAGAAAGCCTATCTAGCAGCACTAGATTTTAATCCCGCGCATACCAAAGTATTGGAGCAGTTAGGTGTTTTGTATACCAAGCAACGCCGCACAGATGAAGGACGAAGCTATTTCTTTAAAGCGATTAATTCAGACCAACTTCGCTTAAAAAACAGTGAAACGATTAAAAACTACCAAGCATTGAGTCAAAGTGAAGTAGCCAGTTTAAAGGTCGATAGTATATCACCAGCATTGGCTTATATGGGGGTTGGTGTGCTAGAAGATGTCGATGGAAAACATCAGATAGCACAAGAGTATTTTAAGAAATCACTTATGATAGACAAAAGTTCGGTAAAAGCTTTGTTGAATATGGGCTATTCTCACTATATGTACGGTAATTACAAGGAAGCGTATCAATATACGCGTTCAGCTTTAGAGTTAGAACCGAACAATGAAAAAGCTCAGAATAATCTGGCGCTTATTTATTTAGCTTCTGGTGATATTAAAAAGGCAACCAGTGTCTTCATGAGGCATATGGAGGCCCGGAAGCGTTGAATAATGTCGGTTATTTCCTAATATTACAAGGAAAGCCTGATGAAGCGGTTCCTTATCTTCAGCAAGCTATCGACAAGAAAGCGTCTTATTACAAGGTAGCAAATGAAAACTTAAATAGAGCACTAGCGGAAGTGAGAGAGATAGAACAGTAGTATTTATATTTTTGGCTCAGTGAAAAGGATATTCATATTGCCTAAAAGTGAGAGTTTTAATAAAGATATCATTGTTATTTGTGTAATTTGGCTAGTTTGTGCCACGGTGATTTTTGTTTACAAGTGGGAAAGTGTTTCAGTACTCGAACTGAATGATAATGACGATTATATGCGTTTTGTTCAGTTTCAGGAGTGGATGAAAAGTGGTCATTGGTATCTTGAACCTATGAGTAACTTTAATGCCGCTGATGGTATTATCATTCATTGGTCTCGTTTCCCAGACCTAATGCTATCGTTAGTTGCTTTTCCACTATTATTTATGCTTGATGATAGTATTGCGTATACGATTTCAATATCTATTGTCCCACTGTTTTATTTATTGTTTTTTGCGTTGTCATGCTTTTACCTATGTGAACATTTTTTAGGGGGTAAGTATCGTTTTATCAGCATGATGTTTGCAATTTCTTCTCCTTCAATTATCCACTTCTTACCCGGTTCTATTGATCATCATAATGTTCAGCTTATCTTCGCGACTCTGTTTTTAGCCGTAACACCGATTACTCTTAGCCACCTGAATCATTCATGGCGTGTTTATGCTCAATCTATCATCTTGTCTTTATCTTTGTGGACTGGGTTAGATAACGTATTGCTATTCATGATTTTCCTTGTTCTTTATACTTTGTATTATGGTTTTTTTCGCCATGAGTGGTTTGGCTATATTTCCAAGTTATACGCGAGTTCCACTATTTTTGGCATTTGTGCGATTTTATTGAATCGACCTTATGATGAGTTTTTTATTTTTAAATACGATGAAATATCATTTATTCTCATCATCCTTTTCTTTTGTGGTTGGCTATTTGTTAATGTTTATAATCGATTATTTAATGATGATAAAAACTTAATTCAAAGAACCTTGTTATTCTGTTCTCTTGGCCTATTGTTTTTACTTCCGGTTGTTGTTCTTTACCCATCACTCACCAGTGCACTCTTAATCGATTACCCACCGATACTTAAGCTGTATTGGCTTGACCAAGTTACAGAAGCTAAATCTATCGCTAGATACGTATCTAGTAATGGTTTTTTCTCTATAGAAAATTATGCTTTACTTGTTATTCCTGCCACTTTGTACCCACTTTTTAAGAACAAAAACGACCACTGTACAATCTTGTATTGCATCTTTATGTTTAATTTGGTCCTTGCAGTTTTTTGGCAGATCAGGGTGATGAGGTTGTGTTTTGTTTTAGCTGCTCCTTTCCAAGCATATGTTGTTCTACAACTCGCAGACTACATACGCTCTTCAATTTTAAAAGTAATTGTTATTTTTTCTGGAGCTCCATTAGCGGTAGCGTTTGTCATTCTTGCTTTATCGCCAACAGATGAGATTAATACCACTTTTGGTGATGATGAAAAATCACCGAATCTCTTTAAGGTACTAAAAGATAATGGTATTGGTTCGCATACAATTCTATCTGGAATAGAAACTGGTGCACCAGTATTAGCAAAAACGAATAACAGTATTATCGCAGCACCTTATCACCGAAATATTACTGGTAACAGCTTCCTTATTGAGGTGATGTTAGAAGAAGATCTTAGGTTGGTCGAAAGGAAAATTATAGATAAAAGTATAGATATTATTGTTGTTGGTAATGATCCTCATTTGCTTATTTTAAAAAACTCTGCTGGAGAGGAGGCGTTCATAAAAAAACTATATAGTACAGATACTCCTGCTTGGTTAGAGATAGTACACGATGACATTGAGAGTGGTTACCGAGTTTTTAGAGTAAGGAGTGGTTCATGAATAAAATACAAATTGCAGTATTACTCCCATGCTACAACGAAGCGGGCGCCATTGGAAAAACGGTTGCTTCCTTTCAAAAAGCTTTACCTGATGCGTCTATTTATGTGTATGACAATAACTCAACCGACAATACGGTCAACGAGGCGTTACAAGCTGGGGCGATTGTGCGACATGAGCCTCGCCAAGGTAAAGGGGAGGTCGTGAGGCGGATGTTCTCTGATATCGACGCTGATATCTATGTGATGGCTGATGGTGATGACACTTACGATGCGTCAGTATGTCCAGTGTTGATCAAGCAATTAAAGACAGAAAATCTTGATATGATTATTGGAAGTCGAGATCGCTCTTCTGGTGCGTATCCTAAAGGACATATCCTTGGTAACAAGATGTTTTCATCACTGATTAACTTAGCATTTAATGCACAATTGAATGATGTATTTTCTGGTTATCGAATTATGAGCCATCGATTTGTCAAAACTGCACCTATCTTCAGCGATGGCTTCCAAATAGAAACAGAACTCACCGTGCATGCGTTACACCATAATATGTCAATTAAAGAAGTCTCGACTCAGTACCAATCTAGACCTGAAGGGACTTCCAGTAAACTGAACACCTTGAGTGATGGTCTCAAGATCCTCAACTTTATCTTATTCTTATTGAGAGATGTGAAACCAATGTTTTTCTTTGGCGTGCTCTCGATATTGCTTGGTCTTATTTCATTGAGCTTAGGCATTCCCGTTATTGTTGATTTCGTTGACACAGGATTAGTCGAAAGGCTACCTACAGCTGTTTTGTCTAGCTCGATTGCATTGATTGCGGTTATGTCTTTTTTCTGTGGATTGATACTAGACAACGTGTCACGAGGTCGGCGAGAGATGCGAATTCTTTCTATATTAAGATGTAATGATAACAAACCATTGGAATAGGGTTCTGGTATGAGAATAAGCAAGGATGAAGATAAGGAGTGGCTCGATTATTTATCTCGTTTTAGTGATGAATACGACGAGCGAGTTTATGAGAGCAATACCACGGGGTATGTGATGAGGGCAGGCCATATTGCGTGTGAAAAGCCATTCGGTGAAGATAAACATTTCTCCAAAGTATTAGAGGTAGGTTCTGGAACTGGTGAGCACTTATTACATGTTAAACACACCTTCGATGAATACATTGTTAGTGATGGTGATGCATCAGCACTGGAAGTAGCAGATAAGCAACTCAGCCATATCAATACTTATGACAAACTCACTTTTAACGTAACTAATGCTTGTGAGTTAGATTTTGAAAGCAACAGTTTTGATCGTGTGATCGCAACTCATATATTGGAGCACCTATACGAGCCTCATTTGGTGATCAAAGAGTGGCTACGAGTGCTAAAACCTGGGGGAACGTTATCTATTTTGATTCCTACCGATCCTGGAGTCGCGTGGAAGGTCGGTCGTTATATGACGACAAGAAAACACGGTTTAAAAAAGGGGTGGAATTACGATTACATAATGGCGAGGGAACATGTTAATCCATGTAATAACCTAATTGCCTTTTTAAACTATTACCTTCCGGACAATCAAAACTCGTTTTGGCCGTTGAGCTTTGCACCCCTTATCGACTGCAACTTATTCTTCAATTTTCATGGAATTAAAATTGTTTCTAGGCAATAGAGCAGGAAGCTAACAGTTAGCTTCCTACTTCCTGTTTAATGTTACAGGCCAGTAGTAGCACCAAATAACATGAAGATCCCCACTAAACCTACAATCGGCATCTTCACGGTTTTCAATAGCCAAACACCCACAATGATCAGAGCGAAGTCTAAGCCGCTACTCACTGCACTTGTGAAGATGGGTTGATACAGAGCTGCCAGCAGTAGACCTACAACAGCTGCATTCACACCTGTAAGCGCACCAGAAACTAGAGGCTTACTCGCAATTGCCTGCCAGTTCTTCAATACAGCTAGTAGCAACAAGAAGCCCGGTAAGAACACCGCAATCGTTGCTAAAAGCGCACCTGTAATCGGCGACGACGGCATTAATACATAACCGAGGTAAGTCGCTAAAGTAAACATCGGGCCAGGAACCGCTTGCGCAGCAGCATAGCCTGTTAGGAAGGTATCTTGAGACAGTTGGTCGCCAATACCATTCTGTAGCAACGGAAGAACCACGTGACCGCCACCGAATACCAAGCTGCCTGCTTGGTAGAATAAACCAAACACTTCGATGCCTTGGGAGTATGCACTGAACAGAGGTAAACCAACTAGTAGTGCTATAAAAATCACAAGCGGTGTTATGGATATCTTATGTGTTGAAGGCGTTGTTTTTAAGTCTTGCGAGGTTAAGAACTTGCTGCCAATGATTGCTGCAAATAGAAGTACTAAGACTTGAGGCCATATCCCCGGAATCAAAAGTAGAACAATCGCGGTTATCACACACAGTGCTGTTGCTATCTTTGATTGGCAAAAATTTTTGTACATGCCGAAAGTGGCATCAGCTACAACTACGACCGCGAGTAACTTAAGCCCGTGGATGATTGAAATGAAAAGCGGCGCTTCTAACAACTGGTTGCTCACTAAGGCCAATATCAGCATCAGAATGACAGAAGGGGAGGTGAAGCCTACAAATGCGGCAATAGCACCGGTTAAGCCACCTTTTTTATAACCAACCGCGAAGCCAACCTGACTTGAGCCTGGACCCGGTAGAAATTGACTGAGGGCGACAATTTGCCCGTACTCTTCGTCGGATAACCAATTCAGTTTCTCAACAAAGGTTTTACGGAAGTAGCCAATATGTGCCGCTGGTCCACCAAAGCTAATCCAGCCAAGCCAGAAAAAGGTTTTAAAAATTGAAAGCATGATCGATTCCAGATAAATGTTTAGCGTAATTTAGGTGGAGTTGAACTATGATTCAAATTAATTGTTTTAATTATAACTATGAATTATATGGGATTGTTTTGTGGCTGATTTTAACTGGAAAGGAATTGACCTTAACTTATTGATTGCACTGCAAGCTCTATATAAAACAAACAGCGTTAGTAAGGCGGCTGAGCGTTGTTATGTTAGCCAATCAGCGATGAGTCATAGCTTACAAAGACTGAGAAAGCTGTTTGATGACCCGTTGTTTGAGCGTGTCGGTAGCAAGATGGCAGCGACCGATCGAGCCATTGAATTATCAAGCACCGTCGATGCCTTACTCAATACAATTCAGTCAGAAGTACTGTTGTCTAAATCGTTTGATGTAGCAACCTATAAAGGCACTTGGAAGATCGGACTTACCGATTATGCAGAGCAGATGTTCGCTCCAATGTTGTTTGATCTCATTAAGCAATCTTCGCCTTATTCTCAAGTGACGTTATTCAATGTCAATCGAAGCAACTATCAACAAGTGTTTGAAGACGCCAAGCTCGATATCGCGATCGGTAGTTTTGGTGAGGTACCAAAGCCTTATCGAACAAAGCATTTGTATACAGAGCAACATGTCTGCTTGTTCGATCCGTCTGTTCTATCCATTAAGGAACCTATGTCTTTAGATCAGTTTGTGTCGGTAGAACATGCACTTGTTTCTCCTGCGGGGGCTCTAAAAACGGGGGTTGATATTCGATTGGCTGAGCTAGGTTTCAGTCGAAAAGTCGCTATATCTTCAAGTAATTTTTTAACAGTAAAGCGATTAATTCGTGGAAGAGAATTGCTATGCATTGTTCCTAGGCTAGTGGCGCGCAATGATATGGGTGCTGAGGAAACTTTGTTGGCGGTGAAACCACCAATTGATGTACCAGATTTTGATATACAGCTTGTCTATCGCAAAGCAAAACACTTAGATGATAAAAATAATTTGCTTAGAAAATTGATTGCTAAAGCAATTTCGTCTGTGATTGGTGAGTAATTTATTCACGGTAACTTATAGCCAAGCTGGTTCAAATTATCCCTAAAAAAAACAGGTGAATTAACAGATCATGACTATACTTAATTTACGACTCAAAGCAGTCGTAAAGAATAGGCTTTTTGATTTACCTAAGTAAAAAAATTGGTTATATCCTTATGATATAGCTTAAAAAACTACCACGCTAAACGGACTTAGTTGGTCTTAAAGCGCTAGCTCCCCCTAGCGCTTTTCTTTCGTTCTAAGTCCGCTTTGATTCCCCCGACTTTAATTAAGTGAGGTCGTCTTTACCTTCAATTAACGCATGATGGCTTATCGAGCCTTGCGTTCGAGCTTGTAAGTGCGGGGTATATTCTGTGTCATTCATAAAATCAACGGCGGCTTGTTTTGATGGCCACTCAATGATGACTCGTAGTGCTGGTTGCTCCGCGTTACCTTCTACACATTCGTGACTAGCAGTGCGCGCTAGATATTTACCACCATATTGTATGACGAGCCTTGTTGCTGGTTCGATGTAATCAGCGACCCATGCGTCAGTTGTAGGCGTAACTTCTAATACTGAGTAGTAAGACATAATCTTGTTCTCCTTATCATGCCAATGGCACTGTGCTATTAGTAGCAGCTAGTGCATGGCATTTGACTGTTAACGATATAGCTAACGAGTAAGGTAATAGTAGTTTGCTTTTGATGAATTTATAACTAATGAAGAGCGAGCCTAGTTACGTGGAAATGACGTCAAGTTGAGGTGGCTACAATAAGTAATGACAATGAGTCTCATAACGTGAGGTTACTTGTGACGGTCTGTTCTCGGTTGTAACTTTGAATGGCTGTAAGTGTTCTATAGGTTGTGCCCAGAGGGCTTTCTGGGCATCGCTTTAACATGAGTTTTAACGCAGAACTATTGGTTATTTTCGAAGTGACGCGTAATATTTTTAGTGACTTAGAAAGAGAACCGAGTCCACTTTTTGGCTCGCCAACGATATGCCATGATGATTCCTCGTAGCCACTCATCCATCGCGATCGCCATCCAAGCACCGAATACACCGTAGCCCCAGTGCACGCCAAGCAAATAGCTCATGGCAACCCCAACGCCCCACATACTGAGTATTCCCATTTTGATAGGAAACTTAATATCGCCTGCGGCTTTCAAGCAAGATATGAAAATCAAATTAAACACGCGACCAGCTTCTAAAAGTATCGAGCCTGCAATGAGTGCGGCAGTCAGCGCGATGATCTCTGGATCTTGAGTGAAGAGATCCAAAATCTCGAATCGGAAAATATAGACCACGCAGGTAATGCTGATAGAGGCGATGAAGCCAACCACAAAATAGCGTTGTACACGGTTGGCTATTTCATCTATCCAACCTTTGCCTATGTAGTATCCGGTTTGAATTTGGCTACCCTGACCAATAGCCAGCGCGAAAGCAAACGAGAGGCGAGCGATATTTTGCGCATAGGTAAACGCCGCCAATGAAGAGGTGCCCATTTGCACCACAAAGAAGGTAATGCTGATCTGCGCCATGTTATAAGAAAGTACTTCTCCCGCATTCATTGAGCCGATCTTAATGATTTTTTGATAGATGGCTTTAGGTACAGATTTGAACTGCTTCATCGGTAGCTCAATGCCTTTACTTCTCACCACACCAATCAAAATAAACATTCCGATTAATTGGCTAATCACAGTTGCGGTAGCCACCCCTTGTACGCCGTAAACGGGCAGTCCAAAAGGTTGGTAGAGTGCGCAGTAGTTGCCAAATACGTTGATAACACCGGCAATCAAATTGATGACCATTGGCGATTTCGAATAACCATGGCTACGTAGAATCGTGGTGAGAACCACACCTATCGTCACATTGAAGGTGAGTGCGCCACTGATGAACAGGTACTCTTGAGCGTACTGTTCGACTTGAGCTTCCAGTTGGTAGAGTGGGATGAAATATTCAGCGCCAAGAACGGCGATAATGCTCAACAACACGCCAGTAACAATGGCTAAGATAATACTTGCCACGCCCACATGAGCGCTCTCTTGGCTACGAGATGCACCGTTGTATTGTGCGATGAGGATGCCTGTGCCACTACTGACCATGGTTGATACGATGATCAGAAAAAAGGATATCTGAGATATAACACCAACGGCAGACACGGCTTTGTCTGAGTATCCCGACAACATGAATACATCACTGGTGTTGAGTGCAGTTCTTAGAAGAACTTCGATAAAAATTGGCCAGGTGAGCGCAACGATTCCCATACGTTTGTTTAGGGTGGAATCAGCATTAGGCATTTGGGTTTTCTCAGAAAGGGGTAAGCGACACTATAGTTTAGCCATTATTGAGTAAACGCATATCAAATTAATGTCCGGAAGACTAATAAGGATAAATAAAATTCGAATAAGTCTTCAGAACCCAATATTTCAGTGTGAGTGATGAAATTTTTGAGCGGAGTTTCATAGCAAGAGTACTCTTTGTTTTTAGTGAACAAAAGCTTGACTGTGCTTGCGGAGTACAGCGAACAGAGTAAAAGGATCATAGCAGGCCAAATAGTCAGAGTCTCCATTCTTCTAGCCATAAAAAAAAGGCACTCAGCTAAATACTGAGTGCCAAAGCCTGAAATTTATTAACTTACATTTCAGAGGACAGTTTAGGGGGATCGATTTACTCTGCGTCAGTAAAGAAATCGTTGTAAAGCATGTATAGGTGAGCCGCACTCCAAGAGAAGTTTGGTGCGCCTTGTTGTTCACCGTTTAGTGGGTTGTAGTTCTCACGGATAGGGCCGTCTTGCACCAAGCCATCGGCGTGGTCGAAGAATGCGCCTGCCATTTCAATCGCATCGTCACGGTAGCCGTAGCTATCCATGCCTTTTAGACCGAAGTAGAACTGGTCTACCCATACACGTCCACGCCAGTAAATATCTGGGCCAAATGCTGGGCTAGACAGTGCCGCAGTACCCAGTGGAACGTAGGTGTTG
This sequence comes from Vibrio bathopelagicus, assembly GCF_014879975.1. Lineage (NCBI taxonomy): Bacteria > Pseudomonadati > Pseudomonadota > Gammaproteobacteria > Vibrionales > Vibrionaceae > Vibrio > Vibrio bathopelagicus. The sequence continues at coordinate 2,900,049 of NZ_CP062500.1, read as the reverse complement.
AACTCAGACGTATCTTTCATCACTGAGACAACTGCATCAGCGTGATCTTGAGTCGCTGCACCGTTGAACAGTGGCGACCAACCTTCAGGGCCTTTACCACGCTCTACAATCGGTTTACCCGCACAGCCGTTCGCCAATGGTTTGTCTTCAATGCGAATGTCGTAGAAGAAGTTTGTGCTCTCATCAAACATACAGGTGTTGATGTAGTTCGATAGATGTTCAGCTTTTTCACGGAACTCTTTCGCTTCGGCATCTTTGCCCAGAATGTCAGCCATTTCCGCTAGGTACTTGTTATCGCTGTACATGTAGCTTGCTTGGTCAACAGACTCTTGTAGCAGAGAGTAGCCTAGTAGCGTGCCGTCTTCAGCGCGGTTTTGAGCGAACTCAACATCCCAATCACTGCGCTTGCCACCGTTCGCGACGTATGCGTCTAGCTGATCTTTATCGATGAAACCAAATGCTGCTGCATCGTCACGACCTGATTCCCAAGATGCTGCCGTTTGAGCTGGGCTTTCGATGTAATCGTAGTTACCTTCAGCCACGACTTTATCGAGTGCAGCTTGGCCTACGACTGTTTCATGTTTGTCGCCACGAACCACTGTGAAGTACATTTCGCCTTCAGGTGTGTTATGTGCTTTGTCGCGTGCTGCGCCATATTCTGGAACACCGTTGCCGTTGTTATCACGGTTGCGTAGCCACCAATCATGGTATGCCACTAGTTTTGGATACATCTCTTCAAGCCAAGCTTCGTCGCTGGTGGTCTTGTAGACTTCCATTACCGCCCATGCCGCTAAGCTTGGTTTGGTATTGCGTTCGTTCCAGTTACCACCGTCACCACCACGCTCAGGGCTTAAGTTGTAAGCCAATAGGTCTGGCACGTAGCCTTCATCCCACGGGCGAACGGCATCGTCAGCCTGAATCTGGTAAGCGAACATCGCGCGGATGTTGTCTTTCGCCACATCTGGGTTGAAGTGAGCCATTGCGTAAGCTTGTTTCCACGTGTCCCACGGCCAAGTTTGGTTGCCCGAGAACCAACGCGCCGTTACTGATGGTGTAACTGAATCAAACTCCATTGCACCTGCCGCACCACGCCAGTTACCGTTCAACGTTTCCATCGCTTTAACCGCAACTCGTTCTTGCTCAGGCGTTGCGTTCGGGTTGGTTAAGCCCATCTCTAGGTAGCCTTCCCAACGCGCCTCTGATGCAGCTAAGAAATCGGTAGGGTTTGCCATGATCTTTTTGATTTCAGGCTGTTCCGCTTGTGCTTCTTCTGCCGTTAGAACATGCGAGTATGTGGTGTAGATAGTTGTCGATGCTTCAATGTTTGCCGTTGAAGTAAACGCTAAACCATCCACTTTGGTTTGGGTTGGAATTGATTTGTGAACTTGGTATTCAGATTCGCCAGAGGTCAATAAATCCCACGTTGAACGTACCTTACCGAAAGTCACCTTTAAGCCATCGTCGGTTGCAACGATCTGACGGTTGTACTCAGGGTACGTTTCCGCAATAGTTTTATCAGTTTGCGGTTCGCCTTCTTTAGCATGCGTCTTTTCTAGTAGTTCACCATCCCAAACTAGCTCAACAGGGGAGTCAGTGGTGATTTTGGTTTCTAGCAGAGAGGTACGGTTAGAAGCAAAACGCATCGTCATTTCTACTGCCACATCGTCAGATTTCAGCGTCTGAACTAATGCGCCCGGTAGGCTGTAAGCTTCCATGGTGAACGTGACTTTTTTGCCATCTTTGAACACGCTTAGTCGGTCAAAGTTATCAGCCATGAAGTTGATGTATTCTTCGGTAAGCAGTGCTGTACCTGGGAATCCGCCCATACCTTCTGCAGTATCTGGCAGTAGGTGACCGTGCCATGCGCCTAGGTCGAAGAATGGGTTAAAACGTTGGTGGTCATCGAAGTCGTAGTCACGCATGTATTCTGGTGAGCCAGTGCGGTCGATAACATTCTTAAATTCGTTAGCTTGCAGTTGCTCTGAGCCAGAGTTTGATGCACAACCAGTAACAACAAGTGCTGCACCGATAGCGAGAGCTGCGAATGATTTATTCAGTTTCATGATGAGTTCCTGTTATTACCAGTAGAAGTATTGCATTGCGAACACTTGTGCGTCGCCGATTTCAGTGTCGCTGCCTACGCCAAAGCGGCTGTCGAAAGCAGTAGCAAATGCGCCGTTGCCGTATTCGTACCAAACGCCAGCATTGATGTAAGAGGTTATCTTGTCTTCAATGCCATCAATCTCATTGTTTGCATAGTTATAAGCTGCCGATAGGTATACGCCTTGTGCGGCTTCATACCATGCACTGGTTTGAATACCTGACTCACTGCCGAAAGACTCTTGGTTACCCTTGTCTGTATCGTGCCAAACGCGTGCAGCAACATTTTTGTATTCAGCACCTAATAGGAATAGCTCACCGCCATCGTTATTACGGACTTCACCGCCACCCATTAATGTTAGGTCATCAGTGAGGTCATATTGTAAGTAACCATTGACCATGGCGTTCTTGTCTTTCCATTGGTCTGCGAAGCTATCGTATTTACCGAAATGGATAAGAGCGTCATCTTCAGAGAAGTCAGACTCAGGAGCGAAAGAAACGCTGTAGCGAAGCTTGCCTTCTAAGTTTTGAATTTTTACGCCTACGTTTACATCGCGAGTGTTAGAGATTGCATAACCGTATTCGACGGTTGCATCGCCCCACCATTGAACGTCATCCAATGAAGAGTCCATGCGGCCAACAATGAACTCTGTTTTCGCGTCGGTGCGGTAGCCAGCGTAGAAGCGGTTAAAACCACCTTCAAAGCCGCCCCAACCATGACCAGTTGCCCATGCATTGCCTTCATCGTCAGCTTGTACTGTCCAACCTTCCATATATGCAAGACCAAACCAGTTACCATGCTCGATAGCGAGACCTGCTTCGATGTATGTGCCGTCAGCGTAGCGACCCTTGTCATCACCTTCTAATGCAACGTGACCACCTAGACCAAGCTCACCATAAAAGTTAAATAGAGTTTGTGAGGCTGCTTCTGGGGGCTGAGTGTCACTATGATTTGCAGCTGATTCTTCAGCGTTTGCATTAGCAGTTAAGGCAGCAAGAATACAACTTGTAATAAGAGTAGTTTTAGTAAAACCAAATTTCATTTTATTCACTTCTATGTCGGGTTAATAAATGAAGGCTCGTAGGCAGTCTTGACTTCTAATAGGGGGTGCTCTTAAGGCGTATTGGTCAGGTTACTTACGATCACCTGACCGATATTAATGATAATTTTGATGTTTAAAATTAATTAGGTTCAAAAGTGTGATCTATTTTTAGTAAATGTTTACCTTGTTTTTGTTTTGACTTTAAGTTGAATTTGCAGAGGTATGGCTGGGGTTGTAGGTATTCAAGCTGTGAATTGTTTTGCGGGTGGTTAGATTGTTGACTCGAATGTCTTCTTTCTTGAATGGCTTTGGTGAAAACGGGGTATTGAGTGGAAATGTACCCACAAATAAAAAGGCACTCGCCAAATGGGAGTGCCTTAAGTTTTCAATCAGAATGTGGAGCCAAACTAAGCATTCGCCGCTTCAGGTTTTGCTTCCAGTTTTTTCTCTTCTGGAGATAAGCTTTTCTCATATTGACCGTACTTCCACCATGCGTAGCCAAGGAAGATCACAATCCCGCCCACGTTGTAGAAGATGATGGTCATGATGTCTGCGCCCGTTGGGAAGGTTGATGCAAAGAAACCAACCGTAAAGATAGCGATAAGAATCGACACCGCTGTGATACCCACTCGGCGTGAACCCATGCGAAAGTCACGTGGTAGGTGATCAAGTTTCACACGTAGGTGCAGGTAAGCGATCATGATGAACAGTGGCGGCAACATAGAGGCTGCAGCGGTCATGTTGATGATGGTGCTCATCAGATCTTGTACGGTGTCAGATGCCAGTGTTGGAATGAACATCAGTGGAATAACGATGAAGAACTGAACCCAAGCGGCACGTTCCGGTACACCTTGCTTGTTAAGTGCGACGGTCTTCTCACCGAAGATACCTTTCGGAATTTCAGAGAAGAAGATTTTAACTGGAGTCGCTGTCCACATTAGGAGAGAGCCTAGCATTGCTGTGAATGAAATCACGCCCACAAAGCGATTCATTAGGATTTCAGACAGTCCAAAGTGCCTTGCTAGTCCTTCGAACACCTGCACTGAGCCGCCAGTAAATTTAAGCTCTTCTCGAGCAACAAACACGTTCGCCAATACCGAACCGACCGAGTAAAGCGCGCCAATAAAGATACCGGCAATGATGATCACTTTAACGAAAGACTTGTGCCCGCCTTTGATATCGTTGACGTAAACCGCAACCGATTCTGCACCGCCAGCAGCCATGAAGATCCAAGTTATTACTCCAAGAAATGCCCAGTTAAAACTTGGTGTCATCGCTTCAATGGTGATTGGGTCTGCTGGCTCAATACCACCGATCAATGCGCCACCAGAAAGCAAAATGTAAGACAAAGTCAGCAACAACATGAGTGATGATGTTAGTGAGGTGATTGGCCCCAATAGCTTCGCACCGTTGTTTGAAATGTGCGTCGCGACCGCAAATAAAATGGTACTTAGGATTGCGGTGGTCATTGGCGTAAATATGTATTCGAACCCTAAGAAAGCATACGACGCATAAGCGATGATTCTAGGCAGCAGAGAGGTGAAGAAAAATAGGTTAACAAACCAGTAGGTGTAAGCTGAAATAAATGCCCAGCGACCGCCTAGAGAGCTTTTAACCCAAGAATAAACACCCGCCTCAGAGTCTTTATTCAATGATACAAACTCAGCCACGATCAAGCAAAATGGCACAAAGTAAAAGATGGTTGCTAAAAAGAACATCGGAGCCGAGGAAAGGCCGATCTCGATGTTGTTGTTTATGATGTTATTGAAGCTGTATACCGCCGCGAAGGTCATAGACAGTAGGGCAAACTTGCCTATCGTACTGCGTTTATTATCGGACATGATGTTCTCCGGTGAATCACGTTAATGATCGTTATTACTAGGTCCTAGAGAGGGAAATCTAGGCCGTGTTTTTATTGTTATGTTGGTTTGGCAAACACCCGCTCAATAAAGTCAGGCTTGGCTCATTTATTATTTTTGTATTTTTACGATCGAACTTATTAGCAGTGCTTTCTTGGTTTTCAGTAAAGTTATTACTGAGTTGTGGTTAGCAATGCTAAGAGGTTCATTGAAGGTTATTTAGTTCTACACATTACGACTGGTGAGGCTTGTAGGGGCTTTGTGTCGTTTTTATCGTGTATAACTGGTTATCTCTTCAACAAGGAGATTAAAGATTAATCGACGATAAGTTAACTTAAACAGCTCAAATATGTGATGTTGAGTAAATTAATTTAGTTAATGTTTTACCTTGGTTTTTATTCGGGTTTTATTACGATTTAATTAACGTTTTTCGTGAAGTAGAACCTTGACGTAATAATGATTTTATTCGTCTTTCTTAGTTTTTAATTTGCTGATTTAAAACAAAAAAAGCGCCATTTAGGCGCTTTTTTTTAGAGGTGTCGATATGTTCTTCGAACCTTAATTGAGTATTATGATTGTTTCGCTGTTTCTAGTTTTGCTTCTTTACTTGCTTGCTTCTTTTCAAAGCGAGAGATCCACCACCAAGCGATTGCAGAGAATACAGCTGTCATAAATACGTTGACGAAGAAGGCTTGCATTAGGTCAACCCCAGTTGGGAATGCCGATGCCGTCATGCTCACAACGAAGATACCAATCAGTACCGATACCACGGCCATCCCTTGAACGCGAGTACCCATGCGGAAGTCACGAGGTGTATCGTCGTGCTTCAAGCGGAATACAAAGTACGCCACCATGATGAAGATAGGCGGTAACATTGCCGTACCTGCTGTTAGGTTAATCGCTGTGTTCATCATGTCTTGTACAGACTCAGAACCGAAGCCGTTTACAACGAGCATTAGGAATACGAACGCAAACTGCCACCATGCTGCGCGTACTGGCACGCCGTGTTCGTTAAGCTCAGTCGTCTTCTCACCGTAAACACCTTTAGGGATTTCAGAGAAGTGAATTTTTACTGGAGCTGCTGTCCACATCATCATCGAACCGAACATAGCGACGAATAGGATGATACCGACGAAGCGACCTGTCAGAGATTGTGAAATGTCGAAGTACTGAGCCATACCAGTGAAGATTTCAACCATGCCGCCAGCATAAGTTAGTTCATCACGTGCAACGAATACGTTCACTAATAGAGAACCGACTGCATACATGATACCGATAGCGATACCCGCGCTGATGATCACCTTGATGAAAGACTTATGACCGCCTTTAACATCGTTTAGGTAAGCGGCTGCGGTTTCTGCACCACCGGCTGCTTGGAAGATCCAACACATGATGCCTAACGTTGCCCAGTTGATGGTTGGCGTCATTGCTTCAAGCGTGATTGGCTCTACAGGTTCATGGTTACCACCGAGTGCCATCATGGCGCCGATAACGTAAACAGCGAACAGTGCAAATACGCCGTATGCTACGATCTCTGCAATCTTACCTAACCAGCTCGCGCCTTTAGTAGAGATGTGCGTTGCTGCCGCAAATAGACCAATTGAGATTGCCGAAGTCACAATAGGAGAGAAGGCGTACTCGTAGCCAAGCATTGCGTAAGACGCGTATGCGATAACGTTAGGTAGCAGTGATACAAACCAGAATAGGTTAACGAACCAATAGAGGAATGAACCTAAGTAGGCGGCTTTTGAGCCCAAAGGTTGTTTAAGCCAGTCGTACATGCCTGACTCAGAATTTTTATTTGCTGATACGAATTCAGCAATAATGAATACGAATGGAATGAAGTAAATAAGAGTAGCAAGCAAAAAGATAGGGGCTGAACTCAATCCCAATTCGATGTTGTTATTTACAATGTTGCGAACGTTAAATACCGCTGCAAATGTCATGGAGAGTAAGGCAAATTTACCTAACTTACCGCGTACAGATTCAGACATAGTGTCCTCCAAGGGTCACGTAATTATAGTCGTTATTTCTTTAAGCTTCCTTGTAGGGAAGAAGCGTAAAGGCGTTATGCAGTGTGACTGAGCCTTGAACGGCAAGCCTCAGAACACACTGTGAATAGATTTTGTTGTTGCTACTTTCGGTTGTTTAACTTCGGTAGCTTAGTTGCGGTTACTTACTTATTAAGGAAGTAACCGTCTTCAATGGTCACTTTCAGCACTACTTTGCGAACTCGGTTATCACCGTGAAAGCGGTAAGCTTTACTGTTATCAAAGATCGCCACTTGGCCTTCAATGAGTTCACGAGTTTCACCGTTACCCATTAGGTGTTCACGGTCAGTCTCATCGCTGTAAGCTTGGGTTTGCTCTAGCTTTGATTTATCTGAAAACTCAACGGTTTCACGACCTTCTAGGTAGTAATGAACATCGAAGTAGCGACGATTACCTGTGAAGTTTTCAGTGTTACGAGCCACACCGTCTTCAATCACGTAAGCCAGTGAGTCACCAATTGAATACATCACGCTATCTTTGATGTTGCCGATGTTTTCAATTGCTTCGACACAGCGTTGCCATTTACGACCGTCGCGGTAAACGACTTTAAATTGCTCTAGGTTGTCTAAAACGATCATCGCTTATGCCTCGTTCTGTTGTGGTTGAGTTTTTGGCGCATTCGCTGTGAAGAACTCATCACCAAAGTTATGATTTACTAATGCTTGTGCATGGCAGTCGCCTGCTTGGAATGGAACTAGCGTTAGGCCGTAGCGGAATTCATCCATGTACACGCGGTAAGAATCGAGCACTTCGCTGCCCCAAGAGTTTGAGCCTAAACCCATCACTTGGTGATCTAGGTTCAGCGTGATGTAACCGCTCTTCTCTAGCTCAATGGTGTGTTGTGCTTGGTGTAGGTTTTGGTTGGTGTAGAACCATGCGCTGAAGTTGATTTCTTGCTGTGGTTTAACTGCAATACCATTACCCGCGCGGCTTGAAAGCGCAGCCCAGCGAACATGTTGGCGGTTGCCATTGTTTTGCGGGAACGGGTAGTTCTCAAACATGTCAGCTACGGTTGATTGATACACATCAATCATGTTGGCTTGTTTGCTGTCTTGGTAGTTCTCTTCAGGGCCGCGGCCGTAGTATTGAACTTGGTCGAAGTCACCATTGATGCCCATATCGAAACCAATCACTGGAATCACGTGTGGGTAGTTGCCGTAGCGTTCACCACTTAATTCAACGTTTAGCTGACCTTCGGCACTGATTTGGTAGCGGTATTCACAACGCATGCCGAAATCGAATACTGGTGGAGCAATGATGCTGGTGGTCGTGATTTCAACCTTGCCGTTCACTTGCTCGATATTCACGAACTCAAGGTCAATGCTACGGAAGTGCTCCTGCATGATCTGTAGGTGTGCAGGCTCCCAGTAACCATCGTGTTCTTGCTTGTGGTTATCAATCATTGGCTTGAAGAAGTTCAGCTTCGGCTCTGACTTAATCAGTTCTTCACCGTTTACTAACCATGACGTCAGCTTGCCATTCACTTTCGAGAAGTTCAGAGTAAAGTTGTGGCCTTTGATTAGGTAAGCGAGGCGAGACTCTTCCACATTTAGTGCCGTCGCATTGTTGTTGGTAAATGCTTCTAGCTGTGCTGTGTGCTCTTTTACTTGGAATTGGTAAACCGCGATGTCGTGGTTCGCTTCGCTGTAAGGCGTACGAGAATCTTTGCGCACAGTAAAGTTCACAAACACTTCACGCTCATCAAGCTGCGGTAAGTTAAGCGTCAGTTCACGGCTAGAGTTTTCAGCCAGTTCTTCAACCTTGATGTGCTGTACAGCAATGGTCTCACCTTCAGCGCGGATTTCTGCAGTGATGGTGTAGTCATTAATGTTTGAGAACCAAAGTTTGTTATCAACTGTGAAGGTGCCAGTTTGAGCATCGAAATCACGAAGCTTAACTGGGGCAATCACTTGTTTGTACTCTTTCAAGCCAGGGCCTGGAGTTTGGTCTGGGTAGATCAAGCCATCCATACAGAAGTTATAGTTGTTCGGGTAGTCACCGTAGTCACCGCCGTACTTGTAGAACTCTGTACCTGCTTCATCACGGGATAGAATGCCGTGGTCACACCATTCCCAAACATAATGACCTTGAATTGCATCATGCTTGTAGAACACGTTTTGGTATTCGGTTAGACCGCCAGGGCCGTTACCCATTGCGTGCGCGTATTCACAGATGATGCGTGGTTTTTCGTGTGGGAATTCACCGAAGGCATTCATCAGCTGAGCGCGTGAGTACATGGTTGAAATGATGTCGACCACTTCAGCATCACGGTCTTCTTCATAGTGAACCAGACGCGTGTCATCAATCGCTTTCGCTGCATCGTACATAGAACGAATGTTACAACCGTAGCCAGACTCGTTACCTAGTGACCACATGATGATTGAAGGGTGGTTCTTTTGTGCGTGGATATGACGTTCGATGCGTTCAACAAACACCGCTTCCCATGCTGCATCGTTAGTGATGCGGCTTAGGTCGTCAACGTTAGCAAAGCCGTGTGTTTCGACATCGGTTTCGCCCATAACGAATAGGCCGTAGATATCACATAGTTCGTAGAAGCGTGGGTCGTTCGGGTAGTGCGCAGTACGTACTGAGTTGATGTTGTGTTGTTTCATCAACACTAAGTCTTTCTCTACGCGATCCATACCAACAGCGCGACCTTTTAGGTGGTCGTTGTCGTGACGGTTTACGCCGTGCAGCATCACGTACTTGTTGTTGATGTAGAATAGACCATCGCGAACTTTAATATCACGGAAACCAACACGTTGTGGAATCACTTCTAGCACTTTGCCGTCTGCGTCTTTTAGCGTTAGCAATAGTTGGTAAAGGTATGGGTTTTCAGCGTTCCATTGAACAGGGTTCACTACATCGATAGAGAATTGAGTATTCGCATTGCCGCCAGCCTGTTGGTTAGGAACAGTTAAGTTATCTACTGAGCCTTGTGAGATAACTTGGCTGCCATCAAGCAATGCGTACTCAAGGGTTGCGTTTGCGGTTGCTGCTAGGTTTTCTAGTGCAACGTTGCACGATAGGGTTGCGCTTTGGTAAGCGTCGTCGAAGTCAGTGCGAACCGTTACGTCTTGAACGTGCAGTTGCTCTTTACCCACAAGGTAAACGTCACGGAAGATACCGCCCGTCCACCACATGTCTTGGTCTTCAATGTAAGTTGAATCGGCCCACTGCATCACACGAATAGACAGCAGGTTGTTGCCTGCTTTTACGCAACTAGAGATATCGAACTCAGCGGTTAGGCGGCTGCCTTTGCTGAAGCCAACATATTCACCATTTACGTAAACTTCGAAATAAGTTTCAACGCCATCAAATTTGATGATGGTTTGTTTCTCGTCCCAGCTTTCGCCAAGGAAGAAAGAGCGTTGGTATGCGCCAGTTGGGTTGTCTGATGGGACAAAAGGCACATCAATTGGGAATGGGAAACCTTCATCTGTGTATTGAAGATCGCCGTGGCCTTCCATTTGCCACATGTTTGGAACGGTAATATGGCCCCAGTCTTTCATTTCTTGAGAGTAGAACTCTTCAGGAACCAATAGTGGATTGGTGAAATAGCTGAAATTCCATTGGCCACTCAATAGTTGGAAGTGGCTGCTAAGTTCACGCTGAAACGTTTTTGCATTCTTTTCTGATGCGTATGAGAAGAAGTATGCACGCGGTGCCATACGGTTCTCATGTAAGTTCAGGAAGTTTTCCCAGTTGTTCACGTTGCCTCTCTCTCGGCCTAGATGCAATTTGCTGACCGACGTTCTTATGCGTAATTGGGTCGTAGTGAATACGAGTATTTTTGGACTGAAGTAATTATTAGTAAAAGTTTTACTAAATGAAATTAGTGAAAACGTTTTACTTTAACTCCATCACGTTTTTTGTGGGCTTTTCACAGTGGTGTGTGATCCACTTAAAAGAATGCCATTTGGTGATTTAGATGGGTGTTTCAGAATGGAGATATGCGTATGCTGGCGTATATGAAAGACATAAAAAAGGTCACCTTAAATAAAGGTGACCTTATTTTATATATCTGATTTATATGATTATTTTGTTGTGTCGCGCAGCTTGAGTTTACTTGGGACATAGACTCTAAGTGGGATGGTTCTTCCGTCGCGCGCTTTCTCTATCAGAAGGTTAACACCTTGAATTCCCATCAGTTCAGAATGAATACGAACCGTTGATAAAGACGGGAAGGTAAACTTAGCGGTTGGGATGTCATTTACACTGATCAGCGCAATGTCTTCAGGAATGCGCAATCCGTGCTCATGAATCGCTCGTAAAACGCCAATAGCGATGGAATCTGATGCAATAAACATGGCTTTCGGGTAGCTCTCACTCTCTAGCATTTTCTTCGCTAGGTCGTAGCCCGACGAGCTAGAGAAGTCGCCGCGATAGATATCTTGCTCACTGACTACGTTCTTAAGGCCGCCGTACTCAGCAAAAGCCACTTCGCGAATGTCTGAAGTATTGATGTCGTCTTGTCCACCAATGAAACCAATGCGTTGATAACCTTGGTTAATGAAGAAGTTGGTGATCTCTTTGCTGATACGAGCAAGATCGATATCGACAGAATCATAAGGTTCTGAGTGATCAGTAAAGTCAACGTAGCAAATATTATCGGTCAGCTTTTTTGCTTGCTCGATAACTTCTTGTGTCATTCTACCGACTAATAAAATACCGGTAATATTGCTAGAGTTAACCTGTATTTTGCTTTCATAACAATTGGTTAGTCCAACTTCCATTTTTTCGCACTGAGTTTCAATACCATGGCGAATCGATAGGTAGTAAGGGTCATTAACCTCGGCTTCTTGCTTGTAGTTATACAAGGCAAGGAAGTGATGATTTTGTTTTTTACTGCTAACGGTTTTTCGTGAGCTGCTGGTTTTGTATTCCAGCTTCTCGGCAATTTCAAAGATACGCCTTTTGGTCTCTTCCTTGACGCTTAATGTAGGATCTTCATTGAGAACCCGTGAAACTGTAGCCAATGAAACATTTGCTTCAGTTGCGATATCTTTTAACGTTGCCATACTCACTTCCTGTTATTGGAACATTGCGTTGCTTGGAAAATACATCTTTAGTAAAAAATGCAATGCACCTCTTTATTCTACTGACCTATTGTAATCAAACTGGACGTCATTGCATTAACTTTTAGTAAAATAAATCCTCAACTCCCACCCTATATCGCAAATTCAACTATCTATAATTATCTTATTAAAATTCAATGGATTAGATGTAAATGCCCATTGGTTATTTCTATGTGTTGTTCTCTATGCTCTGTGAAAGTTAGTGTAAACGTTTACACTTCGTGGTTTTGATCACAGAATTGTAGCCAAAATGACTGCTACTATTTCTATAACACGGCGCCAATCCACCGAGTATGGGTTCGAATGATGCCAAGAATGACAACAAAAGAGAGGTTGATTGTGAAAGTACTGGTTACGGGCGGCATGGGTTACATCGGAAGTCATACATGCATTCAAATGATACAGGCAGGCATGGAACCAATCATTGTCGATAATCTTTGCAACAGTAAAGAGCTGGTACTGGAACGTATTGAATCGTTAACCGGTAAGCGACCAACTTTCTATCTTGGTGATATTCGTGATGAATCTTTTCTAGATAAGGTGTTTTCAGAAACCGACATTCAAGCGGTGATTCACTTTGCAGGTCTTAAAGCGGTTGGAGAATCGGTCGCTAAGCCTCTGGAATACTACGATAACAACGTCAATGGCTCATTGGTATTGGCGCGTAGTATGAAAAAAGCAGGCGTGAAAAGCATCGTATTTAGTTCTTCAGCAACGGTTTACGGCGATCCGGAGATTGTGCCAATTACCGAAAGCTCACCAACGGGTGACACGACCAACCCTTATGGCCGCAGCAAATACATGGTGGAAGAGTGTTTGAGCGATTTGTTCAACGCTGAAAACGACTGGAGCGTGACGTTATTGCGCTATTTTAACCCTGTTGGCGCACACCCATCAGGCACCATGGGCGAAGATCCACAAGGTATCCCAAACAACTTAATGCCGTTTATTGCTCAAGTGGCAGTAGGCCGAAGAGACAAGCTTTCTATCTTTGGAAACGATTACCCAACCGTTGATGGTACGGGCGTTCGTGACTACATCCACGTGATGGATTTAGCAGACGGTCACGTCGCCGCGTTAAAAGCGGTGGGCGAGAAAGCTGGCCTACATATTTACAATCTAGGCACTGGCAAGGGTTCGAGTGTACTTGAGATGGTAGAGGCCTTTGCACAAGCATCGGGCAAGCCTGTTCCTTACGAATTGTGTCCGCGTCGCGCTGGTGACATTGCCGAATGTTGGGCAAGCACAGAAAAAGCTGAACGCGAGCTAGGCTGGAAAGCGACACGCAGCGTGATGGAAATGACGGCAGATACGTGGAATTGGCAGTCGAATAACCCGAACGGCTATTCCCCTTCGTAATTGAAGCCGCAGCGTTGTTAGCTGCAACTCCAATTTCTTTGGGGAATACAGATGAAGAGAGATTCCAGATATCTCGAGCCTCGATTCTGGAATGACGAATTTTAAAACTACGATTTCTGAACGTCGTTCCCTACAGCGAGGAACGAGCGTGATAGGGAATCTCCTTGTAGAAGAATTATTCATCTTGGTGAATTGACCAAGACACAAAATTTGAGAGCAATCTAAACATGTCAAAAGTTGAATTTAATCCAGTAGATCATCCGCATCGTCGTTATAACCCATTAACGGGTCAGTGGGTTTTAGTATCGCCACACCGAGCAAAGCGCCCTTGGAGTGGCCAAGACGAAAAACCATCGACAGCGCAGCTTCCTGAGTACGAAAAAGAGTGCTTCTTGTGCCCAACTAACACGCGTATCTCTGGTGACGAAAATCCAGATTACGATGGTACTTATGTATTTAGTAATGATTTCGCGGCGTTGATGCCTGATTCACCTGACGCTCCAGAGTCTGAAAACCCTCTATTCAAGACTCAGGGTGTACGCGGGTTGAGCCGTGTTATCTGTTTCTCTCCAGACCACAGCAAAACGCTGCCAGAGTTACCGGTTAATAAAATCCGTGGTTTGATTGATACCTGGAACGAGCAGATTGAAGAGTTAGGTAAAGATTACCTGTGGGTTCAAGCGTTCGAAAACAAAGGCGAGGCGATGGGCTGCTCTCAGCCACATCCGCACGGCCAAATTTGGGCAAACAGCTTTCTGCCAAACGAGATTGAACGTAAAGAAAAGCTACTGAAAGAGTACTTCGATCAGCAAGGTTCGAACCTATTAGTGGATTACGTTGAAGCTGAAATGCAAGACGGCTCACGCACTGTGGTTGAAACTGAACATTGGATTGCTGTGGTTCCTTATTGGGCAGCGTGGCCATTTGAAACCATGTTGCTACCAAAAACACACATCCGCCGTATGAGTGAACTGACTGACGAGCAGCGTGATGATTTAGCACTTGCGATTAAGAAGCTGACGAGCCGTTACGACAACTTGTTCCAGTGTTCATTCCCGTACTCAATGGGCTGGCACTATGCGCCGTTCTTCGAAGAAGGCACCGACATCGATCATTGGCAACTGCACGCACTTTTTTACCCGCCGCTTCTACGCAGCGCATCGGTTCGTAAATTCATGGTGGGCTACGAAATGTTGGCAGAATCTCAACGCGACTTAACAGCAGAACAAGCCGCGCAACGTCTTCGTGATTTGAGCGACATTCACTACAAAGAGTTGTAATTCGTTGCTTTGTAGATAACAAGCAAGATTCTAGATTTCTTGTTCCTCGATTCTGGAAGGACGACAGGTGAGAAGCCTAGGAGCTTAAATTCCTAGGAGTTTATGAGCTTAGAAGCTGATGTTGTCATTCCCTATCGTGAGATACGAACGAGATAGGGAATCTAAAAGAATTAAAGTGGTGCCGTAAAGGGGCCATAACCAATTGATTAAAGAGTTTAAGCAGAGAGTTTACTTATGTCTGATCTAATCCAAAACGTGAAAGCGTCTTTTGAGCAAGTCCTTGGTTATCAAGCGACTCATATCGTGCAAGCTCCGGGTCGTGTGAACCTGATTGGTGAGCACACTGACTATAACGATGGTTTTGTTCTACCGTGTGCCATTAACTACCAAACGGTTGTTGCGGCAGCGAAGCGCGACGACAACATCGTTCGTGTTGTGTCGGTGGATTACGGCAATGCAGTCGATGAGTTTGACTTAACGCAAGAGATCACTTTCCAACAAGATAAGATGTGGTCGAACTACATTCGTGGTGTGGTGAAGTGCTTAAAAGGTCGTGGTTTTGAATTTACAGGTGCCGATATCTCTGTAACGGGCAACGTGCCTCAAGGTGCAGGTTTAAGTTCTTCTGCGGCACTAGAAGTTGTCATCGGTCAGACATTTAAGGTGTTGTATAACCTAGAGATCAGTCAGGCAGAAGTTGCTCTGAATGGTCAGCAAGCGGAAAACGAATTCGTTGGCTGTAACTGCGGCATCATGGATCAAATGATTTCAGCTGAAGGTCTTGCAAACCATGCGATGCTGTTGGATTGTCGTAGCCTAGAAACTCAAGCGGTTTCAATGCCTGAAGACATGGCGGTGGTTATCATCAATTCAAACAAGAAACGTGGTTTGGTCGACAGTGAATACAACACGCGTCGTGAACAATGTGAAGAAGCTGCACGCATCTTTGGTGTTCCAGCACTGCGTGATGTGACGATTGAACAGTTCAATGCCAAAGAGTCGGAACTTGATGAGATGGTCGCTAAGCGCGCTCGTCACGTGATTACGGAAAATGACCGTACGGTTGAAGCGGCTCAAGCTCTGCGCACTCATGATATGAAGCGTATGGGTGAGTTGATGGCAGAATCTCATGCTTCAATGCGAGACGATTTTGAAATCACAGTCAAAGAAGTCGACACATTGGTTGATATGGTCAAAGACGTGATTGGTGACCAAGGTGGCGTGCGCATGACGGGCGGTGGTTTTGGTGGTTGCATCGTGGCATTGGTTCCGCCCGCTTTAGTGGATGAAATTAAAACAACGGTAGAACAGAAATACCAAGCAGCGACTGGCCTAAAAGAATCGATTTATGTGTGCCAAGCGAAAGACGGCGCTGGCCTAATTGAAGTAATCTAACGGCTTCGCGATTTAGCGTTTCGAGATTTCATGCTTGAAAGATAGCGCTTACCAAGTAAAAAGATCATGGTAGGCCAAATGGTAAAGCCTTTGCTTAAATGTAGAGGCTTTTTGTTGGCACTAGGAAGGAATTTAGAATGACATCAGAGCAGAACTTGCATCAATCCATGACACAAACGGCAGCCTACGATGGTCAACCTGCTCAGTTAGTTACCTTGTCCAACAAGCATGGTATGCAAGTAACATTCATGGATATTGGCGCAACTTGGTTGAGTTGTATTTTGCCAGTAAAGGGAAATCAACGAGAAGTTCTGTTGGGTGTCGATTCAATGGAAAACTTTCAGAAACAAGCCAGTTATCTTGGTGCGACGGTCGGGCGTTATGCCAACCGTATTGCTAATGGTCGCTTTAAAATTGATGGCACGGGTTATAAGCTCGATGCGAATCAATCCGATAATACTTTACACGGTGGCTCAGATGGCTTTGATAAGCGCCGCTGGCAGTTAACCGCTCAAACACCGATGTCGGTTGTTTATAGTCTGGTGTCTGCTGATGGCGACCAAGGTTTCCCTGGGTTGCTGAATGTGTCTGTGAGCTACGAGTTAACCGAAGACAACCGAGTGTCTATCGAGTACTTTGCGACAACCGACAAAGCAACGGTCGTGAACCTAACTAACCACGCTTACTTTAATTTACTTGGCGCAAACAGCGATCACGATTGTTTGTCTCATATTGTCAGCATCAATGCCTCGCAATACCTACCGACGAATAAGGTGGGTATCCCATTAGGTAATTTGAAATCGGTGAAATCAACTAGCTTTGATTTCAATCAGCCTATGATGATCTCTGAACGCTTATTGGGTGATGAACAGCAAAAAGCGGCCAAAGGTTACGATCATTCTTTTCTATTAGCGGAAGGCTGTAAACGCGATCAATGTGCGGCTACAGTGACTTCGCCTGATGCACTTGTCACTCTGAAAGTCTTTTCAACCAAGCCTGCAATGCAGTTGTATACCGGTAATTGGTTGGGCGGAACACCTAATCGAAATGGTGGCTGCTACGAAGACTACGCAGGAATTGCATTGGAAACCCAGTTCTTACCCGACTCACCTAACCATCCAGAGTGGAAACAGGGTAGTTGTATTCTTAGGCCTGAACAAGAATACCGCTACCGAACCTGTTATCAGTTTGAATTTTCGGGGGATTATTCAAACTAGTTCGCTCTAGCTCAAAATGGTTTATGCCAAATTGGCGCCTAACAAAGGGAATTATTGTTGGGGAGAGAAAGGTAAGAAAGCCCTAACAGAATCACTTCTGTTAGGGCTTTTTTTGTATCCTATATTTGATGCTAACGGCTTAATGCTCAGAGGATTAGCAGGTTAGCGAGAGCAAGGAAGATACTGGTCTAGGATTAGACGACTTTCTCAACCGAGTTTCTACGAACCAGAGTCGGAGAGAACATCATCGGCTCTGATGATACGCCTTCACCTTTCGCTAGGACAAGTGCTAAGCGAGTCGCTTTTTCTGCCATCATTTGAATAGGGTAGCGGATCGTAGTCAGCTTAGGGTGAACATAACGGGCGATTAAGCCGTCATCGAAGCCAACAATAGAAACCTTGTCTGGCGCTTGAATACCGTTCTCATCAAGCACTGACAGCGCACCTGCTGCCATATAATCGTTGTAAGCGACAAGGCCTGTGATCGGCAGAGACTTGGTTAATAGGTTAGTCATCGCGTACTCACCACCATCACTGGTTGGTGCCGAACATTCGATATAGCTTTCAGATAACTCGATCTTGTAATCGCTTAATGCCGCTAGGTAGCCTTGCACACGTTCATCGGCATCTTCAATACTGTGTGAAGAGGCGATGCAGGCGATATTTTTGTGGCCATGACGAATCAGATATTCCGTGGCAAGGTATGCGCCTTTCTTGTTATCTAAGAAAATACAACGCTCAGCAATTTCGGCAATATAGCGATTGATTAACACAAGGCCCTTTACTTCTTTTGCGTAGGCGATGAGTTCTTCATCCGTTAATCCCTTTGAATGGATAACCAAGGCATCACAACGACTATTGATCAGCAGTTCAATGGCTTGTCTCTCTTCTTCACGATCGTGAGAGCCATTGCCGACAAGGATATGTTTACCATTTTCTCGCGCAACGTTATCAACCGCTTTTACCAGCGTGCCAAAGAAAGGATCGGAGATATCGCCGACCAAAACACCGATCGTGTTGGTACTTTGGCTGACTAACGCACGAGCATTCGCATTAGGGCGGTAACCCAGTTTAACCATCGCTTTGGTGACGGACTCAATCGAGCTTGCGCTTGCCTTCGGAGACTTATTTACGACTCGAGATACGGTTGCAACAGAAACACCAGCTTCTTTTGCGACATCCTTGATTGTTGCCATTAGGGACCTTTCTTGGGCTAAAAAAATGTTAACTGAAGTATTAAACACCCATTGTGTAATAAGTGCAATTGGTCTCTTTTTTATATTTTGTTGTGGTTCTCTTAGTATATGAATTTATTAGCAATATATGAAATGTAAACGTTATCTTTAGTGGGGCAAGTAGGAAAGAGGGAAGTCGTTAGATTGTGAGATTGTTTAACAGCTAAAACATCTGAAACAGCGAAAATCGCGGTCAACAAAGTCGACCACGAATTAGATAGCGAAAACGTCAGTCTCCGCTCTTGGCGAATTGTATTGGTCTTGGACTAGTTATTGTTCATCCAGTCGACCATTTGAGTTTTGTAAACATCACTGTTGCCACCGAAAACAGCCTGTACGCCAGTGCCTACTCTTACCACACCTGCAGCGCCGAGCTGTTTCAGCTTCGCTTCGTCGACTTTGTCTTGCTCGACGATTTGGATTCTTAAGCGCGTAATGCAAGCGTCAGTGCTCAAGATGTTCTGCTTACCACCAAACGCGTTCACCAATTCACTGGCGAATTCAGAGCTGGTGTCGTTGATGATTGTGCTGTCGTCTTGCTTTTCGCGACCTGGCGTTTTCAAGTCGAACGTCTTGATAAACCAAGTGAACACAACGTAGTAAAGTGCCGCGTATGCCAGACCTAGAGGAATGATCATCCAACCTTTGGTTGAGATACCGAAGAAGGTCACATAGTCGATTAAACCCGCACTAAAGCTATAGCCGTGTTTAACACCCAATAGAATACATAGTGGGTAAGCAAGGCCAGCAATGATCGCGTGAATCACGTAGAGCAAGGGTGAGATGAACATGAACGCAAATTCGATTGGCTCGGTGATGCCCGTCAGGAATGACGTCAGTGCTGCAGAAATCATGATCCCCATAACCTTGGTACGGTTCTCTGGTTTCGCTGCGCGACCAATCGCGATGGCTGCGGCAGGGAGGCCAAACATCTTGAATAAGAAGCCACCCGCTAGGTTTCCGGCATTCGGATCTCCGGCGAAGAAACGTGGGATTTCACCGTGGAATACTTGGCCAGCAGAGTTAATGAATTCACCCGTTTGCAGCTGAATAATCACGTTGATAACGTGGTGCAAACCAAATGGAATCAATGCACGTTCAGCGGTGCCATAAGCCCAAAATGCCATCAGTGGGTTTTGTTCTTGCCCAAGCGCCAAACCAATCAATACCTGCGCCAATCGGCTGCCAGATAAAGGCAATCGCGATACCCAAGAACAACATAGAAAATGAGGTCACGATTGGGACAAAGCGCTTACCCGCAAAGAAGGCCAAGTAGGCTGGCATCTTAATGGTGTAAAAGCGGTTAAACATATAGGCGCCAACGGCACCAGAGATGATGCCGCCCAGTACGCCAGTATCTATATGGTCAACACCAAGTACGCCCGCCATTACTTTCAGTGTCGCTACCAAAACGTAATAACCGATACCTGCCGCTACCGCACCAACACCGTCATTGTTGGTGAATGAAATCGCTACACCTAATGCAAAAATCAGTGGCAGGTTACCGAAGACAGCGCCACCGGCTTCTGCCATTAATTCTGAAACGACAGGCGGGATTATCCCAAATTGCGCCGAGCCAATACCCAATAAAATACCTGCAGCGGGCATTGAGGCTATGGGCAACATCAAGGCTTTACCGACCTTAGACAGGTTGGCAAAAAAGTTAGCAAACATAAATATACTCCAATTTGTTATATAAAATTTTGGGGCGCAATATCATCGGTGAGTCATGGCAAAAGGGGGATTAGCGATAGCAGCGAGATTATGGTTTGCAGGGGGTAGGAGCATAAACATAAAGTAGGTTGCTATCGCTAAAGCTTTTAAAGTGTGAATTTGCCAGTGGTGGAGGGAGGCTTTTCTTGTGAATGCTTTTTTGCACTCAACAATCGATGAATTATCTTTGCCTGAATTACTCAACCGTAGCGCTGCGCTAGAATCTGAGGCTATTTTTGCTAAAAATGAGGCAGGAAAAAAGAGCGTAATTTTTAGGTTTTGAGTTCCTTATAACGAAGTTTTTAGACCTTTTTACTTGAGTTAGGTACTGGTGAACTAATATAAGGAACTCAAACTTAGCTTTGGAGTGCCTGTTTTGGAGAGCATTAACCTTTTTCGATACTACGAACGCCTAGAAGAATTTGAATTGTTGGTTGAGCATGCCGTCACGCTTGCTGAGACCGCAGGCAAGATGTGCACCAGCCCAAGACATGCGCGCGCGATTCTTAAACAGATGAGTGAGTTAAAGTGGATTGCTTGGATACCACGAGTAGGGCGAAATCAGCGTTCGACTCTCATTCGTCGCATCGACCGCACCGAGGTGAAGCGCTCGATTGCATTGGAGTGGATCAAAGAGAGCAAATACGACCGCGCTCTGGAGTTTCTTGAATACAACCAAGTGGTTTTCGAACAATTATTGAAGCAGACTTCTGGAGCGCAAGTGACAGAAGGTAAAGTGAGTGTGCAACTGACTTATAATCGCCCGTTTGCTTCTCTCTCCCCAACAAAGCCGCATCGCAATAGCGAGCGCTATTTGATTCGTCAGATCCATTCTTGTTTGGTTTCAATGAGCCCTGAGGGTGAGTTAATTCCCAATATTGCACACCATTGGGAAGCGGATGAAAATTGGAAAGTATGGACGTTTTATCTTCGTACCTCTGTGAGATTTCATTCTGGTGACAAGGTAGATGCTGAGGTTGTCTCGCAACTGTTGCTTGAGTTGCAAGCACTTCCTTACTATCAAAATGAACTCGACCACCTTGAAGCCATCACGGTTGAAACCCCTTATCGATTTTCTGTTCAACTCAGTCGCAGTGACAAGGGCTTTGCTGCGTTAATGAGTGACTTAAAATATTCGCTTCAACCTCGGGAGCAACTCAAAAACTCATCATCTAATGTTGTCGGTTGCGGCATCTTTGCCCTTGAACAGCACTCAGACAGCAAGCTGACCCTAGCGGCTAATGAGCATTTTCATGGTTTCCGATCTCTGACGGATAAAGTGACGATTTGGTCTTTAAACACGGCCTCGGCGAACCATGAGCAAGCCTCGGGCGATTCACAGGCGCTTCCTGACACAGAGCAGTACTCTAAGAAAATCATCACCAACGCGAGCAGTGAGTCCAATGAGAGCGCATTGGAAAGCAGCAATACGCCAGACTCGCAACAGACCGCATTAAGAGCTCGAATAGAGGAAGGGTGTCTGTTTGTTATTTTCAATCAGAACAACTCAAGCTTGTCTTACCTTCAGCGTCGTTGGTTGAGTGAACAACTCAATGGAGAGGGAATCTGGCGTCAGCTCGAACTCAATGAAACGACATTTGGAGCCGAAATAGCGCACAATTTTTTTCCTTTCTGGCATAACGTTAAACACATCAGAAGCCAACCGATCGAATTGCCTAGATCCGTTCAGATTGCCTGCTATTCACATTTAGGTGTTCAACGCAGTGCCAAAGCAGCGGTGCAAATATTGGCGAGAGAGGGTATTGAAGCGCAGATAAACCTCTACTCATTTGAAACCTTTATAGAGAAAGCACAGGGTGATGGTTTCAGTGAAGAGATCGTCTTAAGTAGCCTCAACCTTGATGACAATCGCCAAGTATCGGCTCTGTTGTACTTTTTGAGCGATCCTGTGCTGCATGCCAAGATTGGAGCTGATGTGAGTGAATGGCTGGTGGCTGGTGGCTGAACTTAACCGTATCCGAGAAGACTTCTCACCCAATGAATACCTCAATCAGCTCGAGCAACTGGGCTCTGTGCTTATTTACGAAGGTTTGATTACTCCGATGCTCCACCATAGGCAAACACTCAGCTTTCTCGATATCTTTAAAGGCGTGGAGATCACGGCTTGGGGTTGGCCAAAATTGAGTGAGATTTGGTAACAGTCGCTGACAACTTTTATGATCTTTACTTATCAGAATGAGATCTTTACCGCTTGTAATTATTAGGCTTACTGCTAGTGTTAGATTTGTGTTTTACTGAATTTTAGTAAATTATCAGTAAGTGAAAAAATAAATCAATATAGGAAGTGAGAAATGGATACTGTCTCTTATGGTGACTTTGCTAAGTTAGAAATGCGAGTGGGTAAGATCATCGAAGTTGTGCGTCATGAAAACGCAGACAAGCTGTACATCGTGCAGGTGGATGTGGGTGAGAAGACGCTACAAACAGTGACCAGCCTAGTCCCTTATTACACAGAAGAAGAGTTGATGGGCAAGCAGGTTGTTGTGTTGTGTAATTTAGCGAAAGCCAAGATGAGAGGCCATACTTCTGAATGCATGTTGCTGTGTGCGGAAACGGATGATGAATCTGAAAGCGTATTGTTGACACCTGAACGTGCGATGCCAGCGGGTATTCGAGTGGTTTAAGTTGTCTCGTTTGGTCGGTGAGCCTATTCGTTATAAGCTCATCGACTTATCTGCTCTCAAAGCTCCAAATTATCGAAGCTCCAAAATTACCAAAGCTCTCAAAGACTAACTACGAACGGTCAGTATCAAGCCATCGATTACACTGTGGTGGTGATCAGAAACGCCAGCAAGATTGCCGTATTTGGGCTGGTGGCGATCATTTTCTAATGGATGGTGCCAACCCTGCGTATGTTCCACAAAATGCGCGGCAAAGCTTTCAGACACTTCTAAACATCCTGCCATAACGGTATCCACATAGGTTTGGACGATAGGGCTGTTTTCACAAGGCGCTTGAATCTCGTCTTTGATGTATACCCAAATCGATTGCTCCTGCTTGAACTCAGTTTGGCTCTCTATCTGATCGGCTTTGAGTTCGATTCTGTGATAACCACGCTCACGACGATCAAATTCAGCCAATGCAACATCATCGACTTCAAGCAAAACACCATTCACTTGTCCCTCACCAAGATTGACGATCAAAGGTGATAAAACATAGCTGTCATCGATCTTACTCCAGTGACGCACTAAGCCATGAACAATCGCAGGGATCGCTTGCCCAGTTTGACCGGTAAGTTGACGTGAAGAAGAGTTGATCAAGCTGCCATAACCAAAAATATACATCGCGTTCCTTATCTGAGTTCTTCCATTTAAGTCTAGTCTTACTATATGTGTCGCCATGGCAAAAGTCAGTAAGTTTCTATTTGTACACGCATAGGTCTTTATGACTCCTTTGGTTGTGTTTTTTAGACTTGTTTATTGGCGGGTGAACTCTGCGAGTGTTTGTTTTTACTGGCTTTATCTATTTGGCTCGTTTCATGCAATGTGATCAGCATATTGCATCGATTCCGATGCACACCAAATTTGGTTTAGGTAACCCCTTGACCGTTTATCTGAGAATTAGGAGTGAGTTTGTTAAATATCACAGATAAAAGTGTAGAAGACGCGATTCCAGCTTACCTGCGTTTAGGCTTTCGACCTTTCTTTTTTCTCGGCAGTCTCTATGCCGTGATTGCCATTGTGGCGTGGGTCATCATGTTTCAAAACGGTCAGCCTGAGATATTAACAGTGCCAGCGCTGTGGTGGCACGTACACGAAATGTTATTTGGTTTTGCCATGGCGATTGTTGTGGGTTTTGTTTTAACCGCCGTACAAACGTGGACTGGCGTCAATGGCACCAAGCATCATCGATTAGCCGTGTTAGTCGGCTTGTGGTTGGTGCCTCGTATCTTGTTTTGGACACCAGCGCCGTTATGGTTGATCTCATCGGTTGAGGCGCTGTTCTTAATCTTCGCCGCTTATGAGATTGGATTTCGAGTTGTAAAATCGAAAGGGTGGAAGAACCTGTTCTTTATTCCGTTGTTTGTATTGGCTATCGTGGCTAACTTTGCGAGCTACGCGACCATTAAGGGTATGCCTCCATTCCCGTCGGCTGCGGTATGGCAAGCGATGTTGTGGTGGTTTACCTTGCTATTGTCTGTAATGGGCGGGCGAGTGATTCCATTCTTCACGGCACGTCGTTTTGATTTTGAAAAAGCACAGCCATTGGTTTGGTTGGAATGGCTAGCGAATCTACCTTTGGTTGGCTTATTTGTGTTGAGTTTCTTCCCACTGAGCTTTGCTCAAGTCGGTAATGAGTTGATGGTTTTTGCGGGTGTGACTCAGTTGGTGCGCTTTGTTCGTTGGAAGCCTTGGACGACGTTATCTGAGCCATTGGTGTGGTCACTGCATGCGGCTTACTTGTGTATCCCTTTAAGCTTACTGTTACGTGGTCTGTTAGATAACCCATTTGCCAGCCATAACATGCTGCACCTGTTTGCGATTGGCGGTTTGAGTGGCCTGA
Source organism: Vibrio bathopelagicus (assembly GCF_014879975.1). Lineage (NCBI taxonomy): Bacteria > Pseudomonadati > Pseudomonadota > Gammaproteobacteria > Vibrionales > Vibrionaceae > Vibrio > Vibrio bathopelagicus. The sequence continues at coordinate 2,875,195 of NZ_CP062500.1, read as the reverse complement.
TTCTCGCTATGATTACTCGTGTGACCATGGGACACACAGGTCGTGCTATTTACAAAGGGCCAAGCATGGCGTTAGCGTTCGCAGCAATTTTCATTGCCGCGTTAGTGCGTAGTTTGGGTGTGACTTTCTTCCCTGCATACTTGTTTGAGATGGTCAATATCAGCGCAGGTTTATGGACGCTGGCGTTCGGTTTGTTTATTTGGAAATTCGGCATGATGTTATTAACCCCGCGAGTGGATGGTCACCCAGGGTAATCAGTACATTGATTAAGCTTACTCGTTAAGCCTGTAGATAATGAAAGGGAAGCAATGAGCTTCCCTTTTTTGGTCGTGTTGAAAAGTGCACTGTTTCTACTGGCTCGTTAAGTATTATCTATTAGCTCGTTAAGTATTCACGATTAGATAATGGTGCACTTGCGCGGTGAGCTTTTGTCGAACTTGAGGGGAAACAAAGCTCGCTTCAATGGCATTCATACTGAACTGTGCTAATTCGTTTTTCGTCAATGGATGAGCATTGGCGACAGCCAGGAAGTTATCATTCATGTACCCTCCAAAGTAAGCTGGGTCATCGGAATTGATGGTGACGCACAGCCCTTTTCTTAATAGTTCTACGATGTTGTGTTGCTGCATGGTGTCGAAGACCTTGAGCTTGGTGTTCGACAACGGACAAACCGTCAGTGGGATACGCTTCGCAGCCAGCTCTTCCATCAGTTCAGGGTCTTCTGCACAACGAACCCCGTGGTCAATTCGCGTGATGCCTAGCAAGCTCAAAGAGTCACTAATATTTTGCGCTGGTCCTTCTTCCCCTGCATGTGCCACGGTTAGGAAACCTTGGTTGATGGCCTCTTGAAAGACATGCTTAAACTTTTCTGGTGGGTTGCCTTGCTCCGATGAATCTAGCCCAACGGCTATGATTTTATCTTTATAGGGAAGGGCTTGTTTGAGAGTCTCGAACGCGCTGTCTTCATCAAGGTGGCGCAGAAAGCACATGATCAGTTGGCTACTTATCCCAAGTTCCTGTTCGGCTTGTTGTAAAGCTTGAGTGATGCCACCAACAACCGTGTCGAAACCTATTCCACGCTCGGTGTGAGTCTGTGGGTCAAAAAAGATTTCGGTGTGAACTACGTTGTCTTGCTGGCATTTTAGTAGGTAAGCCCAAGTCAGGTCATAGAAATCCTGCTGGTGGAGTAGCACGTTGGCGCCTTGGTAATAGATATCGAGGAAGGATTGCAGGTTGTGAAATTGATAGGCTTCGCGAACTTGGTCTGGGTTCTCATAGGGAATCGACACGTTATTTCGCTTGGCGAGTTCGAACATCAACTCGGGTTCTAGTGTGCCTTCTATGTGTAAGTGCAGCTCAACCTTCGGTAAATTTTTGATGAAGCTATCCATAGCAACTCCTTAGCTATTTTAATTATGGGCGGAGTAGGTGAGATATTAGTGCCTATTGATATTAAGTCTTAGGCGATTCATTTATCTCTGTTTGAGCATAGTCCATTTCATTGTTGTCGATAAAACAGCGCTGAAATTGCTGGTGAGTAGAGGGTTATGGAGGAATTGAAATGAGCCGCAAAGGATTTGCAGCAATGGAGTGTGATCTGCTGCAAATATTTGCAGCAATACTCATTGATTTGTGCTCTAATACCGCGCTTACCAAGGGATGGTGTTAAAAGATGCTCACTTAGATGGAGTTATCAAAGTTGACCGATCCCTTAATGATCTCCCTTAGGAATAAATAGAACATGTCTAAGAACAAAAAATTTGATATCCGCCTTACAGAAAAACGCAACGGTTGGTGTGCAGAGATTACTCGTCAAGTAACGTCTCGCAGCACAACAGTATCTAAGCGTGAAGCTGGTTTCGAAACTGAAGCTCTAGCACAAGAGTGGGCAGAGAAAGAACTGGCTTCTTTCATTGCAAACCAAGCTGAGCGTAACGATCGTAAATCAGAGCAACGTAAAGAGCGTGATGAAATTCGTCACACTAAAGAGCTTAAAGCTGAGCAAGCGCGTGAAGCACGTGCAAAAGCTCGCGCAGAAGAGCTAGACGACGAGTAAGTCGCAATAATTTATGCTCTTCTTGTTTGAAGAAGAGCAGAAAAAAGCCCCAATATAGTCACCTATATTGGGGCTTTTGCATTTCTGAGCGTTATTCAGCGAACTGACTCTGCAAACTTAGTTGTTCAGCGCAGTTAGCCAATCGTCTTCTGCCACTTCTTCAATGTAGCTCTCTACTGATTGTCCTACCTCTTCATCGTCTTGCTTAAAGTAAGCGATGTGGAAAACAGCATCACCTTCGTTTACCAAAGGTAGAGTTTGCTGACCAATTACGATACCGCCTTTGGTTGTGATTACTTGGCCTTCTTGGTGACCTAATGGAGAGCTGATGTAAGCAAGGGTTTGCCCTGCTTCAACCTGTTCGCCCAGTCTTACCATGTTACGCAAAATACCGTCTGATTCAGCGCGGATCCAGCTGGTGGATTTACTCAATACTGGCTCTGGTAACTTCTTACGGTTAGGGCGCAGCATGCCGATTTCTTTCATCACTTGGTGCACGCCAAGGTAACCCGCACGAATCGCTAGGTGATCGAAACGCAGTGCTTCACCACCTTCGTAAGTTAATACAGGGATACCAAGTTTTTCTGCTTCGCTACGAAGTGAACCGTCACGCAGTGGTGAATCAATGATCACTGGTGTTGCGAACGCTTTCGCGATGCGCAGTGTTTCTGGGTTTGATAGGTTTGCACGAATCTGTGGCAGATTGGTACGGTGAATCGCGCCCGTGTGTAGATCCAGAATGTAATCACAGTGTTTCGCCACGTTCTCGAAGAAGGTGTGAGCGATGCGTGATGTTAGTGACCCCTTCTCACTGCCTGGGAAGCAACGGTTTAGGTCACGACGATCTGGTAGATAACGAGATTTATGGATAAAACCAAACACGTTAACGATAGGCACAACAATCAGCGTACCTTTCAGCTTCTTAGGTTCAATAGCATTGGTTAGCTGTCTTGCGATTTCGACGCCGTTTAGCTCATCACCGTGGATCGCCGCGTTCACCATCAGTGTTGGGCCTGATTGACGACCGTGAATGATTTCAATCGGGATCGAAAGTGGAGAATGGGTATAAAGCTGAGCTGCTTGCAGTTCAATCTCCATTCGTTGTCCTGGCTGAACAGTATAACCAAGTAATTCGAATGGTTGATTAGGTTTTAGTCTTGCCATTTAGGTTGTTCTCAACATTGTGATAATTCGTTAACACGGAATGTAGCAATCGTTGATTTTTAGTACGAATCAATCACTTTACGGTCACGGCAAAAGTTTTTTATGAAGGGGCTTCTGTATTGGTTTCTATTTTTGATTTGGCTAATTAGAGCGTGCTTCGAATTGCGAGTTTTCTGACAATACATTGATTTAACTCTGATATTTGTCGTTCGGTTGATTGGTATTATCCATCGCCATTTTTTGGCGGCCAAATTCATATATCGAGATAAAAATGAAAAAAACAATTTCAAAAGTCGTTGCACTGGCGGTGGTTTCTGTCGCTTTATCTGGCTGTGTTGGTAGTAACGCAGTAACCGGTTATCTAATGAAGTTCAACGTTAAGGCTGTTGATAACCGTTACGCACGTGGTGGTTTGAACATGTTGCTAGCACCTGCTTACGGTCTAACTATCGCTGCCGATTACTTGGTATTCAACTCACTAGAGTTCTGGACTGGTAGCAACCCACTGACTGGTTCGCCGCACATCTTTGATACTAAAACTGATACGTACCTAGATATCAATCACCAACTAGATCCGTCTCTAACGGAAGCGCCAGTAGGCCCTATTACGAGTGCAGATGTGATCGAGAAAGGTCAAATGCAGCAGATTGATGAAAACACTATCCAAATGGACATTACTTACCAATCTGGTGAGCGTGCGACGTTAATCGGTGTTCGCGATGGCGAGATGGTGACGTACTTCATTGATGGCGAAGTTGTGGCACAAACTTCAATTGATGAGCTAGAAAGCTACGCGGCTACACGCGCTTAATCATTTGTTTGATTACTAAGCTTAGATACAAAAACAGGTACTCATTGAGTACCTGTTTTATTTTGTGTCGATAAACGGTGTTTACTGAAAGCACGATTTATTGAAAAGCACTATCTATTGAAAAACACATAGCTAATCAAATTAGGCTTTTTCTGGGATTGCTTCAAGCAGTGCAACCATTTGGTTCCAGAATAGCTCAACTGTGTCGATCTTCACTTTCTCGTCTGGAGAGTGAGGGAACTTGATGGTTGGGCCGAAAGAAACCATGTCCATGTTCGGGTAAGGTTCTTTGAATAGACCACACTCAAGACCAGCATGGATAACCATGATGTTTGGTTTGTGACCGTAGATGCCTTCGTACATGTCGCGGAAGATATGCATGATTTCTGAATCTGCATCTGGCTTCCAACCTGGGTAAGCACCAGAGAACGCGATGTTCGCGCCAGCGAGTTCTGCAACAGAGTGAAGCATGCTTTCTACTTGGCTACGACCTGAATCGATCAAAGAACGGATCAGGCAAAGCACAGTGATTGAGTTCTCTTCCGTTGTGATAACACCAACGTTTAGAGAAGTCTCAACAACACCTTCAATCTCGTCACTCATACGAATCACGCCGTTTGGACATGCGTTAAGTGCCGCGATAAAGCGAGCTTGGTCTGCTGACGCCAGTGCGCCCATTTCTACAGAAGTTTCTTCGTTAAAAGTAACAATGCTGTCTTCTACTTTACCTAGCTCTGTTGAAAGCAGTTCAGTGTAGTAGTTGTATAGCGAAGCCAGTTTATCTTGGTTTGCAGCTGGTATTGCCACCGTTACGAAACCTTCTCGAGGGATAGCGTTACGAAGGCTACCACCTTTGAATTCTACGATGCGAAGGTCTAGCTCTTTTGCGTGGCCCGCAAGGAAACGAGCAAGCAATTTGTTTGCGTTTGCACGACCTGTGTGAATATCACAACCAGAGTGGCCGCCTTTAAGGCCCTTTAGCGTAAGTTTACGTGTAACGAAATCAGCAGGGACTGCATCACGAGTGATGTCGAAAGTCATTGCACCGTCGATACCGCCAGCACAACCCATGTACACTTCGCCTTCTTGCTCTGAATCGGTATTAAGAAGGATATCGCCTTCTAACCAACCGGCTTCAAGACCGAAAGCACCAGTCATACCTGCTTCTTCATCTACGGTGAGTAGAACTTCGATAGGGCCGTGCTTGATTTCGTTTGAAGCAAGAACCGCTAGGCAAGAAGCCATACCCATGCCGTTATCAGCGCCAAGTGTTGTGCCTTTTGCTGTAACCCACTCACCATCAATGTATGGCTGGATAGGATCTTTAGCGAAGTCGTGAACCGTGTCTTCGTTCTTTTGTGGAACCATATCGATGTGCGCTTGTAGCACAACACCTTTTTTGTTTTCCATGCCTGGCGTTGCAGGTTTAGTAATGAATACGTTACCCGTTGGGTCGCGACGTACATTTAAACCTTGCTCTGTTGCCCAAGCAATAATGTATTGAGCTAGCTCTTCCTCATGCTTAGAAGGATGTGGGATTGAGCAAATCTTATCGAAGAACTGCCAAATAGGGGCAGGGGATAATTTACTGATCTCAGAATGGAATTCAGACACGGATGACTCCTTTTTTATTTGGTAACCATATATTTATGATTCTTATGGGTAAAAATCTAGAACAAAAATCTAAAATATGGGTCTGTTTTGATGGCAACAGCATACCACTTGAGGCTTTTGACGAGTAGCGCTTCTAAACGTCAAATGTTTCAATTTTTGAAAGCGGTCTTGTTCATTTGATCACAAGTAAGTGCGTTGATGCTTATAAATGGTGTAAGCAAACGTTTGTTTAAGTCTGTTTTGTGATTTAATTACAGGATTGAGTTTCTTAAATAACCATAATTAGCTAAAAGTGTGACGTATAGCAAAAAATACTTGTAATCTTTTTTCTTTCGGGTATATTAATAACCAACTTCTGAAGTGAAGAGTAAATGCTCAAAGGATGAGTCCGTTTTATCGCCTCCAAGGAACCGAGAAATCAAATTCGTTTTTTATTGATTTATTAAGGTGATAGTTATGAAAGGTTTACCATCTGCAATGTTCTGGCTTAACAGCTCTGTTTACACTAGCAACTTTGCATACCCAACAAGCTTTGGTTACTAATACCGTAAGCATGTGACTTGAACAGTTTGTTCACCCCTATATATTGGAATTCTTTTACAGCCCTTTTGGTTGACAGATTCTACCGCCACTCAGTTTTGAGTGGCGTTTTTTTTGCCTGCTACTTTTTCCTACTACACCAACTTACCCCATTCTCTGCGGTTGTTTTTTAAACGCCAAAATATCAATTTGCGACTTATTACTGATCCTGTTGAAAAATACACAACTCTTGTGGGTTTGAATTCAGAATTTAATGGCTAGATTCTCAATCAAAATAACCGATGGTCGAAAAAGTAACCAAGATTTTTCATCGTGATTATTTATCTTAATTGACTGTTTATTAAGGTTATTTCTTGTTGAACTCTACGTTTTTAATCGCTTTGTTTCATACGCCATTCTGATAAATATCGATTAGAGCCTTAATTCTATCTGGAATTTGTTATTTGATAACTTTATAATCCACAGCCAATCGATTACGCAACCGTTTACTTTTTACCCTTATAGGATTCGATAATGTTCGAAAAGCTATTCAAACTCAGTGAAAACGGCACCAATGTGCGCACTGAAATCATCGCAGGTCTAACAACCTTCCTAACAATGGCTTACATCATTTTTGTAAACCCAATGATTCTAGCTGATGCTGGTATGGACCATGGCGCTGTATTTGTAGCAACCTGTTTAGCGGCTGCTATTGGCTGTTTCATCATGGGCTTTGTTGCTAACTACCCAATCGCTCAAGCACCAGGTATGGGTTTGAACGCATTCTTTACCTATGCAGTTGTTATGGGGATGGGTTATACGTGGCAAGTTGCTCTGGCAGCGGTTTTCGTATCAGGCGTAATCTTCATTTTCTTAAGTATCTTTAAGATCCGTGAATGGATTATCAACTCGATTCCTATGTCTCTGCGTGTTGGTATCTCTGCGGGTATCGGCCTTTTCCTAGCATTTATTGCTCTTAGTAATGCTGGCATCGTTGTTTCTAACCCTGCGACTAAAGTTACATTGGGTGACATTACCGCTATTGCACCCATCTTAGGTTCACTAGGCTTCTTCCTTACGATTGCTCTTGTTCACCGTGGTGTGAAAGGCGCAGTAATGATTGCGATTCTAGCAATCACGGCTCTTGGTATTATTATTGGTGACGTTCAATACGGCGGCATCATGTCTACACCACCAAGCCTTGCACCTACATTCATGCAGCTTGATTTCTCTGCTGTATTTGAAATCGGTATGATTTCAGTGGTATTCGCATTCTTGTTCGTCGATTTGTTCGATACAGCGGGTACTCTGGTTGGTGTTGCTACGAAAGCAAACCTAATCAAAGAAGACGGTAAACTTCCTCGTCTAAATAAAGCACTGCTTGCTGACTCTACAGCAACGTCTATCGGTGCATTGCTAGGTACATCAAACACGACATCTTACGTTGAGAGTGTTGCGGGTGTTGCTGAAGGCGGTCGTACCGGTCTAACTGCGGTTGTGGTCGGTATCTTATTCCTACTGGCTCTTTTCTTCTCGCCACTAGCAGGTATGATTCCGGCTTACGCAACATCAGGTGCACTTTTCTATGTAGCAATTCTGATGATGTCTGGCTTAGTTGGCATTGATTGGCGTGATCTTACGGAAGCTGCACCAGTCGTGGTAACATGTCTGCTTATGCCGCTGACGTACTCTATCGCTGAGGGTATCTCACTAGGTTTCATCGCTTACGCCGCAATTAAGCTGCTAAGTGGTAAAGGTCGCGACGTTTCACCTGCTGTGTGGGTAATGTCGGTTATCTTTATTCTTAAATACATTTTCGCTTAATCGTCTAGATTTCTGCTTAATCGCTGAAGAGGCTATGTAAGGCATAGCCTCTAATAACATGACAAAATTATTAGGTTTTATACTATGAGCAACAAATTCGTTATCACTTGGGACAACATGCAGACTTACTGCCGTCAACTAGCTGAAAAGCAAATGCCAGCAGAACAGTGGAAAGGTATCTGGGCAGTAAGCCGTGGTGGTTTGGTTCCTGGTGCAATCTTGGCTCGTGAGCTAGGTATTCGTCACGTAGATACGATTTGTATTTCTAGCTACGACCACGATCATCAACGTGATATGACAGTCGTTAAAGCACCAGAAGGTGACGGCGAAGGTTTCCTAATTGTTGAAGATCTTGTTGATAGTGGTGACACTGCACGCAAGCTTCGCGAAATGTACCCTAAAGCGAAACTGATCGCTGTATGTGCAAAACCATCTGGCGCAGATTTGTTAGATGAATACATCGTTGATATCGCTCAAGACACATGGATTGAGCAACCTTGGGATACTAGCCTAAGCTTCGTTGAGCCGGTAAATCGCAAGTCAAAATAAGCGTAAACTTAGTTTTTTGAGAAATGACCCTTTATAGGGTCATTTTTTTTTATATGATTAGTAACAACCATTTCTTATTAAGTATCCCAATGTCTGAATCAGAAGAAACGAGCTCGAACCTTTCGGAAACCTTGTTTGTAAAACACAAGCAGGCCAAAGAGACCTCAATGCTCACGCGTTACATGCCAAGTTCAGAAGAACTGTTGGATAAAAAGCGTGAAGAGCAGAACTCATCTTGGTATCGAAACCTAAGACGTCTTCAATGGGTATGGCAAGGCGTAAACCCGATAGAGCAAGAAGCGGTATTGGCTCGCATCGCCTCATCCGATAATTCTCGTACCACCGATGAGTGGTTAGATACCGTGATGGGCTACCGCAGTGGTAACTGGGCATACGAGTGGACTAAGCTGGGTATGCAGCATCAAAATCGTTCTAATGAGAAGAGTGGTGAAGAGATGGCTGAAGAGCTATTTTCTGCCTCTTTGTGCTTTAGCATTGCGGGCTACCCACATCTAAAGAACGATAACCTTGCTGCTCAGGCACAGGTATTAGCGAACGCGGCGTATTCTGAAGCGATCAAACACACCAAATTGATCGTCAAACAAATCGAAGTGCCATATCAAAACAAAAAGATAAAGGCGAACCTACACCTAACCAAAACAGACAAACCACAACCTGTCGTGATCGTGAGTGCTGGTTTAGATAGCTTGCAAACTGACATGTGGCGTTTGTTTAGAGATTACCTAGCACCGAAAAACATTGCGATGCTAACGATTGATATGCCGTCGATAGGACACAGTTCGCACTGGCCGTTGACCGAAGACTCTTCTTGTCTGCACCAAGCCGTGTTGAATGAACTGCCTAACATTCCATGGGTAGACCACCATAAAGTCGGTCTGTTTGGGTTTCGATTCGGTGGTAACGCGATGGTGAGGTTATCCTTCCTTGAGCAGCACAAACTCAAAGCCTGTATCTCTCTTGGCGCTCCGATCCACGACATCTTTGTTCATGCGGACAAACTAAAGCAGATGCCTAAGATGCATTTGGATGTGTTGGCTTCTCGCCTTGGCAAAGGTGCGGTGGATATCAATAGCCTTTCTGGGCAGCTGATGGCTTGGTCATTGAAGGTGCAAGGTTTGCTGGCTAACAGTAAAACGAGTGTTCCTATCTTGGCATTGGCTTTGGAAGGTGACCCTGTTTCACCGCATCTGGATAATCAACTGGTTGCTATTTACAGTGATTACGGCAAAGCGAAGAAAATCAAAACTAAATCAATTACACAGGGGTATGAGCAATCCCTCGAATTAGCGATAAAGTGGCTTGAGGATGAATTATTTAGATGACATTTCTCCTAAATTAGTTAAGCATGAAAAGTGTACAAACTAAGTACCTGATACTCAGTAATAATTTATAAAACCAAAGGCTGTTTTAGTCTTTTGCTTAAAATCTGAGTAACGTCATTCTTAACATTGAAAATGGAGATTCAATATGTCAGAAGTGACACAACAACCCACTCATTACCGCTTGTTAAATGTTTTAAAGGCTATTGGTCCTTATCTAAGAGAGCCACAATCAGAAGAAGGCCACTACATTTTTGATTGTTTGTCGGTGTGTGTGAACGATAAAAAGTCACCAGAAGAGCGTGAGTTCTGGGGATGGTGGCTTGAGTTGGATAAGTCGGAAGAAGGATTTTCGGCGAAATACAACACGGGTAAATATAATATCGATGGTAACTGGGATCCTTTACCATTACCGAAAAAGGCGGTGGCTGAGGTCTCTCGAACTCAGGAAGCCTTTCACCAAAAGCTGATTGATGAACTTCAAAAGAAATTTGAAATCAGCGTTCAGTTAGACGAAGAGTCTGTCGAATTCGTCTGATTTTAAAGGTTACTCTTCTCTATAAAGCAAAAAGGTGCGATTTCGCACCTTTTCTACTTGTGAATTCTCTTGTTGATTGCTAAAACATCACCTCTTATTTGTTTTATCCATAAAAGACTTCATGACAATAAATCATCAAAGCGGGACAACAACACAGCGTAAAACTGTTGTTGTTAAACTGGGTACCAGTGTCTTAACTGGTGGAACATTGGCATTAGACCGCGCTCACATGGTTGAGCTGGTTCGTCAATGTGCTGAATTAAAAAAACAAGGCCACTCTGTGGTTATGGTTTCGTCTGGTGCAATTGCAGCAGGACGTGAGCACCTTGGTTACCCCGCACTTCCCAACTCGATGGCGAGCAAACAATTGCTTGCGGCAGTTGGGCAAAGTCAATTGATTCAAGTTTGGGAGTCTTTGTTTGCTATCTATGGCCTTAAAATTGGCCAGATGCTACTGACTCGTGCAGATCTCGATGATCGCGAGCGTTTTCTTAATGCACGTGACACGATCAACGCGCTCGTTGAGCACGATATTATTCCTGTCGTGAATGAAAACGACGCAGTAGCCACCAACGAGATTAAAGTAGGCGACAACGATAACTTGTCGGCCTTGGTTGGTATTTTATGCGGCGCTGATAAGCTTTTGCTATTAACTGACCAAAAAGGCTTGTTTACGGCTGACCCTCGCAAAGATCCAAATGCTGAACTCATCAAAGAAGTAAAAACAATTGATGACACACTGCGTAAGATCGCAGGTGGCAGTGGTACTACGTTAGGCACCGGAGGCATGGCAACAAAACTGCAGGCGGCTGATATTGCTCGTCGTGCTGGTATTGAAGTGATTATTGCAGCGGGCAGTGCTGAGAATGTGGTGTTTGACTCATTGAGTGATAATCCACAAGGCACACGTTTCTTGCCTTTAGCAGAAGCTTTGGAAAACCGTAAACGTTGGATTTTAGCAGGCCCAGCTTCTGCTGGTGACATCGTGGTTGACGATGGTGCGGTGAATGCCGTTAACACCAAAGGCAGTAGCTTGTTGGCAAAAGGGGTGGTTCGAGTTAAAGGCGAGTTCTCTCGTGGTGAAGTAACCCAAGTCACAGACAGCAAAGGCAAAGTAGTAGCGCGTGGTATCGCTAGCTACTCAAGCCAAGACCTAGCAAAAATAGCAGGCAAGCACAGTAAAGATATTGGCGACATCCTTGGTTACGATTACGGTTCAGAAGTTATTCACCGTGACGACCTCGTTGTGATTCAAGATTAGCAAGTGATGATAAGGCGAATCGCCTTTTTACATCCAAAGATAGATAGAATTTAGGGAGAGTTAAACGTGGATTTAACTAATATGGGTATCGCAGCAAAAGACGCTGCTTTCCACCTAGCGACCGCATCAACGGCGCAAAAGAACAAAGCATTGGCGATCATCGCTGATGAGCTAGAAGCAAATGCAGCAACGATTCTAGAAGCGAATGCGAAAGATATCGAACTTGGTCGTGAAGCGGGTTTAACTGACGCATTGCTTGACCGTCTACTTCTGAATGAAGAGCGCTTAACGGGTATCGCTAACGACGTTCGTAATGTCATTAGCCTGAACGATCCTGTAGGCAGCGAAATCGACAGCAAGGTACTGGAAAACGGTATGTCACTGTCTCGTCGTCGCGTGCCACTTGGCGTGGTTGGCGTTATCTATGAAGCGCGTCCGAACGTAACGATCGATATCGCGGCACTGTGTCTGAAAACCGGTAACGCAAGTATCCTACGTGGCGGCAAAGAGACATTCTTCTCAAACATGGAACTGGTTAAAGTTATCCAGTCTGCATTAGAGAAAGCGGAACTTCCTGCAGCTTCAGTTCAGTACATTGAGAAACCCGATCGTGAATTAGTCTCTCAACTGCTTAAGTTGGATGACTACGTAGATATGATCATTCCTCGTGGTGGCGCTGGTTTGCACAAAATGTGTAAAGAGAACAGCACTATTCCAGTGATCATCGGGGGTTTCGGTATCAGCCATATCTTTGTTGATGAGAGCGCTGACCTTGAGAAATCTGTGGATGTGGTTGAAAACTCGAAAGTCCAACGTCCATCAGCATGTAACTCATTGGATACGCTGCTAGTGCATGAAGTTGTTGCTGAAGCTTTCCTTGCTAAGCTAACACAGCGCTTAGCGGGCAAAGTAACCTTGGTTGCCGATGCTAGTGCAAAATCGCTGCTAGCGGGTTTTGAAGACCAACGTGATGCGGTTGAAGGCGACTTTGACACTGAATGGCTAAGCTACACGCTAGGCGTAAAAGTAGTTGCTGATGTTGCAGAAGCGATTGATCACATGCGAGTACACAACGCGAGTCATTCCGATGCGATCATGACCAACAGCCTAGAGAGCTCTGAGCGCTTTATTAACTCAGTCGGTTCTGCGGCGGTTTACGTTAATGCATCAACTCGCTTTACTGATGGCGCACAGTTTGGTTTAGGCGCTGAAGTCGCAGTCTCTACTCAGAAACTGCACGCTCGTGGTCCTATGGGCTTAGAAGAGCTAACTAGCTACAAATGGGTGGGCAAAGCGAACTATTTAGTTCGAGGTTAACGTTCACGTTAATTTTCCTCCTCAGCTCATTTAGAAATTGCTATCGCGTAGCAATAATCAATGAATCACCACACAAAAGGGCCTTAATTGGCCCTTTTTCTTTCCTAACGTTTGGCAATTCCGTTACACTGATATTCAATTATTTGGAGGTGATATGCATTGTCCTTTTTGTTCAGAGAACGACACTAAAGTAATCGATTCAAGACTGGTAGCCGATGGCCATCAGGTTCGTCGCCGCCGTCAATGCCTTGCATGTAGTGAACGTTTTACTACGTTCGAATCGGCAGAACTTGTGATGCCTAAAGTCATAAAGTCGAATGGAAACCGCGAACCATTTAATGAAGATAAAATGGTGGGTGGCGTACAGCGCGCCCTAGAAAAACGCCCAGTGAGTGCTGATGCCATTGAACTTGCAATCAGTACGATTAAGTCACAACTCCGTGCAACTGGTGAGCGTGAAGTATCAAGCGAGATGATTGGTAATCTTGTCATGGGCCAATTGAAAGAATTGGACAAAGTGGCGTATATCCGTTTCGCCTCTGTTTACCGCAGCTTTGAAGACATTCGAGAGTTTGGCGAAGAAATCGCTAAATTAGAGGATTAACCCCTCAATCATGTCTAACTTTACTCCCCTAGATTTTCAAATGATGTCGCGTGCTATTCAGTTAGCGAAACGCGGCATTTACACCACAGCACCAAACCCGAATGTGGGTTGTGTTATTGTACAAACTGATGGCCAGATCGTTGGTGAAGGGTTTCACGCTAAAGCGGGTGAACCTCATGCTGAAGTACATGCCATGCGAATGGCGGGCGACAAAGCAAAAGGTGCGACTGCTTATGTCACGCTAGAACCTTGTTCTCATTACGGTCGAACGCCGCCTTGTGCTGAAGGTTTGATTAAGGCTCAAGTGGCCAAAGTCATTTGTGCCATGCAGGACCCAAATCCAAAAGTAGCCGGTCGTGGTATCAAAATGCTGCGTGATGCGGGTATTGAGGTTGAAATCGGTTTGTTAGAGCAAGACGCTCTCGACTTGAACCCTGCATTTATCAAACGTATGCAAACCGGTATGCCATTCGTTCAGTTGAAGATGGCGGCTAGCCTTGATGGCCAAACAGCATTAGAAAATGGTCAAAGCCAGTGGATTACATCGCCAGAAGCGCGTCGTGATGTTCAGCATTATCGAGCAAAATCAGGTGCGGTGTTATCAACCAGCCAGACGGTGATTGAAGACAACGCGTCGTTGAATGTTCGTTGGGCAGAGTTGCCAAGCAGTATCAAAGATCATTATGCTGAAGACGAGCTACGACAGCCGATTCGCGTGATTCTTGATCGTCAAAATCAACTGCGTCCTGAGCTAAAATTATATCAGTCGCCAACATCAGTGTTGAGAGTAGCCGAAGCGTCTGCTGATATTGAAGTCGTTACCACGGATGCAGGTCAGCTCGATTTACACGATCTGATGCGTCAATTACCTGCGAATCATATCGACCATATTTGGGTCGAAGCGGGCGCTACATTAGCAAAAAGCTTGATTGAAGCGCAGCTGGTGGATGAGCTAATCCTCTATTTAGCTCCTAAACTTATGGGTAGTGACGGACGAGGTTTGATGGGCGCGTTAGGGCTCACTTCAATGTCCGACGTTATTGACCTAGAAATTAAAGATGTTCGACAAGTTGGCGTGGATATTCGTATTGTTGCGAAACCTATTATCACGAAACCTATTGTGACTAACCAATAGTCGCGAAATAAATCGTGACTAAACCACAGTGGAAATAGTCACTCCAACTTCATACATGTCGTTGACAACAAAAAGAGTTTTAAAATGTTTACAGGAATTGTAGAAGCCGTAGGTACATTGAGTGCAATCACTCCCCGCGGAGAAGACATCACCGTAACGGTTAACGTGGGTAAGCTTGATATGGCTGACGTTCAGTTAGGCGACAGTATCGCGACCAATGGTGTGTGTTTGACGGTTGTTGAGTTCAACGACCACAGCTACAGTGCTGACCTTTCGCTTGAGACCCTGAAAAAAACGGGTTTTGTCGATTACCAAGCGGGCGACAAAGTTAATCTTGAGAAAGCAATGCTACCAACCACGCGTTTCGGTGGACACATCGTGTCTGGTCACGTTGATGGTGTGGGTGAGATTGTTGAACGTAACCAAGTCGGTCGTGCGATTGAGTTCTGGGTAGAAATGCCAGCAGAAATCTCAAAATACGTGGCTCAAAAAGGTTCAGTAACGGTTGATGGTATTAGCTTGACTGTAAACGATTTACGTAAGAACGCATTCAAGCTGACTATCGTTCCTCACACCTCTTCTGAAACCACCATCGACCAATTCAATGTCGGTCGTAAAGTGAATCTAGAAGTCGATGTGTTAGCACGCTATATGGAGCGTCTACTTCAAGGCCAACAGCAAGAGTCTGAGCCTGAATCTCGATTGACGATGGAATTCTTACAGCAGAATGGTTTTGCCTAACCGTTAATACGAAGTGTGTTTAGCGTCACTTTGTAAAGCGAAGCAATATCATCAGGTTTAAATAGTGTCGGTTCTAGGAAGCAGAACCATTTCAAAGGATATAGAACAATGCCAATTAGTACTCCTCAAGAAATTATTGAAGACATTCGCCTAGGAAAAATGGTTATCCTGATGGATGATGAAGATCGCGAGAATGAAGGCGATCTGATCATGGCAGCAGAACATGTTACGCCAGAAGCCATTAACTTCATGGCGATGTATGGTCGTGGCTTAATTTGTCTAACATTGACGAAAGAGCGTTCAAATCGCATGGGTCTAGCGCCTATGGTTCAAGACAACAATGCTCAATACACGACGAACTTTACGGTTTCAATTGAAGCTGCTGAAGGTGTGACAACGGGTATTTCTGCATCAGACCGCGCTGTTACCGTTCAAGCGGCTGTGGCAAGAGACGCAAAAGCGGCGGACCTTGTTCAGCCGGGTCATATTTTCCCGCTGACCGCACAAGAAGGCGGTGTGTTAACTCGCGCGGGTCATACAGAAGCAGGTTGTGATTTAGCTCGTCTAGCAGGCTGTGAGCCAGCATCTGTTATTGTTGAGATCCTAAATGACGATGGCACCATGGCACGTCGCCCTGATCTTGAAGTGTTCGCTGAAAAACACGATATCAAACTAGGCACCATTGCTGACTTGATTGAATACCGCAATAACACAGAAACGACAATTGAGCGTGTTGCACAGTGCCACTTGCCAACCGAGTTTGGTGATTTTGAGCTTGTGACTTACCGCGATACGATTGATAACCAGATCCACTACGCGATGCAAAAAGGTGACCTGTCTGAAGGTGCTCCTTTAGTGCGTGTTCACCTGCATGATACGTTTACCGATCTGCTTCATTCCGACCGCGGTACTGAGCGCAGCTGGTCGCTAGATAAAGCGATGAAGCGCATTGGCGACGAAGGCGGTGTGTTGGTTATTCTAGGTAACGAAGAGTCGTCTGATTCTTTGATCCACAAAGTGAAGACGTTCGAAGCTCAAGATAAAAATGAGCAACCGAAAATGGCTAAGAAGCAAGGTACCTCTCGCCGTGTTGGTGTAGGCTCTCAGATTCTTCAAGATCTAGGCGTTCACGATATGCGCCTGCTTTCTTCAAGCACTAAGCGTTACCATGCACTTGGTGGTTTTGGTCTTAACGTTGTTGAGTACGTTTGCGAATAAATCATGTGTCAGTGAACAGACGTTTATCCATTTGTAGCGACATAATTTACCGATGATTTCAGAGGCTCTTTTGGTGATAAATATTGCCAAAAGACCAAAGTAGCCAAGTCCGACTCAAAACGTGTTCAATACACAAGCTTGGTTACTCGCTGTTCCTATATGCTTGGGAGTAGCGCTGCGTTATCATCTTTACATCTCCGGTGTCTGTTCTTCTAAATTAGCATTAGATATTGCTCACAGTTTTGTGCTAGAATCCGGCGATTCTCACTTGATGAAAATAGTTAAAGGAAGGCTTATGAAAGTGATCGAGGGTGGCTTCCCAGCGCCAAATGCAAAAATTGCTATCGTTATTGCTCGTTTCAACAGTTTTATTAACGAAAGTTTACTTTCTGGTGCAATCGATACTTTAAAGCGTCATGGACAAGTAAGCGAAGACAGCATCACTGTTGTTCGTTGCCCTGGTGCAGTAGAACTTCCACTTGTAGCGCAGCGCGTTGCAAAAACGGGTAAGTTCGATGCGATTGTATCTCTTGGTACAGTAATCCGTGGCGGTACACCTCACTTTGACTATGTTTGTAGTGAATGTAATAAAGGTTTGGCACAAGTGTCTCTGGAATTTTCTCTTCCAGTAGCGTTTGGTGTTCTTACTGTTGATACGATCGATCAAGCTATTGAACGCGCAGGAACCAAGGCTGGTAATAAGGGTGCAGAAGCAGCACTTAGCGCACTTGAGATGATCAACGTTCTTTCTGAAATCGATTCCTAATGGGGGCCAGTGTGAAACCAGCCGCACGTCGTAACGCACGTCAATTTGCTCTACAAGCAATTTATTCTTGGCAAATTACTAAAGAAAATATTGCTACCGTTGAAGAACAGTTCTTATCTGGTGGTAAGTATGATGAAGAAGAGCATCATGCCGCAGAACCTGCTCTAGCTATGCCAGAAACAGACGTTGCATACTTCCGCGACCTACTAACTGGTGTTGCTCTTAGCCACATGGAACTTGATAGCAAGCTTCGTCCATTCGTATCTCGCCCTATGCAAGATCTGGATTTGATGGAACTAGCGCTTCTACGTTTAGCTATGTACGAGATGACTCGTCGCGAAGATGTACCATACAAAGTGGTTATCAACGAAGCTATTGAGCTTGCGAAAGTATTCGCAGCAGAAGACAGCCATAAGTTTGTTAACGGTGTGCTTGATAAAGCTGCACCGCACGTTCGTAAGAAATAAGACGTTCGTATATTGAATCTAAAGGTCAGCTTTTATGCTGGCCTTTTTTGTAACTAAATTTTTGTAATACCAAAGATAGGGCATGTGATGTCTGGCGAATTTAACCTGATTGAAAAATATTTTGTAAATCGACAACCACAACGTAAAGACGTACACCTGGCAGCGGGCGATGACTGTGCTTTGGTCAAAGCGCCAAGCAATGTTCAGATTGCGATCAGTACGGACACCTTAGTGGCGGGCACTCACTTCTTAGCGGAAGCAAACCCAGCTTGGGTGGCACACAAAGCCTTGGCTTCGAACATCAGTGATCTTGCGGCTATGGGCGCGACGCCTGCTTGGGTTTCGTTTGCGTTAACCATGCCTGAAGTCGATGAAGCGTGGCTTGCCCCATTTTGTGATTCTTTTTTCAAACTTGCAGACTATTTTGGTATTCAACTAATCGGTGGTGACACGACCAAAGGGCCGCTGAGTTTAACGCTTACTGTGCAGGGCTTTGTACCTGAGGGTCGAGCACTACGCAGAGATGGCGCGAAAGTGGGTGACTGGATTTACGCAACGGGTAACTTAGGCGACAGCAAAGCGGGCCTAGAGGTGATATTAGACCCAGAACAGAACAAAGCTAAGCCTTATGCGCGAGAGCTTGAAGAGAGGCACTACCTGAGCACTCCGCGAGTTTTGGCTGGTCAGGCACTGGTGAACCTTGCTTCGTCTGCCATTGATATCTCTGATGGTGTTATTGCTGATTTAAAACACATCCTTAAGCGTTCTCAGGTCGGTGCCAGCATTGATGTGAGCACGTTACCTATCTCCGCTGAATTACGTCAATTCTCTTCTGATATCGCTTCTGCGCAGCAGTATGCGCTCACCAGTGGTGAAGAGTACGAACTCTGCTTTACCGTGCCGGAAGAAAATAAAGGTTCATTGGAAAGTGCTTTGTCACACACTGGAACAAAAGTCACCTGCATTGGCCAGATAAGACCTGTAGAATATTTTGAATTACACAATAATGGTGAACCACTAAGCTGGAACTTAACTGGTTACGATCACTTTAAGGTTAATTGATGACAAATCCACTTTCTGCAATCTCTCTTAAAAACCCTTGGCATTTATTGGCAACAGGGTTTGGCAGTGGCTTATCGCCTATTATTCCCGGCACCATGGGCACGCTTGCGTCGATCCCATTTTATCTATTACTGGTTCAGTTACCTTTCCCTATTTATGTCATCCTTGTGGTTGTGAGCTGCATTATTGGTATCAAAATATGCCAAGTGACCTCTGATGACATGGGCGTGCACGATCACGGCTCTATTGTGTGGGATGAGTTTGCTGGCTTTTGGATCACCATGGGCCTAGTGCCGTTGTTGGGTATTCCTGTTAATGATTGGAAATGGCTATTCGCTGGCTTTGTTCTGTTTCGTTTTTTCGATATGGTAAAGCCTTGGCCAATTGGTTGGTTAGACAAGCGAGTTCACGGCGGCTTAGGTATCATGATTGATGATATCGTGGCGGGTATTATGGCGGCGATTTCGCTGTATGCTGTGGCTCATTTTTCAGGCTGGCTTGTTTAAGAATCAATATCCAAAGAATGAACAATAATAGATAAAAACAAGGAATTACAATGTCTAAGAAGGTTTACTGTATCGCTCAATTTCAGCCAAAAGAAGGCAAACTGAACGAACTGTTTGAAGTTTTAAAATCACTAGAGCCAAACACTCTGCGTGAAGATGGTTGTATTCAATACACGGTGACTCGTCACATTCAGAGCCCGTTTGCTGAAGGTCAGAGTTTCCCGATTGCTTTCAATGAGATCTGGACGGACAACGAAGCGTTTGAAGCGCATTGCCAACGTCGTGAGATTCAACAGTTCTTCCAAGAGCAGTGTGTTGATGAGACAGGCTTGGTTGAGAACTTCAACGTTGCTATCTACTCTGATGAACCAGAGAACTATGACGCGCCAGTGCTTAAGCCTTGTTGCTAAGTTGGGGCTATAAGGTTGGGTTAGCGAAAGTTAGTTGAGCGATATAAGTTTTAGCTAGCGAGTTAACAGATACTAAAAAGGTTGACCCTAGGGCCAACCTTTTTTTGATTCTGCTATTTAACTACAGGCTCACTTAGCTAGGCGCTTACCTAGTAAAGACCTTACTTAGCTAGATAAGCCGCGATTGATTGCTCAATCCCTTTAGCATCTAAGCCAAGCTCTTCATGCAGCTCGTCTTGAGTACCTTGAGCAATAAACTTGTCTGGTAGACCAAGGTTCAATACTGGCATCAGTAGCTTTTCTTGCATCAAGAATTCAATCACTCCCGCGCCCGCACCACCTGCAATCGCGTTTTCTTCGATTGTCACAAGTACATCGTGGTCAGCAGCAAGTTGTTTGATCAGAGCTTTATCGAGGGGTTTCACAAAACGCATATCAGCAACTGTCGCATCGATAGCGTCAGCCGTTTGAAGTGCACTTTCAAGGAAAGTACCAAAGCTAAGAATAGCGACTTTCGAGCCATCTTTTGCTTTTTTGCTTTCGCGAACGATACGACCTTTACCAATCTCAAGCGCAGTAAACTCACTTTGAATCTCTGTACCCATACCATTACCACGAGGGTAACGAACGGCACTTGGACCTGTGTGCTGGTGGCCAGTGTACAGCATTTGGCGACATTCGTTTTCGTCGCTTGGCGCCATGATCACCATGTTTGGAATGCAGCGCATAAAGCTTAAGTCGAACGCACCTTGGTGTGTTTGACCATCGGCACCGACAAGACCCGCACGGTCAATAGCGAACATAACGGGTAGATCCATGATGGCAACATCGTGGATCAGTTGATCGTAGCCACGTTGTAGGAAAGTCGAGTAGATAGCCACAATTGGCTTATCACCCGCAATCGCCATACCGGTTGCTAGCGTCACTGCGTGTTGCTCAGCGATCGCTACATCGAAGTACTGTTCTGGGTATTCTTTAGAGAAACGTACCATGCCAGAACCTTCACGCATTGCTGGCGTGATCGCCATCAGCTTAGGATCTTGCGCGGCCATATCACACAGGAAGTCGCCAAAAATCTTAGAGAAAGTTGGTTTAGAGCTGGTGCTCTTAGGCAGACTTGAATGTGCAGGATCGAATTTAGGTACGCCGTGGTAGCCAATAGGATCTTTTTCAGCTGGCTCGTAGCCTTTGCCTTTCTTGGTCATGATATGCAGGAACTGAGGGCCTTTTAGGTCTCTCATGTTCTTCAGCGTTTTAATCAGCTCATTAACATCGTGACCGTCAACTGGACCGATGTAGTTAAAGCCTAACTCTTCAAACATGGTGCCAGGGACAACCATGCCTTTTAGATGTTCTTCTGTACGACGAACGAGCTCTTTAATCGGCGGAACGCCCGATAGCACTTTCTTGCCGCCCTCACGAATTGACGTGTAAAGACTGCCAGAAAGAACTTGAGCTAGATGGTTGTTTAGAGCACCTACGTTTTCAGATATCGACATCTCGTTATCGTTAAGGATAACCAGCATGTCATTGTGAATATCGCCCGCGTGGTTCATGGCTTCGAAGGCCATACCTGCGGTAATCGCACCATCGCCAATAACACTTACGACTTTACGATTCTTGCCTTCTTTCTTCGCACTGATCGCCATACCGAGTCCGGCACTGATCGATGTTGAAGAGTGACCAACAGAAAGAGTGTCGTACTCACTTTCTTGACGCCATGGAAATGGATGCAGTCCATCTTTTTGACGGATAGTCGACAAGCGGTCGCGGCGACCCGTTAGAATTTTGTGCGGGTATGCTTGATGGCCAACATCCCAAACCAACTGGTCAAAAGGTGTGTTGTACACATAGTGCAGAGCTACTGTTAGCTCTACCGTACCTAAGCCTGACGCTAAGTGACCACTTGACTGGCTCACTGAGTTAAGAAGATAGGTGCGTAATTCATCACAAAGCTGTGTAAGCGTCTCTTTTGGAAGTAGACGCAAATCCTCTGGCTTATCAGCCAAAGCAAGAGTTGGGTACTTTGATATATCAAGAGTCATAGGTAATGCGCGCTTATTGTCTTAGTTCTTGCGCTCGATGACGTATCGGGCGAACTCTTCGAGTAACTGGGTATTGTATGGGATTGCAGCCAAAGCTTGAAGCGCTTCCTGTAGTAGAGTTTGCGCTTTTTCTTGAGCGCCCTCTAAACCTAACAAAGAAGGGTAGGTGCTTTTGTTCAAATCTTGGTCAGAGCCCTGTGGTTTGCCCAAAGTTTCGGTGTCGCTAGTGATATCTAAAATATCATCTTGGACTTGGAAGGCTAACCCAATTGCATCGGCGTACTTGTCTAATTGAGGCATTACTTCCAACGCTTTTTCACCAGCAGCAAGTGCACCCAAACGAATCGCACTCTTCATTAGAGCGCCAGTCTTATTACGGTGAACTTCTTCTAATTCTTCTAGCGTGACAGAGCGGTTTTCAGCTTCAATATCAAGCGCTTGTCCAATACACATACCTTGTGCACCAGAGGCTTCTGCTAGGCGTTGAATCATTCGAACGCGATTGCTTTCCCCGTCAGCACTTAATGTGCCTTCCGCAAGTATAGTAAACGCGAGAGTTTGTAGTGCATCGCCAGTTAAAATTGCCGTTGCTTCATCGTATTTGATGTGACAAGTCTGATGGCCACGACGCAGTTCGTCGTCATCCATTGCTGGAAGATCGTCGTGAATCAGAGAATAGGCATGAATACATTCGATTGCTGAAGCTGGAGTGTCGAGTTCTTCAGCGGTGCAACCGAGCATTTCCCCTGTAATGTAGACAAGAAATGGACGTGCGCGTTTACCACCTAAAAGTAACCCATAACGCATCGCATTGATTAGGTTCTGATTTTGGTGTGGCAGGCGGTCAAGCCAAAGGTTCAGTTGCTCGTTATTACGTGCTTGATAAGACAATAACGTCTCGATCATAGGGGGTCTCATACAATTCGTTATTCAGGTTGTGGGTTAAAGTCACTAAGTTCTGCATTTTCATCATTTTGCAGTAGGATGCTAACACGCTGTTCAGCGTCGTTTAGTTTACTTTGACCAGCACGAGCGAGGGAGATGCCTCGTTCGAATTTTTTCAGCGCATCATCTAAAGCTAGATCACCATTTTCTAGTTGATCAACCAAGCCATCAAGCTCTTCGATAGCCGCTTCAAAGCTCATATTTTCAGGTTTCTTAGTAGCCATAATAAATCTGCGTTTGGAAAGATGAACGAACGTTACCTTAGGCCGTTGATATGGTCAAATGTAACCAATAAATTTTGCTAGAAAGTTCGTTTTTAAGAGGCTTCAAGCCACTTTCATCTAATAACCTTACCTTTATCGAGTTTATGACTGGTTGATAAGAGCAAAGCGGGTAATAGTTGTGATCAAAAAACTAAAAGTGTGATACTTAGGCCAAGAATTTACTAAAAGATCTTATAGTCTGGCCGATAAGAAGATTATCGTCGACGTAGAACTACAAAAAAGCATGAGGAGTGCTCAGTGGATTTAGCAACCCTAATAGGTTTGATTGGTGGATTTGCCTTTGTAATCATGGCAATGATCCTAGGTGGAAGCCTCGGGATGTTCTATGACACCACATCCATTTTGATCGTGGTTGGTGGTTCAACGTTTGTTGTTCTGATGAAGTTCACCATGGGACAATTCTTTGGAGCAACCAAAATCGCTGGCAAAGCATTTATGTTTAAAGCTGACGAGCCTGAAGATCTTATCGCTAAAGTTGTAGAGATGGCTGATGCAGCACGTAAAGGTGGTTTCTTAGCACTCGAAGAGATGGAAATCAGTAACAGTTTCATGCAAAAGGGGATCGATCTATTAGTCGATGGCCATGATGGTGATGTAGTGCGTGCGGCATTGCAAAAAGACATCGCGTTAACTACAGAGCGTCACGAGCAGGGTGCGAAAGTGTTCTCTGCATTCGGTGATGTTGCCCCTGCGATGGGTATGATCGGTACCTTGGTTGGTCTTGTTGCGATGCTTTCAAACATGGATGATCCTAAAGCGATCGGTCCTGCGATGGCGGTTGCACTTTTAACTACTCTGTATGGTGCGATTCTTTCGAACATGGTGTTCTTCCCAATCGCAGACAAGCTTGCACTACGTCGTGATCAAGAGACGCTCAACCGTCGCTTGGTAATGGACGGTGTGCTAGCCATTCAAGATGGCCAAAACCCACGAGTGATTGACGGTTACCTGAAGAGTTACCTGAACGAAGGTAAGCGTAGTCTTGATGGTGAAACTGATTAAGGGGGAAGAATGAAGATGGATGAAGAAAATCCATGTAAATGTCCTCCTCCCGGTTTACCTCAATGGATGGGAACATTTGCTGACTTGATGTCATTGCTGATGTGTTTCTTCGTACTGTTGCTCTCATTTTCTGAGATGGACGTATTGAAGTTCAAGCAGATTGCTGGCTCGATGAAGTTTGCATTCGGTGTACAGAACCGTTTGGAAGTTAAAGATATTCCGAAAGGGACCAGCATCATTGCGCAGGAGTTTCGTCCAGGTCGCCCTGAGCCGACACCGATTGATGTGATCATGCAGCAGACCATTGATATTACTCAGCAAACGCTAGAGTTTCATGAAGGTGAATCTGAGCGTGCTGGCGGCACGATGCGCGACCAAGGCAAGATGACCGGAGGCAAGTCTCCAGAGGTGTCGACTCACGACAATCAAAACTCTGAGTCAGACCAGCAACAACAGCAAGCTGAGGCTCAATCGCAAGAGATGGAAACCTTGATGGAAAGCATCAAGAAAGCACTTGAGCGAGAGATCGACCAAGGTGCGATTGAAGTTGAAAATCTTGGCCAGCAGATTGTGATTAGAATTCGCGAGAAGGGCGCATTCCCATCGGGTTCTGCTTTCCTTCAACCTAAGTTCCGACCATTGGTGAGACAGGTTGCTGAGCTTGTTAAAGATGTGCCCGGCATTGTTCGAATCTCAGGACACACCGATAACCAGCGACTCGATTCTGAGCTTTACCGTTCTAATTGGGACTTATCATCGCAACGTGCGGTGTCTGTTGCTCAAGAAATGGAAAAGGTTCGTGGTTTCTCTCATCAACGTTTGAGAGTGCGTGGTATGGCCGATACAGAGCCTGTCGAGTCCAACGATACGGAATGGCAACGTAGCCTCAATCGCCGCGTAGAGATCAGTATCATGCAGGGTGAGCCGCTCTATAGCGAAGAAGTCCCAGCAATCGCTGAATAGTCTTTACCAAGAATATGCATTTCAAAGCCCAATCTGTCGTAGATTGGGCTTTTTCTTTGTGTGATACACAAAAGTGTTTGTACCAAGCAGACAATAGAGGATATGGAAGAGAAGAGCTTGGATGAAATCGAGACGGTAGTTTGCCACCAAGGTGAGTTTATTGATGGCACCAAAGCACGCACTCTTTTCCTTGTTTGACTTTCTCATGTATAATTCGCGCCCTTAGATTTAATATTGATCTATTATTGCTTCAATAACTATGTGAAATGACCTTTTACGTGGTGATGAACCTATTAAAATTGTGAACCTTATTGGCGTGAAAGTACTATGAAATTTATTGTTAAGCCCCACCCGGAAATTTTTGTAAAAAGTGAATCGGTGCGTAAGCGCTTCACAAAGATTCTAGAACGTAATATTCGTACTATTCTTCAGCGTCGTACTGAGTCTGTAGCTGTCTTCAATCGTCGCGACCACATCGAAGTGACGTCTGAGAGCGACAAATACTTTAAAGAAACACTCGAAGTATTGACGCAAACTCCGGGTATCCATCACTCTCTTGAGGTTCAGCAATCAGAATTTAAAGACTTGCACGATATTTACGAGCAAGTTCTTGAGCGCAGCCGTGGTCTTATTGAAGGTAAGACTTTCTCTGTGCGAGCTAAACGCCGTGGTAAACATGACTTTACCTCTATCGAGCTAGAACGCTACGTAGGTGGTGGTCTAAACCAAGCGGTTGACTCAGCAAAAGTAAAACTGAAAAACCCAGATATTACCGTTAAAGTTGAAGTCGAGAACGACAAGCTAAACCAAGTGATTGAACGTCATAAAGGCCTCGGCGGTTTCCCTCTAGGTACTCAAGAAGACCTACTTAGCTTGATCTCTGGCGGCTTTGATTCTGGCGTTTCGAGCTACCTGCACATCAAACGTGGTTCTAAGGTTCATTACTGTTTCTTCAATCTTGGTGGTCCTGCTCACGAGATTGGCGTTAAGCAAGTTTCTCACTACCTATGGAATAAATACGGCTCATCTGCAAAGGTGAAGTTCATCTCTATCGATTTTGAACCTGTAGTCGCAGAGATCCTTGAGAACGTTGAAGACGGCCAAATGGGCGTTGTTCTGAAGCGTATGTTCATGCGTGCTGGTGGTATGGTTGCTGAGCGTTTCGGTATTGAAGCACTAGTAACGGGTGAAGCACTTGGTCAGGTTTCTAGCCAAACGCTAACTAACCTGCGCCATATCGACAACGTGACGGACACTTTGATCCTTCGTCCACTTATCAACTGGGACAAAGAAGACATCATCGACCTGTCTCGTAAGATTGGTACTGAAGACTTCGCTAAAGTAATGCCTGAGTACTGTGGTGTTATCTCTAAGAAGCCAACAGTGAAAGCGAAGAAAGGCAAACTAGAAGCGGAAGAAGCTAAGTTTAACTTCGAAGTGCTGGATCAAGTGATCGAGAACGCTCGTATTATGGATATCCGTGATATCGAGAAAGAGAGCCAAGAACAGGCACCAGAAGTGGAGCAAGTTCAAGCAGTTTCTGAGCACGCTGTCGTTCTAGATATCCGTAGCCCGGACGAAGAAGACGAAAGCCCACTAGAGATCGATGGTGTTGAAATCAAACACATCCCGTTCTTCAAGCTTTCAACTCAGTTTGGCGACCTAGACCAAGCGAAAGAGTACTTGTTGTACTGTGACCGTGGTGTCATGAGTCGTCTGCAAGCGCTTTATTTGCAAGAGCAAGGCTTCCACAACGTTAAGGTTTACCGCCCATAGTGGTGTGTTGACCAACCGTTAATCATTTGCAAAGCCGCTTACTGAAAAGTAAGCGGCTTTTTTATTTTTTATCTGAATGATTTACAGTAGTCAGACAGAGGCGTGAGTTCGGGCGTGCTATCGTGATGCTCAGTATTGATGTTCTTATTTATAGAAATAGTGGGTTCTAAACGGGTTTATATGTGACTGAAGAAGTGTGGGTATCTTGAAGTATTCTGTTACTTTTTAGTGCAACTCAATGGATCTATTTGTGTGTGTTCAGTTGATTATTTGAGTGGGTGTCTGATTCTGTGATTAGCGATGAAAAATAATAAAGATTAATTAGTACAGCTATTGATAAACTTGTTGTTATTTAGCTTTGGACATAAAAACACCGCCTTAAAGGCGGTGTAAACCAATTGACAGACAGGTCAAAATAAATACAGGAAGTATATGCCTCGTTCCAGTAAAGAACTGCAACAAAACATTTGGTAGAACTCTACCCAACTCGAAAAGTACGATTTTGCAAACACAACATCGCAGGAGCTAAACCAATTGATTCTAGAGAGAATCAAGCCGTTCAGGCTAGCTGCTGCGGGATGAAATATAGAATTTCTCTGGCCGCTAGGCAATGGACAAATTATAATGTTTCAGATAAAAAAAACTAATGCCTATTTAGAGAGTAATTATGTCTCGTCGATTACCCCCATTAAACTCCTTAAGAGTGTTTGAAGCCGCGGCTCGACACTTGAGTTTTACGCGTGCCGCAGAAGAGTTATTTGTGACTCAAGCTGCGGTTAGCCACCAGATCAAAGCACTTGAAGAATTCTTGTCATTAAAGCTTTTTCGCCGAAGAAACCGCTCTTTGCTGTTGACTGAAGAGGGACAAAGCTATTTCTTAGATATTAAAGATATCTTCACTTCTTTGGCTGAGGCGACTGACAAAGTGCTTGAGCGGAGCGAGAAGGGCGCATTGACCATCAGCTTACCGCCAAGTTTTGCTATTCAATGGTTAGTACCAAGATTGGCTGACTTTAATCAACAAGAGCCGGATATCGATGTGCGAATCAAAGCCGTGGATATGGATGAAGGTTCATTGACTGATGACGTAGACGTGGCGATTTACTATGGGCGAGGCAATTGGTCGGGGCTTAGAGCCGATAAGCTTTACCAAGAATACTTAATTCCACTTTGCTCACCGTCGGTGCTGCTCGGAACGAAACCATTAGAATCTCTAAGTGATTTAGCATGTCATACGCTATTGCACGATACCTCTCGAAAAGATTGGAAACAGTTTGCTAAGCAAAATGGTATCGATGGCGTTAACGTTAACCACGGCCCTATCTTTAGCCACTCGACCATGGTGTTGCAAGCTGCTGCCCATGGGCAAGGTATTGCTCTGGGGAACAATGTTTTGGCTCAGCCTGAAATCGAGGCCGGTCGCTTGTTGGCTCCATTTGATGAAGTGTTAGTTAGTAAGAATGCCTTCTATGTGGTGTGTCATGAGAAGCAAGCTGACATGGGGCGTATTGCGACCTTCCGTGATTGGATGCTAGCGAAAGCACAAAGCGAACAAGAGGACTTACTCGATGAGTAACCTAATTATTGATGGTGAAGACAACCCAGTAACCTTTGTCTTCGCGCACGGCGCAGGTGCCGGCATGAATCATGAGTTCATGCAGTCGGTAGCCAAAGGGTTGGCGTTTAAAGGAATACGAGTTATTCGTTTCAATTTCCCTTATATGATCAAGCGAGCTGAAGATGGTAAGCGTCGTCCACCTGACAGAGCCCCTAAGCTGCTTGAAGCTTACCAAGAGATTATCGAACAGGTTGATGCCGACAAGCTTGTGATTGGCGGTAAGTCGATGGGAGGGCGCATGGCGAGTCACTTGTCTGAACTGGATAAGGTGGCTGCGATGGCGTGTTTGGGTTTTCCCTTTCATCCTCCGGGTAAACCAGAGAAATACAAAGGTGAACATCTCGCTGAGTTAGCGAAGCCGTGTCTTATTCTACAAGGCGAACGCGATACCTTTGGTAAACGTGAAGAGTTTGTTGATTTCGATTTGTCGGATTCTATTCGTGTTGAGTTTATTCCCGATGGCGATCATAGCTTTAAGCCACGCAAGAGCTCTGGTTACACCGAGCAACAGAACATAGCCTTAATAGTCGAGAAGCTATCTGCGTTTATCAAAGAGGTGCTCAATGAGAAGTAAGTATTTACTCACTGTCGCGGGTATTTCTGGTGCGATTGCCGTAATGCTCGGGGCATTTGCCGCGCACGGTTTGAAAGCTATCTTGCCTGAGTATCTTTTGGGTGTGTTTGAGACCGGTGTTCAATACCAATTTATCCATACGCTCGCGATATTGGCGTGTGGTGCTCTGCTACAGATGAAACTTGGCGCTAAATCACAAAAATATTTTTTCATTGCGGCAATTTGCTTTATCATCGGCATCCTTTGTTTTAGTGGTAGCCTTTATGGCTTAGCACTGACAGGAATAAAATGGTTTGGCCCTATAACACCGTTTGGTGGTCTACTATTTATCATTGGTTGGGGAGTCTTCTCCTTCGCTGCTTTGAATATAAAAGAGGTAACTCAGTGAAACACGTACTACTTTATTGTCGCTCTGGTTTTGAAAAAGAATGTGCTGGCGAAATTCAAGACAAGGCAACACAACTGGAAGTGTTTGGTTTTCCTCGCTTAAAGAGCAATACAGGCTTTGTATTGTTTGAATGTTATCAAGCTGGCGAAGCCGATAAGCTGATCAAAGAAGTTGATTTCCAATCACTGATCTTTGCTCGTCAAATGTTAGCGGTTGCTGTTGAAATCAAAGATCTACCAACAGAAGACCGTATCTCTCCAATTCTTGAGGCGCTTTCTGAGAAAGAAGGTTTCCCACGTTGTGGTGATATCCGTATTGAAACGCCAGATACCAATGAAGCGAAAGAGCTTTTGAAGTTCTGCCGTAAGTTTACTGTGCCGATGCGTCAAGCCATGCGTGGTAAAGGCCTGATGACTGCGAAAGATAACGCTAAGAAGCCAGTGCTTCATTTATGTTTTATCGCACCGGGCCACTGCTTTGTTGGTTACTCTTACCCAACCAACAACTCACAGTTCTTCATGGGCATTCCTCGTTTGAAATTCCCATCAGATGCGCCAAGCCGTTCTACATTGAAGCTAGAAGAAGCATTCCACGTATTCATCCCTCGTGATGAGTGGGACGAGCGTCTGGCTCCGGGTATGTGGGGCGTAGATTTAGGTGCGTGTCCTGGTGGTTGGACTTACCAATTGGTTAAGCGTTCTATGTTTGTTCACTGTGTCGATAACGGCATGATGGCGGATAGCCTAATGGAAACGGGTCAAATTAAGCACCACATGGTGGATGGCTTTAAGTTCGAACCTGACCGTAAGAACGTGACTTGGATTATTTGTGACATGGTCGAGAAGCCAGCTCGTGTTGCTCACTTAATGGGTGAGTGGATCATCAAAGGCTGGGCGAAAGAAGCTCTGTTCAACCTTAAGCTGCCAATGAAAGGTCGCTACGATGAAGTACTGCAAGATATCGAGAACCTAAAACAGTTCCTTATCGATAACAAAGTGAAATTCAAAATGCAGGCGAAGCACCTATATCATGATCGTGAAGAGATCACTGTTCATATTCAGTCGCTTTCGAATATCTCACCGTACTAATACGCGGTTAATGAACATAAAAAACGCTCCTAATAAGGAGCGTTTTTTTATTGTAAGAGGTTTACTCTGAGGTAGGCCACATTTCCCAAAGCATTGCTTCCATATCACTTTCTACATCATCGCTAGTGTTTGCGAAAAAATCCAAGTTGGTGCGGGTTTCTACTTCATCAATGGTTGTGACAAAGCTTGCGAGTTCACTGCTCGATACGTCACGATGAGGCACAATAAAAGCAATCGCATCGTTGTAATACGGGTCGAGAATCACTTTGTAGAATGCACTTGGAATCATAACGCCATTGCCAATAAAGGTTTCATTCCCGTCATAAATAGGGCCTGTCACCACATAGAGCTCTTGATATTCATTGGCAAGGTCACGTATATGCTCTTCTAGCAATCGCCAGCCAACTCGGTTAAACCCTGGAAGCTGTGGTGACATATTGCTTAGCAAGAAGCTTTCTTGCATCGATATTTCGCTGAAGTCCATTGCTGCAGACGGAGCAAGGTGGCCGCGGTCATAACCGGATTTGGAGTAGTCACTTAGTGTTGATTGGGCATATTCGGGGAGTTCTGAATCGGCTTTAAAGCGGTTACTTCGTTTGAACTGTCCATTGACGCTTTCTGCGGTGACATGATAGGCGACCCAATCAGCATTCTTCATGGAATAGTTGTAGCCAATGGCATAACCGGTTCGACAAAGTATTTGATCAGAGGATTCTGAAGGCAAACCTTTAACTAGGTGTTCACCACAGGCTTCGGTTGCGGCAGCAAGAGGCGCGATATTAAGTAAGAGGGTAGTTAATGATAGTAATAGTATGTTTTTCATTGTGTTTCTCCTTATTGGAGCAATGAAATTAAATACTTATATCAATAAGACTGTGATGAAGGCTCAATGTTAATCAATACTGGGTAAGGTATTGATTAACATTATGATTAGGTTGTGAATGTAACGGAGAACACAACAGAAAAGATGAACATCCAGAAGTGTTAAGCTTGGTTTCCTGAGAAGCGAATATCTTGCAGATTAAAGCCCAAATCGATGTCTGTTTTGAGTGCAGAAACGAGCTTACATACGCGAGCCGACTCGATATGCTCATCGAACTTCTTACGATACTTTTTCGGTAAGTCTTCAGCTAGGAATGCCGCTTCAATATCTGGATACGTGGTTAGGATTTCTTTTGCCGCTTTAGGTCCAACTCCTGGGATCCCGGGAACTTGGCTTGAGCTTACGCCGGTTAATCCCCAGTAATCAGCAAGTTGTTCTGGTTTAACGCCAAACTCAGCTTCAATGAAGGGCTTATCTAACCAACGATGTTGGAAGTAATCACGGATCTGTAACGTTGGAGATAGTAACTGGCAGTAGCCTTTATCAGTAGAAATGATGGTGACCTTTTCGCCGTGGTCAGCCACTTTCTTCGCGAGTGTTGCTACTAGATCGTCTGCCTCATCGCCGTCTGAAAGCAATGAATCAATACCCAGCTCCCACCATGCTTGCTGAATCGCATCGAGCCCTTTCATTAAAGGCTCTGGCATTGGCTTGCGGTTTTGCTTATAGGCGGGCAGTACCTCAGCGCGCCAGCCTCGATCTTGTAGGTGATGATCAAATACCGCGATGATGTGCGTTGGCTGTGATTCGTTTAGGATTCGGTTGAGTGTGCGAGCCGTTGTGGTGATGGTTCTTGCTATATCGGTGGGATCCGGCTGAACAGAGTGCACGCGTCGGATGAGGTTTAAGGCATCGATAATAACAAGATGGATAGACATAAGTTTCCACTAAATAGGCAATAAAAAAGGGGCTGCTAGCCCCTTATAGTAACGTATCAATTGGTGAGTTGAAACGTTAGCGACGTAAACGCCATGACTTGTTTAGCTTTATGCCTTATTAGCTCTGACCGCGGGCTGATGAATGCCTTAAGATCAATGAGTGCTTTGCTATCAGTCACTTGGTACGTCAGTCACTTGATATAATCGTTACTTGGTCGATCAGTTACTCGGTGCGATCTTATAGCAAGGAACGTAATCCGTACCACCCGGCAGTTTCATTCGATGCTGTTCAACAAAGTCATTCAGCAGTCGATCCATTTTGGTCATCAGCTCTTTGTCGCCATCAATCAGGAATGGACCGTGTTTCTCGATTTCAAGAATGCCTTCGGCTTTAACGTTACCCGCCACGATCCCAGAGAACGCTTTACGTAAATTCGCTGCAAGGCTCTCTGTTTTCTGATCCATATGCAGATCGAGTGCCGCCATAGACTCATGGGTAGGGTCGAATGGTAGTTGGAACTCAGGCTCAATATGCAGTGACCAGTTGTAGCTATAAGCATCACCTGTCTCTTTACGGTGAGATCGCACATCTGGCATTGCTTGTTTCATGATTTTCGCAGCGCGTGCTGGGTCATCAATCACGATCTCATAGTGTTTTTGTGCTTCTTCACCCAAGGTTTCACCGATGAACTTATCAATCGAACGGAAGTACGCCTCACTCTCTTTTGATCCCGTTAAAACAATCGGCATGGGTTGGTCGACATTGTTAGGGTGCATCATGATCCCTAATATATACAGCAGCTCTTCGGCAGTGCCGGGGCCACCAGGGAAAATAATGATGCCATGGGCCATACGCACGAATGCTTCAAGACGCTTCTCGATATCTGGCATGATCACCAGTTCGTTGACGATTGGGTTTGGTGGCTCAGCCGCAATGATCGAAGGTTCTGTCAGGCCTAAGTAACGATGGTCTGTATAGCGCTGTTTAGCGTGACCAATAGCAGCGCCTTTCATCGGACCTTCCATTGCCCCCGGTCCACAACCGGTACAGATGTTCAGTTCACGCAGGCCTAATTCATTACCCACTTCGCGAGTGTATTGGTATTCACTGGCATTAATTGAGTGGCCACCCCAACACACGATCAGGTTCGGCTCAATGCCGGGTGTGAGTGCTCCAGCATTTCTCAATATCCCAAACACGAGGTTGGTGATGTGAGTAGCATTGGTTAGGTTCAGTCTTTGGTTGTCTGCTAAATGCATGTTGACGTAAACAATGTCACGCAGCACTGAAAATAGGTGTTCTTGAATACCCTTGATGATGTCCCCATCGACAAAGGCATGCTCTGGTGGGTTACTCAGTTCGAGCTTGATACCACGCTCACGGCGCACGACCTCAACATCAAACGATTGATACTTATCGAGCAACTCTTTGGAGTTGTCGGTGTGGCTACCAGAGTTTAGTACCGCTAACGTACAGTTACGATACAGTTGGTACAGATCACTAGACGCGGTTTTCTTAAGACGCTCAACTTCAAGTTGAGAGAGTAAATCCATGCTACCGGCAGGGCTGATATGAGTGATCATAGTGCCTCCTTGTTGAAAAGAGCAGGGGGACGTTGAAGTGACCCTCTGGCAGCAAACGTTGAAAGTGTTTGGTTAAAGGTGAGAGAGTTAACCAGACGAAACGGTTACGACAGCGTTGCTTAATGACTTAGTTAGAATTGCTTAAGAGCCTATATACAGATGCTTAAGTACGTATACACTGATTCTTAGGTTCATATATACAGTTTCTTAAGTTCATATATCCAGAGACTTAAAAGCTTATATACGCATTGCTTGTCAAAAATGCTTGTTAAGCGAATGTTAATCATTAGCTTAGCAAACATTGAGGGAATTGGTATGTGATAAGTATTTGAAAAAATGAAATAAATTAAACGCTGGGCTGGCTTAGTGCCAAATGAGTTGGTTGGTGCCACGTTGTTTTGCTTTATTCAGTGTCTTATTTAATCGCTCTAGCACTTCTTCCGGTGTATCTGATTCTTTAAACTGAGTGCTTGCCGCACAAAGAGTAATGGTGATCTGTTGGTCGCGGAACTTAAAAGGTAAGCGGCTAACTTGAGCTTGAATGTTCTGAATCACCTGATGGCAATATTCATCCGTTTGTTCTGGAAGTAATAAGACGAATTCCTCTCCAGAAAAACGAGCCACAGTATCAGTAATACCGACTTCTTTAGTGATGGTTCTTGCGATGATTTTAAGGGCTTTATCACCCGCGGTATAACCAAAGCTATCGTTAATGGCTTTAAAATTATCAATGTCTAATAGCACGACTCGAAGCGAGTGTTGCGCGCGAATCCAACGACGGTATTCAAGCTCTAAGCGATCGGTAAAAGCGGTGCGATTGTAGACCTTAGTGAGTGGGTCAAGCAGCATACGCTGAGCCTGATCTTCAAGACGTTTTCTGTAGTCTTGGGTCACTTCGTAGAGAGAGTCTAATTGAGTTTTTCCGTAACTCATTCGTTCTATCAAAGCTTGTTCTTTTTGCTCTGCATGATTGAGTCGCTCTGACAGCGAAGCTATCTCGCTAAGCAGCGGATTGATCGACTGCTTTAAGACAGTAATATCAGTGGCTTTATCAACCGAGTTTTGGCTTTTGACGACAAGGTCGCTTAACTCTGAGTTAAGGCCTTGGCGGTGCTCAAAATAGCTTTGGCTTTGATCGGTATTTTGATCTGCAGTCTTGATACTGGAAGAGAGTGAAGCATTGAGTTGATCGATAAACTGTTCAGATTTCTTACGCTCTAAATTAGTGCCTTCAATAACCAGTTTGAGGATCTGAAGTGATAACTCCAGCAGGTTTTGTGTCGAAACACCCAGTAGTAGCTTTGCTCGAATATCGATAAGCAAGTCACCAGATTCGCCCTCGAAATCGAGTTCAGTGATCAAGTGCTGTAATTCTGTGGAAAGATCCGAAAGTAATTCTTGCTCAGGAGATTGAGCCGTATCACCAAAATGAGTGCGAGAGTTGTTCGCCATAATCTTTATGGCACGCTCATAAATACTGAGAAGCTTCATGGCGTGGTCGACTTTCTGACTGCCATTGCATTCGGAGAAGCTAAGTAAGTTTCGTAGGTCGCGTTTCAACTGCGCTGGGAGACCAGTTATGCGTTGTAGCGTTTCACCACTGTGCTTAATGCTATCGTCCAGATATCCGTTCTGTTTATCCATAGCCAAGGTTTTCTGCTTGAGCATCCTTTCTAATACTGCCAATTTTGGGATCATTGAGCTGATGTCTTTTTGCTTTTCAAGCTCTTCCCGCAGGGCAATGAGGTTTTCATCTAAATGACTGTTACTGCCAACACATGCATCACTTAAAGATGTGACGATACGCTTTAGAACTTTCTGTTCTCTAATAAACTTGAACGAGGTGTCTCTCTGTGTCAAACGAACTTGTTCCAACTGAACTTTCAGCTGGTGGAGTTGCGCGTGAATGTCTTGTTCGAGAATGCCCATAGATGTATTAATTAGCGCCGAATAGACCGATCACGATCATTTAGATGAAATTCCATTGCATCGATAATAACAAAACTAAAAATAAGGTCACGAGTTGCAGGTCTTAACCGCTCGCAAATCAGTCATCTTTTAGCATTTTTTTGATGTTGTCCTCATTCTGGTAGGACGATTGTATTTTTATTAACCCTTGATTAATCGCATGTTTACAGGCTTCTCTTATGTTACCTGTTGCAAGGCTTGCTGCGGGCGCATTATCAATGGCTTTGAGATACACCCATTGACTGTTTCGTTCTTTAAGACTGATTTCCCGCGCTAGGTTAGTCGACATTAACAATACATCTAACAACTCTTGGTCGTTAATCGCGGTGTAAGCTCGTGGTAAGAAAGGGTAGTCAGCGATGCCCATGCGAACAATTCGGTTGATATTGCGTTCCGGTTCGAAGTTATTCACCCAAGATTGAATCTTTCTGAACATGGCTTCAGGCGATAAATCACGGTCTGAGTTTGGCTCGATGTAAAGTAGGTTAGCATCTGAGAAATGGTAGACACGAGCAGGGCCTTCAAGCTTAGATTTTAGGAACTCACCGAAAGCGTCTTCTAATTCTAGACCCGCTTTGTAACCATTCTGTGTATACATATTGCGTAGGAACGGTAAATCAATCATCGCGAAGCGTAAACGGTCGTTGAGTGGTTCATGAATCAATTCACCAAGTTGCCACTGTTCGAAAGTTTGGCTAGTTTGTTCCAATGAATTTGAGAGTTTCGCGTTCAGCATTCTTAGATTAGGAAGTTTTGAGCGTGAGTGTGTAAAGAGGTCGGTACGTAACGAGTCCACTTCTTTAACCAAGGTTTGAATGATGTAACCTCGGCGCAGCACAAAGAAGAACAAAATGATGCTGAACAAGAATAGGGCGAATGCGATCTTTTGGAATTTACGATGCTCTAATTTGTATTTTTCAAGCTCTTGCGCTTGGCCGGCATAGTGAAGAGTTTGCTCTGCGAACTCTTTCTGTTGACGGAAAGCATCTTCACCAACGCGGTTCAGCTTCTGTTGTTCTAAAGAAACCAAACTATTGTATTGCTTAAGGTTTTCTAAAGCCTGTTGCGGTTTTCCTGCTTGCTCATAGCCTAAAGAGAGTAAGTAGTACGAACGCTGCGAAAGGCGCATGTTCTCAACCTGACGCGAGATCTCCAGTGCGCGAGTGGCATGTTTGATCACATCCTCACTCTGCTGAAGGTGATAAGCGAGCCCGGCAGAGAGCAATGCAGCACGACCTTCTAGCTTGGGAATATCCGTATATTCAAGCAGTTCAAGGGCGCGTGTTAGGTATTGTTCTGCCAATGGGTAGTTGTAAAGACGCAGATAGGTTGCCGATAAACTGAGTCTAATATCAATGACTTGATGGATATCTCGGTCAGTACTCTCGTGATCAAGGACGTTGAAAAAATGCACGAGAGCAAGGTTATATTTACCTTGGTAGAAGTATACATCACCCATTTTCTTAAGGACTTGTGCCAAGATCGGTGAATTTTCAAAGTTATCATAAAAATCAGCGGCTTGAGAAAGGTGTTCTAGTGCTTTGTCTAAGACTTGTCGCTCGAAAAAAAGCTGCGCCAGCAGGCGGTTTACTTTAGCCAAGCGCGAGCTCAGGTTGCCTTCTACTGATTTCCAGTAGCCGTACAGCAATTCAGATAGCGCGTGGTTGTACTCTTTGTGGGTCAGGTAAAACTCACCAACGGCGATGTGGTAGTCGATGGTAACTTTTTCAGAGTAACGTTGATCTAGAAACGTTTTCGCCTGTTGGTAGTATTTTTCTGCTTCGTCTATTTTGTTTTCATAAGAGGCTATTTCTGCCTTTAACATGATTAATCTATAAGTGATGCCTTCCGTCAGACGCAGCGTTTTGTTTATTGATTCTAGGTTTG
Source organism: Vibrio bathopelagicus (assembly GCF_014879975.1). NCBI lineage: Bacteria > Pseudomonadati > Pseudomonadota > Gammaproteobacteria > Vibrionales > Vibrionaceae > Vibrio > Vibrio bathopelagicus. Next base: position 2,837,410 of record NZ_CP062500.1, on the reverse strand, counting down.
CTTCAATACTGGTGAGTTCAGCTTTTGCTTTTGCTGATTTTTTATCGCTGAGCCAAAGCAGTCTAACTTTAAGTATTTGCAGATCAAGTTTCAGGTATTCAAGCTTATAGGTTTTAGCTAGCTCTGAGGCTTTGTCTATGTGCTGAATCGCAATACGCATATTGCCAAGGTTGTATTCCGCCTTGGCTAAGATCTTATACGCATCGATACTGCTGTTTGGCGTTCGAATCGAAGAGTCTGTCTCTTCGCGAGAAATAGCAGAAGGGCTTTTCTCGCGTTGATCAGAAAGGACACGAAGCGTTAGGTAGCTGTTGGCCATTTGTTTTGCTTGGCTCGGCTCGATCTCAACCAAGTTATTGGCTTCATTGAGTAGCGCCGACGAGTAAACCGACGCATTGACCGATGTGCTTAAGCTTAAAATAAATAGACTAACAACGTATAACCAACGCATTTTAAGGTCCCTTTAAAGATTGGATAGGTTCAAATAAGGTAGGTGGTTCTCGCCTGATTATTGGCGAGCCATACGCTCATTGTGGCTTGGTCTATCTTGCTCTGTTGAACGGTATGGGTTGATATCCAGACCACCACGGCGCGTGTAACGTGCAAATACGGTTAACTTCGATGGGGCGCAGTATTTCATGATATCAGTGAAGATACGCTCAACACATTGTTCGTGGAATTCGTTGTGCTCGCGGAAAGAAACTAAATAGCGTAGCAGAGCTTCACGGTCAATTTGCTTACCTGAATATGCGATCTCAACGCTGCCCCAATCGGGTTGGTTGGTGATCAAACAGTTCGACTTCAATAGATGGCTGTGCAGTGTTTCTTCAACGTTTTTCTCACCAGCAGCTCCCTCAAGCAGTGACGCTTCAAAATCGTAGCTAGTGATTTGGATGTCTTGGTTGTCGATACAGTCACCTTCCATCGTCACGATAGGTTGGTTGGTGTAATCAGTTACTGAGTTTACATGCACAATCACCGTTTCGCCTGCACATGCCGACAAATCTTGGGTCAGGCGCTCAGTTACTTGATCCCAACTTTCAAATTGAGTCTGATTGTAGCTGTTCAGGTATAGCTTGAAAGATTTTGATTCAATTAAATTTGGGCTGGTTGCAGGGATGAAAACTTCACCTACAGCCACTTGTGGTAGGCCGTTGGTGTTTAGCCACGAAAGCTCGTACATCGTCCAAATATCATGGCCAACAAAAGGCAGGTCACCGTCTAGCGCAAGATCATCACGATTTAGGCTACGAGGTACTGGCTGCAATAAACTTGCATCGTATTGGTTAGAGTACTCAGTTTTTTGGCCTAGGGTTAAACCCGCTAGCTCTTTTGCGTCAGAATATTTGCTCATACTTTCGTTTCAAATTCGATTAGAATGGGGTCGATTTTACTGAATCCCCATTACCCTGTCATTAAGTCATCGCTTAATCGGCACGGAAAGGTCCTCGATTCTATTTATTATTTTGTGTTTAGGAGATTTTCATGACTCAACGTGCTCAAGATGCACTACTTTCTTTTAGTCAGCGATACGTTGATGCGTGGCAACAGCAACACCAAAGTTTACCTCGCAATGAGGAGTTGGTGGATATTGTGTCGCCTTGCGTAGAAGAAAAGAGCGGCGATGCCGTGTTATGGAAAAACTATCCACGTGAGCAGTTCGCTGATTTCACCAACGTTGAAACTGGTATTGAATTGACGTTGCATGAAGACATCAAAACGTTCTACGGCGCACAGTACAGCGCTGATATGAACGCGACTTTTGACGGTAACGAACTGACTCTATTACAGATTTGGAGTGATGAAGACTTCGAATGCCTACAAGAAAACATATTAGGCCACCTAGTGACTCAGCGTCGTTTGAAGCTACAACCAACGGTTTTCATTGCCGCGACTGATGCTGAACTGGATGTTATCTCTATCTGTAACCTTACAGGTAACGTGATTCTAGAGCGCTTAGGCACCAAAAATCGTGATGTATTAGCCGAGACATTGGCAGAGTTTTTAGAAAAGTTACTACCAGCGGTATAAGGTGAATCAAGTGATCTCTTCTAATGAAGACTTTCTATGATACCAAAAGACTAGGAACGTCAACCTAAGCCTAGGTTGACGATGATATTTACACTATTGGTTAGTTATTGATCCAAAGCTTATAAAAATCACTGTATCCCGACTTGTTTATGTAAAGCCCATTAACTTGTTTCGCTTGAACTACTTCTTCTTGTCCCCAAAAAAGTGGGAGTAAAGAGCTTTCAGAACATAGTTGATTAAACCGTGTGATTAATTGTGGTAGTTGATCTTCATTTGCTAATTGCTTATGAAGGTCAGATGTGTGCTCTAAAAGTTGTTCATAAGGGTAAATAAATCGAATGGCGGTGCTGGCTAACAGCCATTCATAAAGGCCGAACTCTAAGGGTTGTTCTATAACCTCTTCTACAAATAAGAGATCGGCTTGATCTCTAAGCATTTCTGGTGTGCTTGCATTGGGTAAGATAACGACATCCACGATTATACCTGTCTCGGAAATTTTTTTAATTAACCAGTTAGAAAGGTGCTCAAGATACTTAATTGTCCATTTCGGGTGCGTTAAGACCAACTTTCCACTTAATATCGGTGTCGAAATCGGGTTTATAGAGCATGAAGAAGACTCATTTAGTGTCATTGGGTGTAAGTTTTCACTGGCGCTAAATTGATTTCGAATTGATTTTAGGTACTTAAAAAGGTTATCGATCGTGTGGGGTGAAATATCACTACTTTCACGCATATTATAAGCTAAATATGAAAAGGCTTGGATTAGATGCTTTTCTGTTTCGAGGGCTGGATGATTGAAACTTACAAAGTGCTCAAGTTGGCTGCCTTGGTGTGAAAGTGTTATTTCTTGAAGCAATGCGTTTTTAGCAAAGTAATGTGGGTTCTTTCTTAGTACGACCTTATCTTTATCCCAACAAGATAGCGAGAATGGACCGGTACCGATTGGTATATTTCTCTCCTTAGAGAAGGAAAGGTTGCGACTAGTAAAAACTGAAGCATTCGCTGTAGCAAGACAATATAGGAAAAGTGAGTTTTCACTTTCTAGTTGAATGCAAACGGCTCTTTCAGACTCTGAAAAATAGATATCTTCAACTTGCTTGAATAATAGACTAACTGGGCCTTGTGTATTTTTTAGTTCTCTAAGGCTAAAAACCACATCATCTATAGTCAAAGGCAATCCATCATGGCAAATTACTTCTGGTCTGATCCAGAGGTAGATACGTTTACCATCTACCCTGTAATCATAGGCTAGTTGAGTCTCCAATTTCCCGTGTACATTAACTATGAGTAAGGTGTCGTAAAGACTTCGAGTTATTTGTAGCTCTGAAAATCGGTAAGTCAAAGTTGGATTTAGTTCATTAACCCAAGGGTATTGAGTGATCACTAAAGAATTTGATTTGTCTTTATTCCTATTGGATTCTAGCATTGCTTGATTTAAAGCGTTAGCTGCAACCTCTTGATAGGTATGTAGAATTTTGGCAATAACGTCAAAGTTATTTGATTCGATGTCACTGCTAAGAGTTTGGTAGATCGCTTGATACATTGATATTGTTATTTGGATGGTGCTACTTTTCCCTCTTCCTATACCTGGTTGCCAGAAAATCCAATTGTAACCTCCTAAAACTTTGAGAATGTTGGATGTGTTACGGCGGGAGGTTGCAAACACGTTTTCCAGTTCGTCTAAGTTAACTTCATAAAGTACTGAATGATCGTAGTGGCCCAACAATTGGTTTAGCCTGCGAAGGCATGTTTCAGTCATATTTATATCGCTATATAATGTGTTTTGGCTTTTAAGTAAATCGAGCTCTGTGGATATAGTTGAATTAATCTAAATATAGAGTTGGGAATATGGTGTACGTACGCTATTAACGATATTGTTATAATCATTATTTGATGGTTGTTAATCTGGTTGAGTATTGATGCTTTTGGTAATGTATGAAACTTCACTAGTATTATATTGGCGGGAAGTGATTGCTAATGATTACTAATTTTAACACCCCATTTATTTTACTTTTAATTTTCCGGATAATAATATAACCATTTATAAATAATAGGTGGTTGTTTTTTAGTTGTTATTATGAAATCTCAATATTGAGACAAAAATGGGATGCACTGCATCCCATCTTATCGTGTTAGTGTACTTTTGGAAGAGTTGTAAATATACTCCACTCTTCTTTTACTTCACCTTTATACCCTACAACCGTAGCTGTAACCTTTCGATTTAGAGCATGGCTTATTTCATCAATCCCTTTTGAACTCAGTTGAGTATCACCAAAGCCTACAATCCTTATTCGACTTTCTTTTATGCCAAAACTTATTATTTTGTTACGAACTTGTTTAGCTCTTCGTGTCGAAAGAGTCATGTTGTATTGGTGGTTTCCGACGTTACTGGCGTAACCTTGAATTTCAATTTTGGTATTCGAATACTGCTTTAAGAAGTTAACCATACCTTTTATTTGCTGATCATAAATTGAATTTATTGTATCAGAGTCATTATTGAATAAAATTCGAATAACATATGAATCCTCTGTCTCAACAAGGCTTCCACATCCATCATTGTCTATCTCAGCAAATTGAGGGGTGTCTGGGCAAAGGTCTCTTTCATTGATGACCCCATCACTATCTTGGTCAAACTGGTCTGCAACTTGACTTATAGTCGGGGTTGGGATGTAACTAATCTCATCACTTGCTTGAATGTTGAAAGTAAAAAATAGAAAAGACCAAAAAATGGTTTGTTTGTACATTAGTAATCCACCTTATCTGTCCACTCTTTTGGTAAGTTAACTCTCAATGCATTCAATAGGTTGCCTGTGGAAGTAAGGACTCTATATTTTGCGTATTGCTCGGAGTATTTTGCTTCAACGTAACCTTTTCGTGACTCGAAAAGTTCATTTTCAGTATTCAAAAGATCGAGCAAAGTACGTTTGCCTATTAAGTATTGTTTTTCGTAAGCAATTACTGTTTCGGAAGCCGAGTCCACATGATCTGCAAGGAACACTTTTTGTTGAGATGTCATTTCTAAAGCGCTCCAAGAAAGTTGTAGCTCTTCTTTAACTGAGCGATATGCTCTCTCTCGTAAATCTTTGGCTTTGTTTAATTGGTAAGCCATTTCTGAGCTCTTTGCTGAATCTCGACCTCCATTATAAAGATTATAATTAAGTCGTATCATCGCTGTTGTTTCATCGCTACTACCTTTTATTCCTCCTACATCCTCTTTCCAGCTCTGTTTAGCTTCAAATGAAAGTGTAGGGAAGTAGTTCGATTGGCTTTGTTTATATTGGAATTTTGCAGACTCAACATCCACTTGTGATATTTTAATAACAGGATGAGATTCATAGGCTTGCTCTTGAGCTAGCTCTAACGTTAATGGGATAAAGTTTTTATCGGCTCGAGGAAAAACAAGGGACTGAGGAGCTTCTCCAACAAGGCGCATGAAAGTGGTCTGTGAGTCAATCAAGTTGTTTTCAGCTGCGATTAAATTACTGTGTGCTTTTGCTAGGCGTGCTTCAATTTGCGTGAGATCTGCAGTTGAACTGATACCCGAATCAGTGCGCTTTTTTATGTCCACGTATATTTTTTCGTGTGTTGCGAGATTACTCTCTGATAGAGCAAGAATCTCAAAGCCTTCAATAGTCTCAATATAAACTCTGACTACGTCGAGTGCTGTATTTTGTGCATTCGATAATAGCTGTAGTCGAACTGACTCAGCATCTGCAGAGACACGATCAATATCATTCAGAGTTTTTGAACCATCCCATATCAACTGATTTAACGTAAGTGATGCTTCTCTACGTGTCATTTCAGTTGATCCGCGAGCGATTTCAGAAGCCGGATTAATTACTTCATACCCTATCCCTGCATCTAAATCCAAACTCGGTTTATAGGCTCCTGTAGATGCATCAATTAAATAGCGTTTGCTTATATATTCATTAAACGCACCTTTAATTTCTGGATTTGTAGCAAAGGTTTGTGATACCGCTTGCTCTAAAGACTGTGCCCAAGAAGGTAGTGGTAATAAAAGTACACTGCACAGTAAGCTACAGTAAATTAGCTTCAAGGAAATTCTCCAATTTTTTAATAATATTTAAATCATTATTTGTTTTTATTGATTTAGAATGAAGGGCCATTCTTAAAGAATGTCATTCAATATTCTTAGGTTATTACAGTTTACAAACTTATTTTTAATCGAAAAATATATATCACTTCTTCAATTTTGAATGTTTTAATAAAATATTATTGTTTGAATAAAAATAAAACCAATTTAAAACATGAAAATTTAAACCTATAAAAGTGCGTGTTTTATAGGGGCGTTTGATGATAAATTACCCAATTATTTTTATTGTCAATGAATAAGGTTGTTGTGTTGGGTTTGATTGATGAATCTAATCGATGATTTCTAGGGGATATGAGCAGTGGTCGACAGAATGAAGTTAGCAGTAGAAACGCATGTTGTTATAGGTTTAGATGGTAAAATTAAAGTAGTCGAACCTGGGCAGCAGTTGTTTCCTGGTGAAATTATTGTCGAAACGTTTGAAGGCAATAAAGAACCCGAAATTACGTTTGTTGATCAACACAAAAATATTGACATATCACCAGATGTTATTGCGTTATTCAATGCTCTCGAAGACGGCTTAGACCCTACTTTATTGGGGAGTGAATTTGCTACCGCGGCTGGCAATGTCAGTGGCTCTAGTTTGATAACTTCTGGAAGCATTGAAAGAGATGGCGTGGAAGTTTTAGCGAAAACGTTCTTTGAGACTAAGGGGGTAAATGAAGCTCAACAAGTCACTTTGAACACTGTTTTGAATTCTAGTATTGATGTTATTTCTGAATCAGTATCCGCTATTATTAGTGGAAGCGATAAAGGCGCGGTGCAAGAAGACGTGACGCTGACGACCGGCGGCAACCTCAATGTTGACGATCAGATTTAGGCGAAGCGGTGTTTACCGCGCAGACCGATGTTCAAGATGGCAACTACGGCACGTTCAGTATCGATGAAAATGGAAAATGGACGTACACACTCAACAATGACCACGCTGATGTCCAAGCGCTAGATTCAGACTCAACTCCAATCACTCGTACCTTCACGGTCGCGACTGCGGATAGCAGCACGCATGAGATTGCAGTGACCATCACTGGCTCAGACGACGCGGCGGTTATCACACCAAGTAAACCGGGTGATGATAAAGGCGCGGTGCAAGAAGACGTGACGCTGACGACCGGCGGCAACCTCAATGTTGACGATCCAGATTTAGGCGAAGCGGTGTTTACCACGCAGACCGATGTTCAAGATGGCAACTACGGCACGTTCAGTATCGATGAAAATGGAGAATGGACGTACACACTTAACAATGCCCACGCTGATGTCCAAGCGCTAGATTCAGACTCAACTCAATTGTTCGCACTTTCACGGTCGCGACTGCGGATGGCAGCACGCATGAGATTGCAGTGACCATCACTGGCTCAGACGACGCAGCGGTTATTACCCCAAGTATTCCGGGTGATGATAAAGGCGCAGTGCAAGAAGACGTGACGCTAACCACCGGCGGCAACCTCAATGTCGACGATCCAGATTTAGGCGAAGCGGTGTTTACCGCGCAGACCGATGTTCAAGATGGCAACTACGGCACGTTCAGTATCGATGAAAATGGAGAATGGACGTACACACTTAACAATGACCACGCTGATGTCCAAGCGCTAGATTCAGACTCAACTCCAATCACTCGTACCTTCACGGTCGCGACTGCGGATGGCAGCACGCATGAGATTGCAGTGACCATCACTGGCTCAGACGACGCGGCGGTTATCACGCCAAGTAAACCGGGTGATGATAAAGGCGCGGTGCAAGAAGACGTGACGCTGACGACCGGCGGCAACCTCAATGTTGACGATCCAGATTTAGGCGAAGCGGTGTTTACCGCGCAGACCGATGTTCAAGATGGCAACTACGGCACGTTCAGTATCGATGAAAATGGAAAATGGACGTACACACTCAACAATGACCACGCTGATGTCCAAGCGCTAGATTCAGACTCAACTCCAATCACTCGTACCTTCACGGTCGCGACTGCGGATGGCAGCACGCATGAGATTGCAGTGACCATCACTGGCTCAGACGACGCGGCGGTTATCACACCAAGTAAACCGGGTGATGATAAAGGCGCGGTGCAAGAAGACGTGACGCTGACGACCGGCGGCAACCTCAATGTTGACGATCAGATTTAGGCGAAGCGGTGTTTACCACGCAGACCGATGTTCAAGATGGCAACTACGGCACGTTCAGTATCGATGAAAATGGAGAATGGACGTACACACTTAACAATGACCACGCTGATGTCCAAGCGCTGGATTCAGACTCAACTCTAATTGTTCGCACTTTCACGGTCGCGACTGCGGATGGCAGCACGCATGAGATTGCAGTGACCATCACTGGCTCAGACGACGCAGCGGTTATTACCCCAAGTATTCCGGGTGATGATAAAGGCGCGGTGCAAGAAGACGTGACGCTAACCACGGGCGGCAACCTCAATGTTGACGATCCAGATTTAGGCGAAGCGGTGTTTACCACGCAGACCGATGTTCAAGATGGCAACTACGGCACGTTCAGTATCGATGAAAATGGAGAATGGACGTACACACTCAACAATGACCACGCTGATGTCCAAGCGCTAGATTCAGACTCAACTCCAATCACTCGTACCTTCACGGTCGCGACTGCGGATGGCAGCACGCATGAGATTGCAGTGACCATCACAGGCTCAGACGACGCGGCGGTTATCACGCCAAGCATTCCGGGTGATGATAAAGGCGCAGTGCAAGAAGACGTGACGCTGACGACCGGCGGCAACCTCAATGTTGACGATCAGATTTAGGCGAAGCGGTGTTTACCACGCAGACCGATGTTCAAGATGGCAACTACGGCACGTTCAGTATCGATGAAAATGGAGAATGGACGTACACACTCAACAGTGACCACGCTGATGTCCAAGCGCTAGATTCAGACTCAACTCCAATCACTCGTACCTTCACGGTCGCGACTGTGGATGGCAGCACGCATGAGATTGCAGTGACCATCACCGGCTCAGACGACGCGGCGGTTATCACCCCAAGCATTCCGGGTGATGATAAAGGCGCAGTGCAAGAAGACGTGAAGCTGACGACCGGTGGCAACCTCAATGTTGACGACCCGGATTTAGGCGAAGCGGTGTTTACCACGCAGACCGATGTTCAAGATGGCAATTACGGCACGTTCAGTATCGATGAAAATGGAGAATGGACGTACACACTTAACAATGACCACGCTGATGTCCAAGCGCTAGATTCAGACTCAACTCCAATCACTCGCACTTTCACGGTTGCGACTGCGGATGGCAGCACGCATGAGATTGCAGTGACCATCACTGGCTCAGATGATAAACCTGAATTTGTCAGTGGCAACAACGATTCGCATGGCCTAAACAGTTTGGGGTTCGCTGATGATGATGTTTACTCATTCTCTGTGCTTGAAAATAGCCCGGGTCAACCTGTTGGTCAGGTCGATGCATTTGACGTCGATAGCGCAAGTCAATTGACCTATTCTCTGAGTAATCATACTGATCTCTTTCAGATTGATGCTGCATCTGGTGAAATTTCGTTGAAACCTGGTATATCACTCAACTATGAAGACACTGAAAGCTACAGTGTAGATGTGCTCGTTGCCGATGAGTCCGGAGAGACAGATACCGCTCAAGTACAGATAAAAGTCGGTGACGTTAATGAAGGTCCGACTGCTCTAGATGACAAAGGCATTACGAATGAAATCAAAACATTAGATTCATCGAATTGGATAACCAGCGACGATATCCAAGTCGACTTTTATGTAATTGACAGTGTGACTGGAGAAAAAGTTGCAGATGCAACTCTGGCAGATTACACCGGGGATGGTGACAATAAATACGGCGTGTATTCTGATCTTGATAACCCTTCTGATCGTGTTCAATCTGGTCAAATTGGTTACGATGATGCAACTCAGAAGAGTGAAGCGATGAGTTTCACTTTTGCTAATAATCAACTAGCTAATCATGCACAAATTGAAGTTAAAAATTTATGGACAGATACAAACAATGGAAGCTGGGAACCTGGCATTGAACAAGGCGTATGGAAAGCCTATTTTGATGGTGAATTAATTGCGACAGGTGTCTTTGAAGGGAATCGTGGTGGTAGCCAATTAGTTTCTATTGATGCCTCCGGACGCTACTTTGATACGATTGAATTGTCTGCAATTGGCTACAAAGATGGGGTAGTTGACCCTAAAGGGTCCGAATATTTCGTTACTGAAGTGTCTGCTGATTTAACGTCTTTCGATAGTAATTATCATACACACGGAACCGGCCTATTAACTTTAGATGTGCTCACCAATGATAGCGACCCAGAAAACGATGAGTTAACTATTGTTGATTACCCACAGGCGGACTATATAACGCTTCAAAACGGTCAATTTGTTTTTGATGCCGAAAAGTACCTAGATAGCTTACCGTTAACAGAGCAATCATTAAGTGCAGGTGAAGTTAAAACCGTAGAGTTTGAGTACACTATTCAAGATGAGGATGGATTGCAGGATACAGCCAGCGTTACCGTTACCATAATCGGAGAATCTATTTCACTTGATAATGAATCAGTTACTCTTGAAGAATCTGACTTAGGTACGAATCAGACCGTATTTGTCGAAGGTGAACTTGATGCAGATCTTGGTTCAGCGGAAGAAGCGGAGTATCGATTCGATAGTACACAAGATCTTTCTGGCTTAACGAGTAACGGTCTGGTAGTCCAGTTTGAACTTTCTCAAGACCAAACAGAATTTAGTGCGTTTACTGAGGTTAATGGTCATCGAGTTGATGTGCTTTCGGCAAAGATTGATCAGGCTACTGGTGAGTATCAAGTATCGCAACATGCGGCACTTGATCATCTAGAACAAGGTAACGATTCATTGATGCTTGATTTAAATATCACGCTAGATGTCGGTCACCAAGTGGAGCAAGCACAGCTAAATATTGAAGTGATTGATGTTGTTCCTGAAGCTGAAGTTCATCAACATACGATAAAAGATGTTCAACCTCAGTCTAACTCGGTCGTGATTGCACTAGATGCATCTGACTCTATGAAGGATACCGTTCTGGATTCAAATGGTGTGCTAACGACAAGATGGGATCTAGCACAAACTTCAATAAAAAGTATGTTTGAGAAATACCATGAACTGGGAGATGTGAAGTTCAAAATTGCTACTCACTCTGGTTCACCAAGCGGTAAAACCTCTAGTTGGATCGAGTCAGAGCAAGACATTACAGACTTCTTTGCTACTGTATCTCCAGCTGGTTGGACACCCTATTATGAAGCGATCGAGCAGATTGAAGACATTGTTTCAGCTGATGGTTTCTCTAGCCAAGTCGCGGGTTCTAATACCCAGTTGTACTTTATCTCTGATGGACAGCCTTCAGATTTCAGTGGCTGGACTCGTCAAGATTTCTATTCCTCTCAAGCTCGAACAAGCTTAATGGATGACTTAGACCCGGCGCATTTTAGCAGCCAATCACATTATGATGACTTGTTAGCTGGCCGAGTGGCTCCGACAGATGCCGAAGAAAAGTTGATTCTCGAATTAGCGATGGAAAATGGAGTGTCAGCTAATGGGCATACCTTTAATAATATTTGGGCGCTTGGTATTGGCGATAGTGCTTCTTTGAATTATCTCAAACCAGTGGCGACTAGTTCTGGTTCTGCATTGGTTGTGGATGAGTCAAATGTAGAGAATGTTTTAGTGACTACCGTTCCTGGTGAAGTTCAAAGTGATGTTTTTTCTCAAGTTGGCGGTGAAATTCAATGGGTTAATTCTATTGAAATCAAAGGTGAAAATTACCAGTTTGATAAACAAACAGGCACAGTATCGAAAACGGATGTTAATGGGATATCTTCTCAAGTTTCAGAACATTCTCTGCTTGAAGTTGAAACGAACTTTGGCCAGTTAACGATTAATTTTGAAAATGGTTGGTATGACTATAAAGCGAATAATGTCGATGCTGATCAAAGTGAAAGCTTTGCATTTAAAGTCATTGATGCTGATGGTGATATTGCAACTAACGATATTACAATAAATATCAAAGACGGTGCCCCAGAATTTATTTCTCCAACCGATGAAGATCAGATTCGTGGCTCTGATGGACACGGTTTAGCAACCACCGACACCATGAGTTTTGACGTTGCTGAGCATGAGAGCGGAATTTTGGTTGGTAAAGTTTCAGCATTTGACCCTGACAACGATACGATCACTTATACCCTTAAAGAGGATGATAGTGACAAATTTTACATAGACAGTAATACGGGCGAAATTTGGTTAAAAAATTCAGATGTCTTAGATTTTGATCTTTCTTCAGCTCATGAATTGATCGTAGAAGCGAGTGATGGCAGCGACTTAGATCAAACTACAGTTACTCTGAATGTCGTTGAAAATAGGGCGCCGGAGAATACAGCTGTAGTTGGTTTTGCTGAAGTAGAAGAGCAACCTATCAATAAGATTACAGTTGTGTTCGATGTCTCTAGCAGTATGACTCGGACTTTTGATGGAACGAATACGTATAGAGATAATGACTTACCGGATGAAGTTCTTGCGTCACGTACTGAGTCAAGAGCGTATAAGGCAGCAGAAGCTCTACATGAAATGGTTGAAGATCTAATACAACAAGGTGGAGCTTCAAATAGCTACATTCGTTTGGTTAAATTTGCAGGTGAAACTGAAGAGCAAAGTTGGTTTGAACTCGGTGACGTTCTTGAGATGACACGTCCGCCAGAACTGAATGGACGTGAGCTCACGGACATGACTTACCTGACGGATGTCAATAAGTATGTGAATGAGTGGTGTTGGATCGACAATAGAGGAATGAACACCGATTACAATGATGCCTTGGAAGCCGTCATGGAGCCAAGTGATAGTTCTAATCGTTTCCCGTGGCAGGATGGCCTAAACGCTCAAGGTGAACTGGATTGGGATCTTTTACTTAAAGAACAGCCAATCGATAGTCATGATTCCATCTTCTTCATGTCAGATGGAGCTCCGAATCCTAGAGACGGGGCAGTGGTTGCTGATGACCTAAGTGACCGCTGGGCGCAATATGTTCAAGATAACCAAGCTTCTGTTTATGGTATTGGTATTGCGACGCGTGGTGACGAAAATGTTGCGGATGCAATGAATGGCATTACTGATACTGTCGTATATGTAGACTCTGGAGAAAGTCTAGGACAACTGCTTAAACATTATACGCCGGAGCCTATTGCTGGTGAGTTATTGTCAGGTAGCTTCGATCCCGATGGTGATACGCTACAGGTGTCTACTCAAACTAATGATTTTAGATTGATGAATTCCGAGTTTATGGGCTTTGATACATCGCCCAATGTGACCTCTTCTGTTGCTAGTGAAAATGGTGTTCTGAGTGTGACAACAGAGTTTGGTATCTTGGAAGTATACTCAAACGGCAGTTATAACTTTACCCAAGACGAGAACTTTAACTTGTCGAATGGTCAGCAAATAAATATGAATTTTGCTTTTGAGGTTACGGACGGTAAAGGGCAAAACAGTGACAATGTATTTAGCTTAATTCTAACCGAAAAAGGAGCTGCCCCTGTCATTCAAGAGAGTGCGACACTTTCTGGCGATGAGTTAGGTAATACGATTCTTGGTTCTGAAAGTATTGATATTCTACTCGGCCAGCAAGGCAGTGATACCTTACATGGCAACCAAGGAGATGATTTTTTACTTGGCAGTGAAGGTGATGATGTACTTATTGGTGGCTTAGGTAGTGACATCTTAACGGGGGGAGAGGGCAAAGACACTTTTGTCTTTGATCGAGGCTCAGTGGATGGTTTGTCACGCGATACTATTACTGATTTCACTTTTGGTGACGACAATATTGACCTCACAGACCTTCTTGACCTGACTGGAGATGATGTTGCTAATATGGAAATGCTACTCGAGCATGTTACAGCCTCATTATCTGCGGATAGTAGTATTGAATTAGCGATCAAATCGGAATCTGGCCAATCTATTGCAGTTGAGATGACCAACTTGGATTTATCAGGCTTCGATATGAGCGCTATGACAACATCCAATGAAATTGTAGAACAGTTGTTCCAACAACAAACATTTACGTAAAAAGTGGTTTGGCTTGTGTTGAACAGAGTAGAAAGCCAATCAATTTTTTTCTACTTGCCTGAAGATGATATGCGTTTTTAACTGGCTGCTCTAGATCTCCAGGTCGTAGGATTAAGCTATAAGCGAATATTTATTTAATTCGGGGTCATCCGTATTATTAAGCTAAGTACAATAGTATAAATAGTCGTTATAATGACGCTATTAATAGAACCACATATAGTAAATTATGTACGTACTAGAACTTCAATTTGAGTGTTTTGATAACACAACGGTCAGTGCTGTCGATAAGGCAGTTAATGGCTTGATGGATGCACTTCGTTATAACGGACAAGTGCTAGGCCGTGAGTTTCCAATCGTGATGGGCGACGGCGAATTCTATGTTCGCGTTGTGTGCCCAGAGCAAGATAGCTTGCACCCGCGTAATCACTCTGACTTCGTTAAAGTGTGTTTTGATCGTTTGTCTAACGCGAGCCTACTTGCGCCTAAAATGCGTCTACTTGGCCGAGATCTTAACTCAGAAGAAGTGGCAGAAGATGAAGCGCCGAGCTGGCAGGTGTTATACACGACTTTCGTTCATACTTGCTCACCGTTACGTAGTGGTGACAGCCTGTTGCCGATCCCTTTGTACCGCAATCCACCGACCTTTAATGGCGACCATAAAGCGGTATTGAAATGGCAGACTGAATGGCAAGCCTGTGATGAAGTCCAAATGGGGGGCGGCTGTCGTGCTGAACACGCAACTCTGACTGAGATCAGTGATACCAAAAGCGTATTGTTCAAACGCGGCTGGGGCTTAAGAGGGCGCATTGAATATCTCACTAAGATCCCAACGTACTACTACTTGTACCGTGTGGGCGGGATTAGCTTAAAAGCTGAAAAAGAGCGTAAATGCCCTCAGTGTGGTGGTGAATGGCTGCTTGATGCGCCTATCCACGACATTTTCTATTTTAAGTGTGATGACTGCCGCTTGGTATCGAACATCTCTTGGGATCATATTAAGTAACCCACTTAGCTTTATTCTAGATCTAGGGTATCGAAGTATTAACCAATACTTCGATACTTTACCCTCTATTTTTCTTCCTGTTAGCTTCCCGTTTCTTTCTCTTTTTATTCCTTAATATTGATCGTTTATCAGTATTGGGAGAACCCATCTTGTCGAACGAATTTAGTACTTAAACACGTCCATTCTGTGTTTTATCTCTCGCTCTGTAGTCCTTAAGTATTCACCAAGATAATTCCACCCCCATCAACTTTTGATCATTTCAATAGTTAACTGGATCACAGTAATCAATCAGTTCTCTTTCAATTTATATTCCTCTCAATATAAATGGGATCGATCCCATGGGAATGTTCCCATTCATAAAAATAACTTGATTCTAGATCTGAAAGGAATGGACGATGAAACTGTTACCTATTGCTACTGCACTCTCTACTGCTTTACTTGCTCCTAATTTATACGCTGATGAAACCACACCATTGGAGTTCAATGGCTACATGCGCGGTGGCGTTGGCCTGAGTAATGAAGGCGGTTCAAATAGCAAATGGGAGGTGAGTAAAGTTGGCCGACTTGGCAACGAAAATGACCTGTATGGCGAATTTGGTTTTAGAAAAGAGGTGTATGCTGAGGACGACGTTTCATTTTTAGTTGATTCCATGTTGTCGTACTGGCAGGGCCAAGATGAGAACGCTGCGGATAAAAGCGTTGATGTGGTGCAATTGAATGTTCAAGCAGTAGGACTTTTTGAAGATAAGGATATTGGAATTTGGGCGGGTGAACGTTACTACCAACGTCATGATGTACATATCGTTGATAACTACTACTGGGACGTAAGTGGTATTGGTGCTGGTGTTGAACACATCAATATGGGCCCAGGTAAATTATCGGTGGCTTTGATTCAAGACACCGTTACGGGTGATGTGTTTGATGGGGAAGAGACCACAGCCATGATTGCAGACGTGCGCTATGCAGGGATTCCGCTATGGAAAAATGCAGATCTTGAGGTCGGTATTGATATGAACTTCGCCAATGAAAAGCAAGGTCAAACGGTCGATGCGGATGACAGCGTAATGTTAACGGCAAGCTTAAATCAAAACCTTTCTGGTGGCTTCAACAAAACCATTCTCCAAGTCGCTAACTCTGGCTATGCCGAGCAGATGACGACTTTTGGTACAGGTAAAGGTATCGTGCGTGATGCAAACAATAATGACGCTGAGGGCTTCCGATTGATTAACTGGGGTGTGCTTGCTGTTGGTGAGAACATCGAGTTTGGCCACACTGTTCGTTATGCCATGTCGACGGGTGTTGGTGCGAATAATAGCGATGATGACTCTTTTAGCGCTGTCATTCGTCCGCTTTACAAGTGGGATAAGCGTATGCGTACGATCCTTGAAATTGGCGGGTTTGTTGAAACGATTAATAACCAAGATAGTGCGGGTGGCAAGTTTACTGTGGCTCAGGCTTGGGTACCACAAGTGGGCTTTTGGTCGCGTCCTGAATTCCGTATCTTTGCGACTTATCTAAATGATGCTGAAAATGACAATGCCTTCGGTGAAGGTAAAAACAGCGAAATGAGTGTCGGCATGCAAGTAGAAGCTTGGTGGTAAGCCGACTCTTTTAGCCAACTGTAATCAATAAAAAAGGGGCTGACGTTAAGTCAGCCCCTTCGGGTATCTATACGATGCTGTAGTTTAGGTGATTACCAACCTTTAACTACGCCACCTTGGAAGATATCAGAAGCTGCTTTGTACACTTCTTCAGTTTGGTAAGCTTTTACGAAGTTCTGTACGTTTTCAGCGTTTAGGTTCTCTTCACGAGAAACGATTAGGTTTACGTATGGAGAATCTTTGTCTTCAACGAAGATACCGTCTTTTTGCGGAGTCAGGTTGATAGAGCTCGCGTAAGTTGTGTTGATGATAGACAGTGCTACGTCATCTAGAGAACGAGGAAGTTGTGCAGCGTCTAGTTCAACAATCGTTAGATTCTTAGGGTTACCAACGATGTCACGAACGGTAGCTAGAAGACCAGCGCCTTCACGAAGCTCAAGCAGACCTTGTTGCTCAAGAAGAAGTAGAGAACGACCTAGGTTAGTTGGATCGTTTGGTACTGCAATACGCGCGCCGTCTTGGATTTCGTCTACAGATTTCACTTCTTTAGAGTAACCTGCAATTGGGTAAACAAACGTGTTACCAGCAATAGTCAGCTTGTAACCACGGTCAGCCACTTGCTGATCTAGGTATGGTGCGTGTTGGAATGCGTTGATGTCGATAGAACCATCATCCAGTGCCGCGTTTGGTGTTACGTAATCCGTGAAAGTTACTAGTTCAACATCTAAGCCGTACTGTTCTTTTGCTACTTTAGCTGCAACTTCAGCAACTTGTGCTTCAGCACCTGCCATTACGCCAACTTTTACTTTAGAAGTGTCGACTTCTTTGTCACCACAACCTGCTAGTACTAGCGCTGATGCCGCTGCTGCGATAGTAAGTAAACCTTTAAGGTTAAATTTCATAATAATCTCCTTTTAATAACTCTATTTAATTTGGTTCAGATGACGTTACGTCTTTTAAAAACTCGGTATTAATGCATAACGCTGTCAGTTTTTATCTGTGGTCAACGCGGCGAACTAATGAATCACCGATTGATTGAATAATTTGTACCAGCACAATCAACATCACTACCGTTACAGCCATGATGGTCACATCGTAACGGTGGAATCCGTAACGAATCGCGACATCACCTAGGCCACCACCACCTACAGTACCTGCCATTGCCGAGTAGCTCACCAAAGTCACTAGCGTAATCGTTACTGAGTTGATGATAGTCGGTAGTGCTTCAGGAAGCAGAACCTTATTGATGATTTGTGTTGGTGTTGCGCCCATTGATTGAGCTGCTTCTACTAGACCTGTTGGTACTTCAAGTAGCGCGCTCTCGATAAGTCGAGCTACGAATGGGATAGCGCCAATCGTCAGTGGAACAATCGCTGCTGTCGTACCGATGAAGGTACCAATCAGCATCTTAGTCAATGGGATAATCGCAACCATCAGTACTAAGAAAGGCACTGAACGACCCACGTTTACAACCGCACCGAGAATTTTGTTTAGTTTGGTGTTCTCTAACAGACCACCTTTTTTAGTCGTATGTAGAATCACGCCTAATGGGATACCGACAGCGAAGCCAACAATGCCAGCGACAGCAACCATGTAAAGCGTTTCGCCTGTTGCGCCTAATAGAAGGTTACCGTTAAGGCTGATCCAGTCAGCAATCTCGTTGAAACTAAAGGACATAACCAAGCACCTCTACTTTTACATTGTTGTCGCGTAGGAATTGGATAGCAGCATTATCATCTGCTTCATTACCGAACAGCTCAGCGACCATCATGCCGAACTTCACACCGCCGGCGTAATCAAGGTCAGAGCTTAAGATGCTGACATCGATATTGAATTTACGTGCAATCTGCGTCATCAGCGGAGCATCAACCGTTGCGCCAGTAAACTCAAGACGTACCAACGGGTAGCTGCTGTTTACGCGAGTCTCTTGCAAGCGTGCTTGGTAATCTTCAGGAATCGTTAGATCCAGCGTTGAGCGAATAAATTGATGCGCGAGTTCTGTCTTAGGGTGTGCAAAGATGTCACCGACAGTCCCTTTCTCTACTAATTCACCACCGCCAATGATCGCCACTTCGTGACAAATGCTTTTCACTACATCCATTTCATGAGTAATAAGCAGGATAGTGATGTTCAGCTTGCGGTTTATTTCACGCAGCAGCTCAAGAATAGATTGAGTCGTTGCAGGGTCCAGTGCACTGGTCGCTTCATCACACAACAATACTTTCGGGTCAGATGCCAGTGCGCGAGCTATCGCAACACGCTGCTTTTGACCGCCACTCAAGTTGGCAGGGTAGGTGTCACGCTTGTCTGATAGGCCTACAAGATTAAGTAACTCACTGACTTTCGCCTCAATAACCGCTTTATCTTTACCAGCAAGCTCTAAAGGCAATGCGACATTGTTAAAAACAGTACGAGAAGACAGCAGATTGAAGTGCTGGAAGATCATGCCGATGTTACGACGCGCTTCGCTGAGTTCTGATTTGCTGAGTTTTGTTAGGTCAATACCGTCAACAATCACTTCACCAGAGGTAGGGGCTTCCAACATGTTTACACAGCGGATTAGGGTACTTTTGCCTGCACCTGAAGAGCCAATGACTCCAAAGATTTGACCTTGAGGAATGTGGAGGTTGATATCAATTAAGGCATTGATTTCTTTAGTGCCTTGATAGAAAACCTTGTTGACTTGATTCACTTTAATCATAGGGGAACTCGTGCAGGTAAAACAGAATAATATATCGATAGCTCGTTCGATTTACAGACGATGCTATGGTGTTCTATGATCTAAGTCAATAGATATTTTTACGTCTAGACGGCTAAACGTCGATCGTGTTGCCAGGTTAGAAACAAATCGTTAACGAACGCAAAACTAAATAGATAGTGATGAAGCAAATAAAGCGTGTAATAATTAATGATTAATAGAGAGTTGATAGAGAACTGAATTTTGTCTAAACCGGCTGTTTTTTTAGATCGTGATGGTGTGATTAACGTTGATCACGGCTACGTACATGATGAGCATGACTTTGAATACATCGATGGTGTATTTGAAGCGGCGAAAGCGTTTAAAGATATGGGCTATTTATTGGTACTTGTGACCAACCAATCTGGTATTGCTCGCGGCAAGTTTAGCGAAGATCGTTTTCTTTCTTTGACGCAGTGGATGGATTGGAACTTTGTTGATAACGGCGTTGAGCTAGATGGCATCTATTACTGTCCTCACCACGCTGAGCATGGCATTGGTGATTACAAGCAAGATTGTGAATGTCGTAAGCCAAAGCCAGGCATGTTCATTTCAGCGCGTGACTTTCTGAAAATTGATATGGCTAACTCTGTCATGATCGGCGATAAAGCTGAAGACATGATGGCAGCAGAAGCTGCTGGTGTTGGTACCCGAGTATTGGTGAGAACCGGTAAGCCCGTGACTGAAAAGGGTGAGGCACTTGCCAGTGTCGTATTGGATAGCATCAAAGATGTACCATCATATCTGAAAGGCTAAACA
Organism: Vibrio bathopelagicus; assembly: GCF_014879975.1. NCBI lineage: Bacteria > Pseudomonadati > Pseudomonadota > Gammaproteobacteria > Vibrionales > Vibrionaceae > Vibrio > Vibrio bathopelagicus. The sequence continues at coordinate 2,817,101 of NZ_CP062500.1, read as the reverse complement.
CAGACCTATCGCTCAGTATGCAAATGAGTGTTGTTCACTATATTTGCCCACTATATAAAGATGAGGAACGCAGTATGAAAGCTTTGTTGATAGCATCTCTATGTTCGGTAGCGTTAGTTGGGTGCTCTAAATCAGCAGCGCCTGATAGCGTAGTATCGGATGATCAATTCGTAACTTATCAGTGCGAGTCTGACGCTTCATTTAAGGTGGCTTACCTTGGTAATGAAAAAGCGGTATTACGTTTGCCTGACAATGAATATCGCTTGACTCAAATAGCGGCAGGCTCAGGAACGAAATACATCTTAGATGATGGCACCTCTGAATTGCTCAACAGCGTTACTTTGCGTACTAAAGGTGACAACGCACGTCTAGAACTTGGCCGTGTCGTCTATAAAAATTGCCAAAAGTAAGTCATAGTTACCTGCTGAAATTTACAAACAGTTAAGTGAGGGATTATGTCCCTCACTTTTTCTTCTCTCCCTTTAACGTTAGACTTTTTATGAGCAAAAAACTCACTATTCTCGATATTGCTAAGCTGTCCGGTGTTGGTAAGTCAACCGTATCTCGTGTTCTGACCAATGATCCAAAAGTGAAACCTGAAACCCGTGAAAGGGTGGAAAGAGTAATTCAAGAATCTGGGTACACGCCTTCAAAGTCTGCGCAGTCTATGCGTGGTGGCAGTCAGAAAGTCATCGGCGTGATTATTTCTCGTTTGGACTCTCCTTCTGAAAACAAGGCTGTTAGCACTATGCTGACCGAATTGTATCGAGCGGATTACGATGTCGTGATCATGGAAAGTCAGCTAGATAGAGAAAAAGCCAATGAGCACCTTCAGGTACTCAAGCGTCGCAACGTAGATGGCATCATTGTGTTTGGCTTTACGGACTGTGATATTCCAGCGATCGAAGCATGGGAACACAAAGCGGTGGTGATTGCTCTGGATACCGAGAACGTGACGTCGATTAACTATGATAACCAACAGGTGATCAATAGTGCGTTAACGCATTTAGCAGATCAGGGGATCTCTGAGGTTGGTTTCATTGGCGTTGATCCAAGTGATAAGTCAACCGGTGAACTGCGTCTTAAGGCTTATCTTGAGTGGTGTAAAAATACTGGTTTGATTGCGAATTATCGTACTGGTCAACTTCATCATGAAAGCGCTTATCAGCTGGTGGATGAGGTTCTTACCCCTGTAACTCAAGCTATCGTGTGTGCCAGTGACACAATTGCCCTCGGCGTAATCAAACGCCTGCAAGAGCTACAACGTGAAGATGTGGTCGTCACCGGCGTTGGTGGTAATGATCTTCTCTCTTTCTTGTTCCCGCGAGTATTTAGCATTGATCCTGGGTATCAATCCGCGGGTAAATTGGCCGCTAATCTATTGATATCCCAGCTTTTAGGCAATGCTGAGATCTCTCATCACACCCAATCACCTATTCTATAATCTACTCAATCAAGCGAAATTGAACCGCTTAGATTAAAATTAGAGTGTGATCTCTTTCAATTAATGGGACTGTTCCCATTTTAATTTATCATTCATGTGGGCATTATAATAATCGTGATTGGGAATGTTCCCATAAATCTAAATCTGAGTAGCTATAGCTGCATGGTTTAGATGAGTAATTGAATGAAACCAGGGTGGGGTAGTATGAGTAAGATAGCGAAGCAAGACGTTGCGCGTCTTATCGAGTTAGTCGGTGGCAAAGAGAACATTGCGAGTGTCAGCCATTGTCTGACTCGACTGCGTTTTGTATTGAATGATACAGAGAAAGCGAACAAAGCAGAATTAGAGAAGCTAAAGCTGGTAAAAGGCTGCTTTACTAACGCAGGTCAATTCCAAGTGGTTATTGGCACCGAGGTTGATGAGGTGTACGCACTTCTGATTGAGCAAACAGGCAAAGATGCATCATCAAAAGATGAGGCGAAACTGGCGGCTCGTCAGAATATGAACTTCCTTGAGCGTGGTATCTCCCATTTAGCCGAAATTTTTGTACCACTTCTGCCTGCCATTATTACGGGTGGTTTGATTCTTGGTTTCCGTAATGTGATTGGCGACATTCGCATGTTCGACGGCAAAACCTTGGTTGAAATCAGTCAATTCTGGGCAACCGTTCACTCATTTTTGTGGCTGATTGGCGAAGCTATTTTCTTCTTCCTACCGGTTGGTGTGTGTTGGGCAACGGTTAAGAAACTCGGCGGAACGCCTATTTTGGGTATTACGCTCGGTGTGACCTTGGTTTCTCCACAGTTGATGAACGCTTACATGATAGGTAAATCGGTACCTGAGGTGTGGGATTTTGGCTTGTTCGTGATTGAGAAGGTCGGCTACCAAGCGCAGGTGATCCCTGCGATGTTAGCGGGTGTGGCTCTGGCCTTCATTGAGACCAATCTTAAGCGCATTGTTCCTTCTTATTTGTATCTTGTTGTGGTGCCATTTGTCTCGATCATCTTGTCTGTGATTCTAGCGCACGCTTTCATAGGCCCATTCGGTCGTATGTTAGGTGATGGTGTGGCATTTGCTGCCAAGGTGGCAATGACAGGTGACTTCGCGATTCTTGGCTCAGTGGTCTTTGGCTTCCTATACGCACCTTTGGTGATTACGGGGATTCACCACACAACCAACGCTGTGGATCTGCAACTGATGCAAGATCTTGGTGGCACACCTATCTGGCCTTTGATTGCGCTATCAAACATTGCACAAGCTTCTGCGGTTGTCGGCATCATTATTTTGAGTAAGCGGGAAGGGGAACGAGACATCTCGGTACCAGCAGCAATCTCAGCTTACCTAGGTGTAACGGAACCTGCGATGTACGGCATCAACCTTAAATACAAATTTCCAATGCTGAGCGCAATGATCGGCAGTGCTGCGGCCGCCGCGATTTGTGGCAGTGCCGGTGTGATGGCGAATGGTATCGGTGTTGGTGGCTTACCAGGTATCTTATCGATTCAACCGCAATATTGGTCGATTTACTTAGTCGCGATGCTGGTGGCAGTTGTACTGCCGATAACGCTGACATTGTTCTTCTATAAACGAGCACAGATGAAAGGCGAGCTAGAAACCGCCAACGCGTAATGCATTTAACAAGCGATGACTTCAAGTGAGTCATCGTTTTTTCTCTTAGGAATAATACCAATCGTAGTAACTAACTGGTCATCCTAGCTGGTTAAAACGCTCGATAACTGCGTTATAATTTTTGATTGTAGAATAACTACTTATCAAAAAATTACGCCTTGTTCTCAAGCCTTTTTCCTGCGCTATTTCTGAACACTTACTTACTGTGATTGGTATAACGGCTATTCGACCATGATTTTCATGGTGATTTTTTATTTATATTTTCTGGTAAGTGAGTGTTAGAGATGGCGATGACTGAGCATGATGAAAGTTGGTGGAAAACCGCAACCATCTATCAAATCTACCCAAAGAGCTTCTGCGACAGTGGTAGTAAAGGTACTGGCGATATCAAAGGGATCATTTCGAAACTGGATTACCTTAAACATTTGAGCGTGGATGCGATTTGGCTAACCCCAGTTTACGCGTCACCCATGATCGACAATGGTTACGATATCTCCGACTACTACGCGATTAACCCTCAATTCGGCACCATGGAAGACTTCGACCTGTTACTGTCTGAAGCCCACCAACGTGGCATCCGTATCGTGATGGATATCGTGGTAAACCACACTTCAACCGAGCATGCATGGTTCCAGTCTGCATTGGGTGACAAAAATAGCCCATACCGCGATTACTACATCTGGAAAGACCCAGTAAACGGTCAAGCACCAACTAACTGGCAGTCTAAGTTTGGTGGTAATGCATGGGAAATGGATGAGGCCACTGGGCAGTACTTCTTACATTTATTTGCGAAAGAACAGGCCGACCTCAACTGGGAAAACCCTGTTGTACGTGAAGAAGTAAAAGACGTTATCAGCTTCTGGGCTGAAAAGGGCGTTGATGGTTTCCGTTTAGATGTGATCAACCTGATTTCAAAGCAGCAAGATTTCCCTAATGATGATATCGGTGATGGTCGCCGTTTCTATACTGATGGCCCACGAGTGCATGAATATCTAAAAGAGATCAGCGAAGCGGTATTTCAGAAATACGGCAGTGTTACGGTTGGCGAGATGTCTTCAACCACGTTGGAACATTGTCAGCAATACTCAAACATTGATAACAGTGAGTTGTCGATGGTGTTTAACTTCCACCACCTTAAGGTTGATTACACCAACGGTGAGAAATGGACCAATGCTCCGTTCGATTTCTTACAGCTCAAGTCGATCTTCAATCACTGGCAAACAGGTCTGAATGGTAAGGGGTGGGGAGCACTGTTTTGGTGTAACCATGACCAACCGAGAGTAGTGAGTCGCTTGGGTAACGATCAACAATATCGTGTTGAATCGGCCAAAATGTTGGCTGCTTCTGTGCACATGATGCAAGGCACACCTTATATCTATCAAGGTGAAGAGATTGGTATGACTAACCCTGGTTATACCGACATCAGTCAATATCGTGATGTAGAGAGCACCAATATGTACGACATCATGGTTAACCGTGATGGTGTGGATCATGAAGATATGATGGCGATTTTAGCGCAGAAATCTCGTGATAACTCTCGTACGCCAATGCATTGGAACAATGAAATTTACGCAGGCTTTTCACAATCACAGCCATGGTTAGATGTTGCTAATAACTACACCGAGATCAATGCCGAGCAAGCGTTGGAAGATAAAGACTCTGTTTTCTATTTCTACAAGAGTTTGATTGAGTTACGTAAAGAAGTGCCAGTGATTACTCATGGTCGTTATCAAGACCTACTGCCTGAGCACCCATCCATTTTTGCGTATGTTCGTGAGAGTGAAGGGCAAACTCTGCTATGCATTAACAACTATTATGGCGAAGAAACAGAGTGTGTTTTACCTGAGCGTTTTGAGATGATGAAGGCTAAGAGCCTGTTATCCAATTATCAAGTGGGTGATAGTTTAGTTACGTCTCATCACCAAGTGCTACGACCTTACGAGACTCGTATTCTCTTGATTGAAGATTAGCCTCGTTACGATTTCAATAAACCTAATTCTCAGTCCCCCTAAAGATTTAGGTTTCAACAAAGGCTTTGGAGTGCTCCCAAAGCCTTTTTTATTGTTTGCGGTTAGCCTGCGGTTAAGCTTAGGTTTAGTTAACCTAGGTCAAGGCTAGCTAATCGAGGTCAGTCTTGCTGCTGATTCTTCGATATTCGATTGCTCTACAGACATCAATTCAATTTGTTCAATTAAGCCGATGCTTGGGTTAAACCAGCGCTCTGATGATGTGCCAAATTCTGCTGAATCCATACCTTCACAGTTGATGTAGTAGGTGTTTTTCTCTGTTAGGTTCGCAGCTTCGATTGATTTATCAGAGATCTTAAAACTCTTACGTACGCCAGTTTCTTCAATCTGTTGTTGCCATGTGACTCGGCATGAGGCATCAGCTGGAAGACTTGATACCCATGAGTGGTCTTCAAAGTCATTTAGCATGTTAGCGACCGCTTCACCATCTAACGTCACTTGCAAAGAAACGGTTTCCTCACTGATATTAATGATTGGGTTGCTATCTTTTACGTCAGTTCCTTTTAAACGGAAAAGTGGGCTGCTGTACATCACTGCTGTGATGTATTGGCTACCAATAAAGTAGGCACTGGTGATTTCGTGTAGACCGCGGTCGGGGCCTGCAAAATAAATGCTGCCGTCTTCTTGTGTACCTTCAACATTCGTCATGATGTCTTCAGAAACATAAAATTCGGTGATGCCGTAATTGATGAGGTCATTGATAACTTGAACCACCGCTTCATTGCCGGTCTCTTCTTCTAACCTCGCAATAATGAATTCACCACTTAAAGGCGTGAAGTTCATCGTCATCACGCCTTCAGTCTGACCATCTTTGGTAAATGAGTAGCCTAATGTTGTTACTGGTTTTGGGGCAAATGCAGAGCTCGCAATCGGGTAATCCACCTGATTACTTGGACCTTTATTACCACCAATTGAACCAGAAGAAGAGCTACCTCCGCCGCCACAGCCATAAAGAGCAAAGAGAGAAGTCGCAAGCAGCGTCATGGATTTTTTCATGTTGAGCATTCCTAATATAGTTGGCCTAGAGCGGCCTGATGTTTTTAGGAATGCTATTGTTGAGAGGGCTAATAGGGCAAAAAACGAAGATACATAAGATCTTAATTTATATTTAAATTATTGTTTTTAAATGCTTTATATTTCTTTATTCGGAAAATTGATGGCCGACACTCGTGCAGTAGTTAAGCATTAGGTTTTCCCATTGCTTGATGATCAGTGGCTCATTGATGCTCAATTTTAGATTTTTCCAAGGCTGGAGACAGGTCGATTTCGACTCCGGTTTGGATAAGCGAGCAAACAACTCTTCTGAAGGAACCACTCGCAATAACGCCACCAAGGATTCCATGTAGTTGAGGCGAAACTTATCCATGTCCCCTTGCTTGTAAGCAATATGGGAAATCATCATGTAGACCAGTGCGTTTTCGATGGTCGAGTTACCCGCAGTGTTGGTCAGAAACTCTTTCGCAGTTTGCAGATCTCTTAACTTAAAATGAATGATCCCAAGCCAAAGTTTGAGCTCGTCGGGAATCAACTTAAAGCGTGTTTGCACAAGGCTAGTGAAACTGATCAGTCGCTGGTGGTCAGTCTCAAAGAGCGCCATTTGTCGTGCGATCAATGTTGAAGTCATTACGTTGAGTGGCACACTATCTAGCTTTAGCGTTGGTTCGTTAAGCAAATGGCTGAGCTCTTTATCACTGACAGACCACTCTGGTGATAGTGGGGCAGGCAAAGCAAAGTAGTTTGCCAGCTCTCGATTAATTTCCATTAGGCTTTCACTGAGGGTGTCAATCTCTATTGAATAGACCCACGAAAGGCAAGCTTACCTGAGCTTGGATAAATAAGGCTGACTTTAGCCGCAAGGCGTGTATCGATTTCCTGATCTTTTAATTGAATATTGAGCAGGTAATCACTGGTGCGCATGTTCTTCGCACCCGGAAAGAAAGGTGTGCTGTCTATTGGGTCAACGAAGTAACTCGGCGCATCTTGGTTGGCTAAATCGGTATAAGCGTATTCAATTTGCTGTTGAAGCAGCAGCGCTTTAACGGCTTTGCGATGCGTTCTCGCATTATCACCAATGGCATCGATGCGGTTCAGTAATAGCTCAACCTTAGGAATCAGCCTCTGTGTACGTTCTAGCTCTGAGGCTTGGTTTGACGAGTGCCAAAACATATAACCTAGAGTTGTGGTGCTTAGCAGCAACACAGCAGAGAATGACAGTAACAAAAGGTTTAGAGGTGATGTCTTTCGGCTGGCCTGAGGTGGCTCGGTTACTTCTGTAATTTCGGCTGATGTATTGGCCAAACTCACTGAGCTCGGATTGAGGAAGTATCCTTTGCGTGGATAGGTCACCAAGATCTTGGTGGCATCGCTTTCTGGTAGGTGTTTTTGAAGTATTGAACGTAAGGTACTGATTCGGTTTGTCAGAACATTTTTGGAAATGAAGTTACTTTGCCATACCGATTCAATGATGTACTCGGCAGAGAGCGGTTGACCAACGCTGGTAAGAAATAACTCTAAGAGCTCGATAGAACGAGGTTCTAAATCAATGACCTGCTCGTCGCAGCTTAAGACTCGTGTGTTGGGGTTGAATTCCAAGCCTTCAATGTAAATAGAGGCTTGTTGGTCTTTGGCGCTAGAGAGGTAATCTTGCATAGAAAAGGCGACGGTTTATAAAACCTAAATTCTAGCTGTTTTTGTTATTAAAAACAGCTAGTAATTCATAGGGTGATTAGTATTAAGACGCGTAATTCACCGAGTAGCGAGTTGGTTTGTGGTTCATTGCCAATACGATGTTCAATACTGCGGTGCCTAAAACAGATACGGCAATCACCCAAGGTGATACAAAGAAGAACGATGCAAACAGAATACAGGCATCAATGGCCATTTGGGTTTTGCCTACTGAGATACCGTAGCGATCTTGAATGAACAGACACAATACGTTGAAGCCACCCAAGCTTGAGCGATGACGGAACAATATCAACATGCCTAAGCCCATTAATAAGCCGCCAGCGACTGCACAGTAAATTTCATTATGAACGTCTAACGAAATCACCAAGTATAAATGGTCGGCAAATACAGACACTAAAGCACCAGAGATGGCACTGCTTATTGCGAAGTGACGGCCAAATCGTTTCCATGCCAATAGATAGAATGGACAGTTCGCAATAAAGTACAGAATACCAAAGGTTACTGGCGTAAATTGACTCAAAAGCAGAGCCAAGCCAGTCGTGCCACCAGTAAGCAGGTTTGCTGACTGTAAAAAGAAGACGCCTAACGCCACTAAAAACGTGCCAGTGAGGATTGCTACCCAATCTTCTTTACGTGTGTGCTTTTCCATCGTTTTTATAATTACCTATCCAATAAAGGCGAGTATAGTAGATAAAAACCTTAGCTTTCGGTAGCTAGAGGGGCAAAATTAAGGTAAACCTATGTAATCTGCGTTTTACAGGGTGTAAATCGTAAAATTGACAGTAAGCGTCATCTTTGGTTGGATATGCTTAATAACCATGATGAATCTTATATGTGATTATGAAAAAACTGCATGATAAAATTGCAATTAGCTCTTTATGACCTAGATCAAATTATGTAGAATGCGTCACATCAAAACGGTGACGGAAACGTTTGCTTTCGGTCGTTGTGTGGTTTTTTTGAAACTTTCAGTACAATCTGAGTCAGGAGATACAGATGCTTAAGCGTGACATGAACATTGCTGATTACGATGCGGATCTATTCGCAGCTATCCAAGAAGAAACTCTTCGTCAGGAAGAGCACATCGAGCTTATCGCTTCAGAAAACTACACAAGCCCACGTGTAATGGAAGCTCAAGGTTCTCAACTTACAAATAAATACGCTGAAGGTTACCCTGGTAAGCGTTACTACGGTGGTTGTGAGTTCGTAGATAAAGTTGAAACTCTAGCAATCGAACGTGCGTGTGAACTATTTGGTGCGCAATACGCGAACGTACAGCCTCACTCAGGTTCTCAAGCGAACAACGCTGTGTACATGGCGCTACTAAACGCTGGCGATACGGTTCTTGGTATGAGCTTAGCGCACGGTGGCCACCTAACTCACGGTTCTCCAGTAAACTTCTCTGGTAAGCTTTACAACATCATTCCTTACGGTATCGATGAAGCTGGCCAAATTGATTACGAAGAGATGGAAGCGCTAGCTATCGAGCACAAACCTAAGATGATCATCGGTGGTTTCTCAGCTTACTCTCAAGTTTGTGATTGGAAGCGCATGCGTGAAATCGCTGACAAAGTAGGTGCTTACTTCTTCGTAGATATGGCTCACGTTGCTGGCCTAATCGCTGCAGGTGTTTACCCGAACCCAGTTCCACATGCTCACGTTGTAACGACTACAACGCACAAAACGCTTGCGGGTCCTCGTGGTGGTCTTATCCTTTCTAACGAAGGTGAAGATCTTTACAAGAAGCTGAACTCAGCAGTATTCCCAGGCGGCCAAGGTGGCCCTCTAATGCACGTTATCGCTGGTAAAGCAGTAGCGTTCAAAGAAGCTCTAGAGCCAGAGTTCAAAGAATACCAAACTCGCGTAGTTGCTAACGCAAAAGCAATGGTTGCTGAATTCCTAGCGCGCGGTTACAACATCGTTTCAGGTTCTACAGAGAACCACCTGTTCTTAGTTGACCTAATCGACAAAGACATCACAGGTAAAGAAGCAGATGCAGCACTAGGTTCAGCTAACATCACAGTTAACAAGAACTCAGTACCAAACGATCCACGTAGCCCGTTCGTTACGTCTGGTATCCGTATCGGTTCTCCTTCTATTACTCGTCGTGGTTTCTCAGAAGCAGACGCGAAAGCTCTTGCTGGCTGGATGTGTGACATCCTAGATAACATGGGCGATGAGTCTGTTATCGAAGCGACAAAAGCAAAAGTATTAGAAATCTGTAAGCGTCTACCTGTTTACGCTTAATTCTTCTTCGTAGTAATTTGAACTTCGTTGTCGGGCATGCTCACTTACATCCGTAAGCTCCGCGTGCTCTCCTAGAATTTCAAACGACTACTTTGAAAGACGATGATATTAGAGGCTCCTTTTTTAGGGGCCTTTTTTTGTATCTGTAGGTATGAGAGTTGGGTTATCTGAGAATACAGAAAGGCGGGTACTAAAAAGGGTTGATGTTTGCACATCAACCCTTTGTGGCTTTCTTGTGTTGGTTCTATTTTCTGATGCTAAGCAGGGTGCCAGACTTACACTTGAATGAGTAATAATGGCGGCTCTCGTTGAACTTACCTAAGCCTTCGCCATCACAGTAGTCGATATTGATATCGCGCATCACTTCTAGCGTGTCTTCGCTGTTTAAAGCGAATTTAGAGCCATCAGAACAGACAATACGTACTCTTTCATCATGGCTTACTGAGTAAATATCGACTTCGGTGTTACACAGTTCAAAAGAGGCTTCACGAAAGTTGTCTTGCTGTGTATTTGAAGCGCAACCTGCCGTCAGTGTTGCAGCGAAAACTGCCAAAAGTCCGAGTCTTTTCATTGTTAATCCTTCGCTATCATCAGATTTGGTGATGAGTTTTATATGCTATTTTAGGTAGCCTATACAACAATACGCTTTGGTTCAAGGAGCGTTCGTTGACTCTAAGATATAAAAGTATAGATGTAGACAGATAATTTATAACTGGCTAACTACATGTTTATTAAATACGTATCACCAACAAAAAAGACCAACGCTGAGGTTGGCCTTTCAAATCAAGCTTGTTTTAAATGACTATCGAAACTGTTTGGCTTCGGCAAGGAACTCAAAACCAGCAGACGCGAGTTTAGCGATCAATGCTGCTTTGTCGATTTCGTAGAAGTTAACCACTCGGTCCAAGTCACCGCCGAAGTCGTCACGTAGCTTCATGTTGACGATGCTCATCAACATTACAGGATCCATCTTTTCAAAGTTAGCGAGGTTCATATTAGTCCTCGAAATCTGAGATCAGTAGGTTAGCTGCGGCAAATGCAGCGCTATCTCTTGTTTCTTTAGGAAGAGACTCATCCGCAGCAAGGTCATTCAATGTTTTTACCGCGCAGGTGATCGCTTTAGGAATATAGCCTTGGTCGCCACTGCCTATTTGAGAATACAGTTCACGCACCAAATCACAACAATCGTATACTTTCATTTTTATACCTAACCAAATGATAACTGATCTCAATATACACATAGAGATAAGCAAAAACAAAGTAGATCTGATTAAGTTCAGGGTTAGTTTGTCCTTGCTCAATATCTCATTTTGTTGATGTTCTATATATCTATTGGTTAGCTCTTGCCGCTTAGCTCGATTTTTACGATTCGCTGGTATTTATTGAGTAGCTTAGTATCTACTGATTAGTCGGATATTTGCTGTTCAAGCTGATAAGTGACTTCATCAGCTAAGTTGAGCTGCTTTGCCAACTCTTTGAGATACGCCTTTTCCATAAAGTTCTGCTCGTCGGCCACAATCAAAGAGGCTAAGTAGATCTCACTTGCTTGTTGAGGTGAGGTTGCTAGCTGAGCGATCTCACTTGGGTCGAGTGGCTTGTGCAATTCTTCAGACACCAATTTAGTCAGTTGATAATCCGCGCCCATGTTCTCGACGGCTTGTTCTATCTTAGCCATCTCTTCTTCATCAACATGTCCGTCGGCTTTGGACGCGGCAATCATCGATCTTAGAATCAGTACGCTATGGTTTGAATCGTTCTCATCAAATTGAGCCTGTTCGACATTCGGTGTTTGGCCTTGTTTAGATTGGTAGTCGTTATAGACCTTGTAAGCGAGAGCGCCAAGAGCCGCTGCGCCACCAATGCCGGCTGCTTTCTTACCTATCTTCTTGGTCTTCTTAGAACCCATTAACGCACCTAAGAGTCCGCCGCCAACTGCGCCTGCCCCGAAGGCGCCTAGTGTGCTCTTACTGCTACTCTTGCCATTGCTGTTACTGCCTTGAGAGAGGCTACTTAAACTCGAAGATCCTTGGGAAAGCTTCTGAGTACCTTGTTTAACGAGATCTGACTTAAGTGCTTGGTTAAGTAAGCTTTTGATATCCATCGATACCTCCAATGTAAATGTGTCAAAGAGTAGTTGAAACCAATATACGGATATAAAGATGAACAGGGGATTAACTTACGCTATTTACTTTACTGATAAACAGGAGCGAGTTTGAAGAGAAACGACAGGCACAAAAAAGGCCACCTAATGGTAGCCTTTCAATATCTAACTAAATATCTATTAGCAGCTAGCTAGCAATAGGATTACTTCGCTAGTTGAGCTTTAAGGTGCTCGATAACCGTGTCCATTGCGATAGCTTCTTTATCACCAGTACGACGGTTTTTGTATTCGAAGTTACCTTCGTCCATGCTGCGATCACCGATAACGATAGTGTGAGGAATACCCACTAGCTCGATATCTTTAAACATAACACCTGGACGTTCTTTACGGTCATCAAATAGAACTTCGATACCCATAGCCGTTAATTCAGCGTATAGCTTCTCAGCGGCTTCTTTAACGCGCTCAGATTTGTGCATGTTCATCGGTACGATAGCAACTTGGAACGGCGCTAGTGCGTCTGGCCAAGTGATACCGAATTTATCGTGGTTTTGCTCGATAGCAGATGCAACAACACGTGAAACACCGATACCGTAACAACCCATTTCTAGGATTACGCTCTTACCATCAGGACCAAGCACGTTACAGTTCATTGCTTTAGAGTAAGTATTACCTAGTTGGAATATGTGACCAACTTCGATACCACGCTTAAGTTGGATAGTACCTTGACCACATGGGCTAAGGTCGCCTTCAACTACGTTACGTAGGTCTTCAACTTGAGCAAGCTCTACGTCACGACCCCAGTTAATACCGAAGTAGTGTTTACCGTCTACGTTTGCACCAGCGCCAAAGTCGCTCATTACAGCAACAGAGCGGTCAACGATGAATGGTAGCTCTAGGCCAACAGGGCCAAGTGAACCTGGACCTGCGCCAACAAGTGCGCGGATTTCTTCTTCAGAAGCCATCTCTAGTGGAGAAGCAACCTGTGGAAGGTTTTCTGCCTTCACTTCGTTAAGCTCGTGGTCACCACGGATGATTAGAGCAATGATATCTGCTTCTACTTCATCAGATGCTTTAACGAATAGAGTCTTAACTGTCTTCTCGATTGCTAGACCGTGTTGTTCTACAAGCTCAGCAATTGTTTTTGCGTTTGGCGTATCAACCAGTTCCATCTCTTGAGTTGGCGCTGCAACTTCTTCAGTAGGAGCTAGTGCTTCTGCTTTCTCGATGTTCGCTGCGTAATCTGATTCAGAAGAGAATGCGATTAGGTCTTCGCCGCTTTCAGCAAGCACGTGGAACTCTTGAGAGCCACTGCCGCCGATTGCGCCTGAGTCTGCCAATACTGGACGGTACTCAAGGCCCATGCGGTCGAATGCTTTACAGTAAGCATCGTGCATCGCTTGGTAAGACTTTTCTAAGCCTTCTTTGTCGATATCAAAGCTGTACGCATCCATCATAGAGAATTCACGTGCACGCATTACGCCGAAACGAGGGCGGCGTTCATCACGGAATTTAGTCTGGATTTGGTACAGGTTTAGAGGTAGCTGTTTGTAAGAGCTGATCTCGTTACGTACTAGGCTCGTTACAACTTCTTCAGCTGTTGGGCTAAGAACAAACGGACGAGAGTGACGGTCTGTGAAACGAAGTAGCTCAGGACCCATCTTTTCAGAACGGCCAGTCTCTTCCCAAAGCTCAAACGGTTGAACTACGGGCATCAAGATTTCAACGGCACCTGCATTATCGATCTCTTGGCGAACGATATTTTCGACTTTACGCAGTACACGTAGACCAGTAGGTAGCCAAGTATATAAACCTGAAGCTAGCTTACGGATCATACCTGCACGTAGCATCAGCTGGTGGCTGATAACTTCTGCGTCGTTTGGAGTCTCTTTCAGAGTAGAAAGAAGGTAGTTACTGGTACGCATTCTATGGTATCCGTTTCATCATTGATAAAAGAAAATTTGCTGCAGTTAGTTACGACAGCAAATCTGATATAGCCGCATATAATATCAGCCTATTTGGGATCTCAAAAGCGTTCAATGTCGGTAACATTGATGAAAAGCGTTTCAACAACGAATTTCACGTTAAGATCGAACAAATTTACCGCATATTCCTTACTGTCTGGCTTGCCTTTCTTATAGGCGGGTCTTGGATCTTGGCCTAGCACTTCTTTGATCACCTGAATGATATGGCGCGCCTGTGGGTGACCAGACAGCTTACTTTGGGCTTGCTGCGAGAAGTTCACATCTAACACTTCAGGTTCATCGGCGGCAAACCCTCCTAGAGCATCGGGAATCGAATCCGAGTAGGGGATATAAGGTTTGATGTCGATGATAGGCGTACCATCAACGAGATCAACACTGCCCAAGTCTAACCAAGTTTGTCCCTTTTCTTGAGACACACCTTTGAGCTCAACCGCAGACATGCCTATTCCATTCGGCCTAAAAGTGGCACGCGATGCAAAAACACCGATACGTTCATTACCGCCAAGTCGAGGTGGCCTCACTGTTGGTTTCCATCCTGCTTCAAGGTTCTTATCGAACAAAAACAACAACCACATATGGCTAAATTGCTCAATATCACGAACAGACTCAAGACAGTTTGCTGCGTCAACCAGCCTGACTCTTGAGGTGGATGTGGGCACCAATCTAGGCTGCCTTGGTACCGCGAACTTCTCTTTATAGGGAGACTCTATAAAGCCAATAGGTTCAATGGAGTACATGAGTGGACGTTCTCTAATTACGATCTATGGCGGAAAAATATCACAAAATCGCTTGTCTTTCTTTTGATAATAATTATCATTTGGGATGTTATAACGTATCGATTTAATTATTTAGGGAAATACAATGAAACCGAATATTCACCCGGACTACCGCACAGTAGTGTTCCACGACACTAGTGTTGATGAGTACTTTTTGATTGGCTCAACGTTGAAAACAGAGCGTACTATCGAATGGGAAGATGGCAATACTTACCCTTATTTCACGATTGAAGTGTCTGCAAAATCGCATCCTTTCTATACGGGTAAACAGAGAGTGCTACATAAAGAGGGGCGTGTTGCTAACTTTACTCGTCGTTTTGGTCAATTAGGTAAGGGAGTTAAATAATGAAAGTTGTTAAATCACTTAAAAGTGCGAAAAGCCGTCACCCAGATTGCCAGATAGTTAAGCGCAGAGGGCGTCACTATGTCATCTGTAAATCCAATCCAAGGTTTAAAGCGGTTCAAAAATAACCGTCAATATGATGTGACACGTGTGTAAAAACGAGGGGAAAGTCAAACTTCATTCATTTGCCTGTTTTTCTTTTCCTTCGAGAGGAACCTGACCGGATATTGATTGTGATTTTAGGGTATGGTGTGTTTTATTTTCAAATGAATCAATGGGTTATATTGTGAGTTATATTTCTAGTGAATGCATTGTTGTGAATTATAAATCTGGTTTTTGTGTTTAATGTAGATTTATTTGCTAATTAATTGTTTTAATAGAGTTAAAAATCATCGTTTGTTACACATTTTGTAACATTTTGAATTTCTAATTGATAATTTTGTCGCGTACTCTTCGCTGGCAATTTGAACATTTTTGTCACAATTGCACAGGAATCACTACAAGGAGGGAACTGATGAGTTCATCAGCTTCAATAAAAAACAACTCGCCAAAGAAACCTATTTTTACCCGCTTTCTCGATGGCGTTGAATATTTGGGGAACCTTTTACCCCACCCAATCACTCTTTTCGCAATCTTCTGTGTCGCAATCCTAGTCTCTTCAGGAATTGCTGGTTACTTCGAAGTATCTGTAATGGATCCTCGCCCAGAAGGTGCTAGCGGTCGTGCTGCTGATGGCATGATCCACGTTGTAAGCTTGCTTAATGCTGAAGGCTTACAACTCATCGTAACTAATTTAGTTAAGAACTTTGTTGGCTTTGCGCCACTTGGTACCGTGCTTGTTGCAATGCTAGGTGTTGCGATTGCTGAACACTCAGGTCTATTATCTGCGGCAATGCGCGGCATGGTAATGGGTGCATCTCAGCGCATGGTTACTGTAACCGTGGTATTTGCCGGTATTATCTCTAACACGGCTTCAGAGCTTGGTTACGTAGTACTTATCCCTCTTGCAGCAATGCTTTTCCACTCATTGGGTCGTCACCCATTAGCAGGTCTGGCGGCAGCATTTGCTGGTGTATCTGGTGGCTATTCTGCAAACCTACTTATCGGTACGGTTGACCCACTGCTTTCTGGTATTACAGAAACAGCAGCACAAATGCTTGATCCATCTTACTCTGTTGGCCCTGAATCAAACTGGTACTTCATGTTTGTTTCGACTTTCTTTATCTCGATTGCCGGTGCATTGGTAACTGAGAAGATTGTTGAACCTAAACTGGGTAAATACAATGACGAAGACGCATCTGAAGATCTTTCAAATGACTCAATGGGTAAGCTGACTGCTGTTGAGAAGAAAGGCCTTAAGCTTGCAGGTGTTGCTGTATTAATCGTGAGTGCTCTTTTAGCTTGGACTGTGGTTCCTGCAGACGGTGTTCTACGTTCAGAGGCAGGTACGATTTCAGGTTCTCCATTCCTGAAAAGTATTGTCGCGTTTATCTTTGTATTCTTTGCTATTCCTGGCTTTGTTTACGGCAAAGTTACTGGTTCAATGAAGAATGACCGTGATGTGATTAATGCAATGGCAACGTCTATGTCTTCAATGGGCATGTACATCGTTCTTGTATTCTTTGCTGCACAGTTTGTTGCTTTCTTTAAGTGGACGAACTTTGGTCAAGTGGTCGCTGTAGGTGGCGCAACATTCCTTCAGGATATCGGCCTAACGGGTCCAATGTTGTTCTTCGCATTCATCTTAATGTGTGGTTTCATTAACCTGATGATCGGTTCAGCTTCTGCACAGTGGGCAGTAACGGCGCCAATCTTCGTTCCAATGCTAATGCTAGTAGGCTACGCACCTGAAACGATTCAAGCGGCTTACCGTATCGGTGATTCAACAACGAACATCATTACACCAATGATGAGCTACTTCGGTCTTATCCTTGCCGTAGCAACTCGCTACATGAAGAACCTAGGTATCGGTACACTGATCGCGACAATGTTGCCTTACTCAATGGTATTCATGTTCGGTTGGAGTATCTTGTTCTACCTATGGGTCTTCGTATTCGGTCTACCAGTAGGTCCAGGCGCTGCAACGTACTACACGCCTTAGTGAACTGTGATAGGCGAACATTTCGAATCGCTTATTAACTGAATAAAAGACGATATACCCAAGAGCCTGCATCAATGCAGGCTCTTTTTGTTTGAGTGAGTAACCTTACAATCCCGCAAACCGATAGGTGACGCCTAGTTCGAATGACCAGCCCAAGTCTCGTTGTATCAACACGCTGTCGCTGTCGCTGTCGTGATGAATCAAGTCTGCTCGAGTGATACCAATCCAAGTTGGCGTGAACTCATAGAGCCCGATTAACCCCGCTTGATAAACAAACGTCGACCCAGAATCAAACTGATTCAGTCCTGAGTATGAAGCTTCGGCGTTGGAAATACTGTAAAGATGATTTGAGAGCTTTTTGTCTCGATAGTCGATTTCTATGTAGGGCGTGATAGTGAATGGCTGTGTCCAGGTTTCTAACGTTCTACCTAAGTGAAGCTGAACTTCGTAGCCGTTATGCTCTGAGGTCACATCGTGTAAATAGGTGAGGCGTGCACCTACCGTGCCTAAGGTTATCCCTAACTCTCCATTGCCATCTCTGTCTTGAATGCCGTTAGGTAGGTCCACAAAAGTGTCTGACACTTCAGCAAAGCGCCAATTTCCAGATAGCCCGACAAAAGGCAGCAGTTGCCAATTGGCTAGGCTGCCATCAATAAAGCCTTTCG
Organism: Vibrio bathopelagicus; assembly: GCF_014879975.1. NCBI lineage: Bacteria > Pseudomonadati > Pseudomonadota > Gammaproteobacteria > Vibrionales > Vibrionaceae > Vibrio > Vibrio bathopelagicus. Next base: position 2,799,101 of record NZ_CP062500.1, on the reverse strand, counting down.
GGCCGGAATAGAATAGGTTGGGTGTTACTCCGAATTGAGGAGAACTTTTAGTGGAGAATACACTTTCACCATAGGTGATGCTGCCTCCGATGATTCCGAACTCTTTATCTGCAAAGTTTTCATCGGCAAAGCCTTCATCAGCAAAAGAAACTTGGGTGCTGCAAAAAACAATGGATAGTGAGAGGGTGATTCGACGAATCATAAGCAATACTCCGTTATTGTAATAAATATCAAGAACGGAGTATGTCGATTAAAATTTCATCGGGGCTACAGCGATTAAGAGACGACTTCTAAAGTTGCCGTCATTCAAATACTGCGGTTAGCGGTTAGCGTTTAGCTAGCAGGCGATCGAGGTGGTTTGCGAACTCACGACGGTCGGTTTGAGAAAGGGTGCTTGGTCCGCCAGTTTGAATACCACTTGAACGCATAGTATCCATAAAATCACGAATGTTGAGACGCGCTTTGATGGTTTCTTTGGTGTAAAGCTCGCCGCGAGAGCTTAAAGCAAGCGCACCTTTGGTGATCACTTCATCAGCCAGAGGGATGTCAGAGGTAATCACTAGATCGCCGGGTTCAGTGCGTTTTACTATTTCATCATCTGCAATATCAAATCCGCTTGGTACTTGAATTGAATGAATGTTATTACGCTTGGGAACGGGAACCAAATGGTTCGCGACAAAGGTACATTCCACCCCTGTGCGCTCAGCTGCACGTACGATTGTTTCTCGGATAACCTTGGGACAAGCGTCCGCATCAACCCATATCTTCATAGTGTTCTATTTCTCTGTTAGCTTATTTATCGGTCAACTTATTGCTCAGTTGCCTTATTGACCAGTTAACTTACTGTTCAGTTAACTTAGCTTCAAGCGTGGCAACGCGAGCGGTAAGTTCAAGGATTTGCTTTTCCAGTTGGCTAACGCGATCAAGTGCCGGCTCTTCTTGTGTCGCGACTTCCACTTTAGGTACGCGATTCGCGCTTTTCCAGCTCTTGATGGTTGTAATCAAAGCCGGCATTGGAACGGATGTACTCATACGAGCTTTCACTAAAGCAACTGTTGGCTCTTTCCCTTGTGCTTGCAGTCCTTCAAGCACTGATTTCAACTCTTCAGACACATCTTTTGTCAGCATGTTGACCTCCATTTTTAGTATTTTGTCATTTTACTCGCTCCAGTGAATGATAGCGAATCATAAAACAGCCCATCGCGTGTGAGAGATCTCTTACAAAGGCTGTGAGATAACACAAATAGTTATCTAGAGAGATTGATATGCATATGGTTAAGCTTTTGAATTTTAATTGTTTTATATAATTAACAACTTTCTTGAATTCAAAATGTGATGCAAATCTATTGTCCGAAATCCTAAATCGCGTAAATTAAACCTTGTCGGAAGGATTCTGACACGGAACAGGAAAGCCCCAAGGATTTGGTTATCTTCAGGATGAAGATTTGGTTACTTAGGATTGAGTGGTCAAGCATGGAGCGTAAGGACATTGTAGGGATACATTCAGTTAACAGGAAGTTGGCTGCAACGGAATGACAATGGACACCTTTAGGATTTAAAGGGTTGGATTAGCATCAGGACGATGTAAAGGACACCGCTCACGGAACAAGTGATGTGCGCTAACTAGGATCGTTAGCTTTCAGGATGATTGGACACCGCTAGGACGGCGAAGTAAAGGAAAGAGCTGAAGGATTACAGCCACTATTATGGATGATGCATGGAGCATTTATTAGTAGCCGGACTGCTGCGAGTAAGACCCTAGCCCTGACACTTCGGTGTCGGGGCTTTTCTTTATCTGAGGCTTTTCTCTATCTAGGGGCTCTCTTTAATTCAGGAGCTTTTATCTAAGAGCGCGACATTTGCTTTTCTGCTAATGGTCAACACAAGGAGTGTTTTATGACGATAGCAACCTCAAGAACGCTGTTAGTACCTTATACTGAACAGCTACAACACGACTTTATCAAGTTGAATTGCTGCCCCATTAATCGTGCGGAAATGAACGGGCCGCACTCTATTGCCTCTGCAAAACACCTATTTCAAGAAATACTGAACGACAACGTCGGTTTCTGTCGTGCAATTATCCATAACCAGACCCGTGAATACCTTGGACATTTGTTTGTTTCGTCTGAGGAAGGGAAGCATGAACTGGGATTTATTCTAGACAAGGAGTTTTGGAATCAAGGCCTTGCTAGCGAAGTGCTAAAACCTTTTTTTAGTTTGGTGTGCTTTGAAGAGCACCTAACGAATGTTGTCGCGACCGTTAATGTCGGCCATAACCCATCGATTAAGTTACTCGAAAAGTTAGGCTTTGCATTTAAAGAGACCAAACAAGATCAGTTTGGCCCTTTTCATGAATATAGTTATACCGCGTATTGCGACGTTACATTCTATGAGGCTGTAGCTCAAACCGCATAGAGCGGAAGCCTACCATTGTCAGTTTTCCTTGGTACAGGTCATCACCTAATGCGGAAAACTCAAATTGGTACACAGTATGCCAGCGCCAAATGGTCGTTAGCTCATGGCGCATCTTAAGTTTATGACCACTGAAGGCGACACTTAATAATTGCAGGTCTAGCTCTTTACACTTTCTCGCAATGGCAGCTTTCGCAAGCTCTGATTGCCTGCGCTGCTGCCAAAATAAAAAGCAAAAGAAGCACAGAAACAAAATAGCCAATAAGTTATCTATCATTTAATCCATACTTCCTTTTTATCTCTATTCCAATTGTAATTACAGCGTATTTCAACGAGCTCTAGAGCAAGCCCGCTCTTGAATTAGTCGTCAGTCCGTTATTGAGACTTAGTCGCTTGTTGTAACTCAATTAATGCGTTTGCGAGCTCAGGTGATGGGTTCGAATTCAACAAGGGTAAAAATACCATTCTTAGTGTCGGAATCATCACTAAATCTGCAAATAACTGATTGAACAGGTTTTGATTCCCCGTTTGTGCGAGACGCAGCAAGAATTGCTCAGCAATCGCAGGGTCTTGCAGCGCGTGCCAGCTGCGACCCGCTAAACCAATCAACACTTCTTGGTGACTCAAGCGTGGACTAGCCAGAACTTGGTTAATGATGTTATTCGCGATCCTTTGTTCTGCACCGGAAAGGGCACGAACCAAGGCTGAAAGTAAGAATAAATCAGGCTCTTTACTTGCGATCTCATGCTCTGCAAGCTCTTGTAAGCGTTGCGCGAGTTTGTCATTGATTTGTGTATGTTCAAGCGCACCTAACGTTGCGTATAGCGGTTCTGATGGCAGCTTATTAATGGCTTTGCGAATTGATACACCGTTTTGTTGGCTTCCTAAACGCGCGCACATATCTGTGATGCCTTGTAGACCAACCGTTTTCCAATTATCCCAACCAAGCTCACCAGTGAAGTAATGTTGAGCGTGTTCGTAATATTGGCTCGTCGCTAAGTCTAAACCTGCTCTTACTTGGCTATGGAATACGGCCATTTTGTCTTCAGAAGGCTTAAAGGTATAAGGGTTGTTTGACAGCTTTTGTTGTTGCTCTTCGCTGATATCACCGTTCAAACGCGTGCCCATTGCTTCGATAACAAACTTAAGAAAATTACCCACATCGCCTTGATGTAATAGGCCTCTTTCGTCCAGTTTGAATTTTAGAAACCAAATCCATGGCTGTTTGTGTTCGTTCCAGTAGCTAATGGCTAAGTGAGCTTGTTTCTGAAGTGGAAACGGGTATGGCTGTTTCCCTTGCTCAACATCAGAGAATAGGGTGTTGTCGATTTTCTGGATACGACGACCTAAGTCGTAGATGTCGTATTGGCAACCGCTATTCTTTAGCAACTGAGTGAGCGTGTGAATGGTTTCCATAGTAATAAAGCTCCTAACTTTCTTTCCTAAATAGATGGTACTCTATGCCCCAATTTCAAGGTCACTAGATAAATAACTTGGTGAAAAATGACAGCTGCCACAAAGTTACCTCTTTTACTTCAACAATTAGAACAACAAATGCGCCACTGTTCTCTGTGGAGCACGCTTCCACCCTCGGATGAGGCGCTTGCAAGTGTTGAACCTTTCGCGATTGATTTGCTACAACCGGAAGAGTGGTTGCAGTGGATCTTTATCGTAAAGATCAACGTAATGATGCATGCCCAAATGAGCCTACCGAAAGGCTTTGCGATTCATCCCTATTTTGGTGAAGTGTGGAAAAATGAGGCAGACAAAGCTGAACTGCTAGTGACGATTCTGAGTATTGATGAGGTATGCGCGTAATGTTAGAGATCATTTATCAAGATGAGTATTTTGTCGCGGTGAATAAGCCTGCGGGTATGCTAGTGCATCGCTCATGGTTGGATAAACACGAGACTCAATTTGTTATGCAGACACTGCGCGATCAAATTGGTCAGCACGTATTTCCTTTGCATCGTTTAGATCGACCAACATCTGGTGTGTTGGTGTTTGCACTGTCGAGTGAGGTTGCTTCTGAGGTGATGCCGATGTTCGCCAACCATGAGATGCAAAAGACTTATCATGCGATTGTTCGTGGTTGGATAGAAGAGGGCGATACGCTCGATTATGCACTCAAGGTCGAGTTGGATAAGATCGCAGACAAGTTCGCGAAAGAAGATAAAGAACCACAAGAGGCCGTCACTGTTTACGAGCCGTTAGCGAAAGTTGAAGTGCCGTATTCAACAGGCCGTTTTCCTACCAGTCGTTACTGCTTAGTTGAGATGATGCCAAAGACAGGACGTAAACATCAGCTGCGTCGTCACATGGCTCATCTAAGACATCCAATCGTTGGCGATACTTCGCATGGTGATGGTCAGCATAACCGACTGTTTCGTGATGATTTAGACTCACACCGTCTGTTGCTGCATGCTTCTGAGTTGCGTTTCATTCATCCTTTCACTAAAAAAGAGTTAGTGATGAAGGCCAGCCTAGATGAAACGTGGTTAAGGTTATTTGAAACCTTTGAGTGGGATACCAACTTAATTGATGCTCAAACATGTTTGTCTAAGTAATCACACGCGTTTAAGTGAATAAAGAAAATAGAATAAAAAACAAAGGGCTGATAGTGATATCAGCCCTTTTTGATGTCTGTACGACCTTAACGGCATAACTAATGTTGGCTAGTTAGCCGTTAATCGCGGGATCATTTTAGCTTTTCTAGATCGGCTTCGATCTCAGCGATCTTACTTGATACCACTTTCTCTAGGTGGCGTAAGTCGGTAAGGATCTTCTGCTTCACATCCACCTCAGCCGTTGGTGTAGGTTTAGTGATCTTGTTGAGCTCATCAATCACAAGAGTGAGGTTGCGGTTAATCTCTGTCACTTCTTTGTATTGATTATTACCACCGCTAACAAGCACACTTTTTACTTGTCGTGGGTACTTAAACTTAACGCTTTTCGCGAACAGTTCACCTTTCTGCTTACGAAAGTAAATCTTCAGGATATCTTTGTGCGCTTCTTGGCGAAGGGAGTAACGTTCAATCTGTTTAGGTTCGTGGATACCTAAGCCAGTGAGGTTTGGATACATAAGCGACCTCTAGGTTATGAATGTAATACTTTTATGTAATTGACTTGATCAATGTAGCAGCCTAACGACGAGCTAGATAGTTGATATCTGTGAATTGATTGTAAGTTGTGGGCAAGATCGCTCTCTATCTTTGCCCACACTTATTTGGTTATTAAACCCGCTTCTAGCACTCAATTCGCTTTCTAAGGGGCGAGTTCCGAAACGTGTTCGGTTAATCGTTCTCTTAGCGCCTGTTCTTGTTCTTCAGACAGTCTTCCACCCGCTTCACTGGTTAGAATAAACAAATCCTCAGCTCGCTCACCTATGGTGGTAATTTTCGCTCCGTGCAAGTTGATGTCTAGTTCGGCAAAGGTTGCACCGACTTGAGCTAATAACCCCGGTGTATCAAGGGCTCTTAACTCCATCAAGGTACGCTTTTTGCTCTTTGTTGGTAGGAACTCAACTAAGGTTTTGACCTTAAAGTGTTGCAAGTTACGTGGCGTGCGACGCGTCTTAATCTTAGTCGGTCGGCCATCAGCCAATACATGAGTCAGATGCTTAGCAACGGCTTTGTGTCTCGCTTCATCAATCGCTTCACCATGCTGATCGAGTACGATAAAGGTATCCAAAACATGGCCATCTTTACTGACCATGACTTGCGCGTCATGAACGTTGAAGTTGCGTCTATCGAGCTCAGCCACCACGGTCGCAAAAAGTGCGGCTTGATCTTTACAGTAAACAAACACCTCAGTGCCACCGCGTGTCGCTTTTTTACTGATCAAAACTAACGGTTGGCTTGGGTCTTCTAGACGAAGTAAGTGCTCACAGTGCCAAGCGATTTGCTTATGTGTGTGACGTAAGAAGTAATCGGCTTTGAAACGTTGCCAAAGTACTTCAATCTCACGAGCAGTGAAGCCTTCTTTACGTAACAGAGCTGATGCCATCTGTTGATTGTGACGAATACGGTCTCTGACATCGACTGGGTTTTCCAAGCCACGGCGCAGTGCACGTTGCGTCGAATGGAATAGTTCAGCTAACAGGGTGCGTTTCCAGCTGTTCCATAGTTCCGGGTTCGTCGCACATATGTCGGCGACGGTTAGGCACACCAGCAGCTCTAATGACTCTTCATCACGAACCTTCTTCGCGAATTCGGTAATGACATCAGGGTCGTAGATATCACGGCGTTGGGCGGTGACAGACATCAACAGGTGGTTCTGAACGAGCCATGCGACTTGTTTTGCTTCTGGTTTTGATAATCCGTGCTCGATACAGAAGGAGTAAGCCTCAACTGCGCCGATTTCCGAGTGATCACCACCGCGACCTTTACCTATATCATGGAAGATAGCGGCGAGGATCAGCAGCTCTTTTTTCTGAACTCTCGGGTAAACTTCACAACAAATTGGATGCTTATCGTGGTTTTCAATTTGGTTAAAACGGTTGATGTGTTTCAGAAGACGAATACTGTGTTCATCGACGGTGTAAACATGGAACAGATCAAACTGCATTTGACCAACAATTTGACTCCACTGTGGCAAATAGGCCGATAGCACACCCAGTTTATGCATCAGGCTAAAAGCTTTGTGCAGTGCATTTGGGTGACGAACCAAGTCCATGAACTTGTCACGGGCTTCAGGAATGGTATGCAGGAAGCGGTTCAATCGGCGACGTGCCGTACGCAGCTGTCGCAAGGTTGGCGGGCTGACCCCTTCGATGGAAGAGTCGTTAGCGATATGGATAAACATATCGAGAATCGTTTCTGGACGAGCTTGGAATAGGGCAGGCTTACGCGCTTCGATCAGTGAGCCTCGACGTTGAAAATCGTTGTCGAGAATCTCCGCTTCTTGTGTTTGACCGCCGTTAATGATCGCTTGGTCAAACAGTTTAAGCAGCATCTTGTTGAGCTCTGCTACACGACGAAGTGTGCGGTAGAACTCCTTCATCATCATTTCTACGCCACGATTGCCTTCACCAGTATAACCAAGGTGTTCTGCTACTTGAGCCTGATGAGCGAAGGTAAGACGGTTGTCGTAACGGCGTAGTTCGATATGCAATGCAAAGCGAACGCGCCATAAAAAATCTTGGCACTCGACGAGTTCGCGATATTCGGCATCGGTTAGGAATCCGTATTTGCTCATCTCCAGTAGAGATGTGGCACCAAAATGGCGACGTGCTACCCAACTCAGAGTGTGGATGTCTCTTAACCCACCGGGTGTTGATTTGATGTCCGGTTCTAGGTTGTAGGTGGTGTCGTGGTAGCGAGCATGACGCTCTCTTTGCTCTTGAATCTTGGCTTTGTAAAATGTCTCACTTGGCCAAAATGAATCGGAATGAATCTTTAGTTTCAGCTCTTGGAAGGTGTCTTCACTGCCACACAGTAAACGCGACTCTTGCAGGTTAGTCGCAACGGTTAAGTCATCACTACCAATTTCAATACATTCGGCAATGGTGCGTACCGCATGGCCAACTTCGAGTCTCAAATCCCAAAGTAGCGTGATGAACTGACTGACTTTTTCACCAAGCGCTGGAGGTAGCGTCTTTTGCGATACGATTAAGATATCAATGTCGGATAACGGATGCAGTTCACCGCGACCATAACCACCCACAGCGACCAACGCAATATGAGGCAGTTTGCTGAATCCAAAATGATCCCATAATCGGTTGAGGAGCAAATCCATATATTCAGAGCGTAGCAACACTAAGTCTGTCACTGGGTGATGATTGAGAAATTCATCTTTTTGGTACTGCGTGAAGATTTCGAGTTGATTTTTTAATTCGCAGATTTCAATTTGTTCGTCATTGAACGTAAGAGGGCATTGATAAGGCATAGTCTGCTATCCGTGCAAGCAAATGAGAGTATTTAACAATTTAACAGAAGGTGATGGAAAATCGAAATTACGCAGATAAAAAAATATCCCCGACAATGCGAGGATATTTTTAAAAGTCTGATGTTTCAGCCTGTTGAACTAAGCGTTCTTCATGATACGTGGAATCGTGTCATCGCTGCGTAGTGTCAGTACTTCACAACCTGTCTCAGTTACAACCAGTGTGTGCTCCCATTGTGCTGAGTTCTTGCTGTCTGCTGTGTACACTGTCCAGCTATCTTCGTCATCAAGACGGCAGCCAAACTTACCTGCGTTGATCATTGGCTCGATTGTGAAACACATGCCAGCTTTCAGTACGGTACGGTCACTGTTTTTGTAGTGAACCACTTGTGGATCTTCATGGAACTCAGAACCGATGCCGTGGCCACAGTAATCTTTAACAATAGAGAACTTAGCGCGTGGGTTGTTCTTATTGTTGGTTTTGATGTACTTCTCGATAGCCGTACCGATTTGACCCAACTGAACACCAGGTTTTACTTGGCGCATGCCTTCGTAAAGTGCTTCTTGAGCAACCATACATAGACGTTTGTTTGCTGGAGAAACTTCACCCACAAGGAACATCTTAGATGTGTCACCGTGGTAACCTTGCGGACGAGTGCTTAGGTCTGCATTTTCGTCATCAGGAACAATCACAGTGATATCAACGTTTAGAATATCGCCATCTTTCAATACTGCAGGTTTGAATTGACCTGTGCTACCAGTCTCATCTTGTGATGCTGGAATACCGTGACACACGATGTGGTTGATAGACGTACAGATTGACTTAGGGAAACCGTGGTAATCAAGTGGTGCTGAGTATGCGCCTCTTTCTAGAGCGTACTCATGACAGATCTTATTCAGTTCTTCTGTCGTGGTACCTACTTGGATATGAGGTTCAATCATCTCTAGAATTTCAGAAGCCAGCTTACCGGCAACGCGCATTTTTTCAATTTCTTCAGCAGTTTTAATTTTTACAGCCATTGCATATCTCTTAATTTGGTAGCACCTAAGTGTGCATATTGGGGCTATTCTAGCAGTGCAGCAATTTAGCGCAACATTCTGATACCCATACAATGCTGGTGGATACTACTAAGCGTGATTGAATAGTGTTCAACTTTAAGCCGATTGCCTCTTGCGTTATTGATACTATTTATAAGAGAAATACAGCGTCAAAGATCAGTATAGCAACCGCCATTTTTATATTTTTTTCTAGCCATAGATGGACAAAATATGGTATAAAGCGCGCCGGACATCAGGACTGTTTTCTCCAATTGGCGAAACAAGCTTCGTGTCCACTAACTTATATCTTTAAATCACACACATTCCGACACATGTTCCGGGGTGCCTCAACAACACAGATAACGGCTGAAAAAGTGGTTAGTTGTTAGGGGTCGGATTCATGGGGAGTGTGGAGGCCTAACCCCATAGAGGATTTTAAAATGGCAACTGTATCAATGCGCGATATGCTTAAAGCTGGTGTTCACTTCGGTCACCAAACTCGTTACTGGAACCCAAAAATGAAGCCATTCATCTTTGGTGCTCGTAGCAAAGTTCATATCATCAACCTAGAAAAAACTGTACCAATGTTCAACGAAGCTCTAGCAGAAATCGCTAAAGTTGGTGAGAAGAAAGGTAAAGTTCTTTTTGTTGGTACTAAGCGCGCTGCATCTGAAGCTGTTAAAGAAGCTGCTATCAACAGCAACCAGTTTTACGTTAACAACCGCTGGTTAGGCGGTATGCTAACGAACTACAAAACTGTTCGTCAGTCTATCAAGCGTCTGAAAGAACTTGAAGCGCAAGCTCAAGACGGTACTTTCGACAAGCTTACTAAGAAAGAAGCTCTAATGCGTACTCGTGAAATGGAGAAGCTAGAGAAATCTCTTGGTGGTATCAAGAACATGGGCGGCCTACCTGACGCTCTATTCGTAATCGATGCTGATCACGAACACATCGCAGTTAAAGAAGCTAACAACCTAGGTATCCCAGTTTACGCTGTAGTTGATACTAACTCTAACCCAGACGGCATTGACTTCATCATTCCTGGTAATGACGATGCAATCCGTGCAGTACAGCTTTACCTTAACGCTGCTGCTGACGCGGTTAAAGAAGGCCGTAACAAAGATGTTGTTATCGCTGCTGCTGCTGAAAAAGACGGTTTCGTAGAAGCTGAATAATAGCGGCTCTGAGCCATATTTAGTTCATATTAAGCGGTCATAATCGATGGCTTAACGGACTAAATACAGTCAATATCAGGGGCCAATTAATTAGGCCCCTGTTTTTTATCTTTTTTAGAATTTACTAAGGAATAGAGAATGGCAACTGTAACTGCAGCTCTAGTTAAAGAACTTCGTGAACGCACAGCAGCGGGCATGATGGAATGTAAAAAAGCGCTTGTTGCTGCTGAAGGCGACATCGAGCTAGCAATTGAAAATATGCGTAAATCTGGCGCAGCGAAAGCAGCTAAAAAAGCTGGTAACGTTGCTGCAGAAGGCACAATCATCATTAAAGAAGAAGCTGGCGTTGCTGCTCTTCTTGAAGTGAACTGCCAAACTGATTTCGTAGCTAAAGATGCAGGTTTCCTTGCATTCGCTAACGAAGTTGCTGAAGCGGCTCTAGCTGAACGTCTAGACATCACAGCTCTTCAAGCTAAGTTTGAAGACGCACGTATCGCTCTAGTAACTAAGATCGGTGAGAACATCAGCATCCGTCGTGTTGAGCTTGTTGAAGGTGTTGCACTAGCTTCTTACCGTCACGGCGAGAAAATCGGTGTTGTTGTTGCTGGTGAAGGCGAAGCTGAAACGCTTAAGCACATCGCTATGCACGTTGCTGCTTCTAAGCCTGAGTACGTTAACCCATCTGACGTACCTGCTGACGTAGTAGAAAAAGAAAAAGCTGTTCAAGTTGAAATCGCTATGAACGAAGGCAAACCACAAGAGATCGCTGAGAAAATGGTTATCGGCCGTATGAAGAAATTCACGGGCGAAGTATCTCTTACTGGTCAAGCTTTCATCATGGAACCTAAGAAAACTGTTGCTGACATTCTTAAAGAGAAAGGCGCATCAGTTACTACCTTCGTTCGTTTAGAAGTTGGTGAAGGTATCGAGAAAGCTGCTGAAATGAGCTTCGCAGACGAAGTTGCAGCGGTACAACAAGGTTAATCCTTAGCGTATTGATTGAAAAAAGACCGTGGCATATGCTGCGGTCTTTTTATGAATAGTGAATTATTTTTGGCTTTTAGCTGTTATGAATGCGAACTGAGCTAATCAGTTTTTATCCATGACTGTTAATCATCAACTCTTTGGAAGGTAAACTCCATGACTACGAACCCTAAACCGGCGTATCAACGTATTCTGTTAAAACTTAGCGGTGAAGCACTACAAGGCGAAGAAGGTTTTGGTATTGACCCGACGATCCTTGATCGTATGGCTCAAGAAGTAAAAGAATTGGTTGAACTAGGTGTTCAAGTAGGTGTTGTTATCGGTGGCGGTAACCTTTTCCGTGGCGCAGGCCTTGCTGAAGCAGGTATGAACCGCGTTGTTGGTGACCACATGGGTATGCTTGCAACGGTAATGAACGGCCTTGCAATGCGTGACGCTCTACACCGTGCTTACGTAAACGCACGTGTAATGTCTGCAATCCCTCTTAAAGGTGTGTGTGACGATTACAACTGGGCAGATGCAATCAGCCAACTGCGTCAAGGTCGCGTTGTGATCTTCTCTGCAGGTACTGGTAACCCATTCTTCACTACAGATTCTGCTGCGTGTCTACGTGGTATCGAAATCGAAGCTGACGTAGTTCTAAAAGCGACGAAAGTAGATGGTGTATTTACTGCTGACCCAGTAGCAAACCCAGACGCAGAGCTGTATGATACTTTGTCTTACAACACGATTCTTGAGAAAGAATTGAAAGTAATGGATTTGGCTGCATTTACGCTAGCACGTGATCACAAAATGCCAATCCGTGTATTTAATATGAATAAACCAGGCGCACTACGCCGCGTGGTTATGGGTGAAACTGAAGGTACATTAATCAGCGATGCTGACTAATTTTTCGGGCTTACTGAGGTTTACACTTTGGTAAGCTTATCCTTATCACTCCAAATAAAAAGCTTTCTTGAAGAAAGAACATAATCAAGGTGAAATTGTGATTAACGAAATCAAAAAAGACGCTCAAGAGCGCATGGTAAAAAGTGTTGATGCACTAAAAAACAGCCTGCAAAAGATTCGTACAGGTCGTGCACACCCGAGCCTACTTTCTGGTCTGACTGTTGAGTACTACGGTGCACCAACGCCTTTGACCCAAGTTGCTAACGTTATTGCTGAAGACGCACGTACTCTAGCGATCACTGTATTTGATAAAACACTGACGCCTCTTGTTGAAAAAGCAATCATGTCGTCTGACCTAGGCCTAAACCCTATGTCTGCTGGTACAGTTATCCGTGTTCCACTTCCACCGCTAACGGAAGAGCGTCGTAAAGACCTAGTTAAAATCGTTCGTGGCGAAGCTGAAGGTGGCCGTGTTGCTATCCGTAACATCCGTCGTGACGCGAATGGTGATCTTAAAGCACTTCTGAAAGACAAAGAAATTTCTGAAGATGAAGATCGTAAAGCACAAGACGAAATTCAAAAGCTAACTGACGTTGCTGTTAAGAACGTAGATGAAGTTCTAGCTACGAAAGAAAAAGAGTTGATGGAAGTTTAATTTCCCATATTCTTTACTTACCGGAAAAACGCTGTACTCACTGTTCAGCGTTTTTTTATGCTACTCTGTTCGACTATTAGAATTTGATTCACTCTTTTATGCATAATTCTCAAGCGTTCACAGACTCTCTTCCTAAACACATTGCTATCATTATGGATGGTAATGGCCGCTGGGCAAAAGCTCAGGGCAAACCTCGCGTCTTTGGCCATAAAAACGGTGTTCAAGCCGTTCGAAAAACCATCTCTTCTGCTGCCAGACTTGGCATTAAAGCTGTTACACTTTTTGCATTTAGCAGCGAGAACTGGCGTCGACCAGAAGAAGAAGTCGGTATTTTGATGGAACTGTTTATCTCAGTCCTCTCTAGTGAAGTAAAAAAGCTTCATAAGAATAATCTACAACTTCGTGTTATTGGTGATAAAAGTCGTTTCAATGATCGACTACAAAAGAAGATAGAAGAAGCCGAGGCTTTGACTAGCGCCAATACCGGTATGGTTATCAATATTGCTGCTAACTACGGCGGTAAATGGGATATTCAGCAAGCAATGACCTCTATTGCTCAGCAGGTAAAGTCTGGTGATATTAATGTAGAAGACATTGATGAAGCTATGATTACACAGCACCTAACAATGTCTGATATTCCTGAAGTTGATCTGCTGATTCGTACCAGTGGTGAATGTCGTATTAGCAACTTTATGCTTTGGCAATTGGCTTACGCTGAAATGTATTTCACTGAACAATTCTGGCCAGACTTTAATGAAGACAGCTTAGTAGAAGCTGTGACTTGGTTTGTAAACCGTGAGCGTCGTTTTGGATGCACTGGTGAGCAAATTAAAGCTCTGATGGACAGTTAATAAGGATTTTTTGGTTTGAAACAACGAATTATTACGGCGTTGATTTTGGCTCCCCTAGTTATTCTAGGTATTTTCGAGTTATCACTTCCCACATTTATACTTTCATTAGCGGTAATCACGCTATTGGGTTTTTGGGAGTGGACTCAGTTTGTTGAAAGCAAATCACGTTATTTAGCGTTGATTCCAACGGTTGTGGTTAGTGCTGCCAGTTTTGCTTTTATCCCTTTTGATGCATTTAGCCTTAATAACCTTTCTAGTGCTCACTACGCCATTCTTAGTATTGGATCGATTTGGTGGGTGATAGCGAGTGGTATGGCGGTGACTTATCCTAAGTCTATGCCAGCATGGAAAGACTCTTCTATTCTTAGACACGGCTTTGGATTACTTACTCTGCTGCCATTCTTTTGGAGTGTGGTGATTCTGCGCGCTAACGGTATCGATGCGGATCCTTACCATGGTGCAAAGCTAGTGATGTTTGTTTGCTTGCTAGTGTGGGCTGCAGATAGCGGCGCATACTTCTCAGGCAAGAGCTTTGGTAAGCGTAAGATGGCGCCAGCGGTAAGCCCAAATAAGACGATTGAAGGTCTTATTGGCGGTATTATTACTGCGGTGATCGTGGCTTGGATCTTTGCTGATTTGTTTGATATCCAGTTTACCAGTCCTCTTCACATGATTGTTATCACCCTCGTGACGGTTGTTATCTCTGTTCTTGGTGACCTTGTTGAAAGCATGTTTAAGCGTGTTTCCGGGGTCAAAGACAGCAGTAATCTGATTCCTGGTCATGGTGGTATACTTGATAGAATAGATAGCTTAACGGCTGCATTCCCTGTCTTTGCTCTGCTTTATTTAGCATTCTAATAAAAAGGGCAGTGATTCTGCCCTTTATTACATTTCTACGGTCATATGCGATGCGAAATCTAACTATCCTTGGTGCTACAGGCTCTATCGGTGCAAGTACACTGAAAGTGGTTGAGAAAAACCCGACGCTCTATTCAGTTGTCGCACTAGCAGCAGGTTCGAATGTCGACAAGATGTTGGCGTTAGTTGAAAAGTGGAACCCTAGCTACGTAGCTATGGCGTGCCCAGATGCAGCGTCTCGATTAGCTGAAATATTGTCTGCCAGCCATCCTAAAACAGAGGTGCTCTCTGGCTCTGAAGGGATGTGTCAGGTCGCTTCTTTAAAAGAAGTCGATACTGTGATGGCCGCGATTGTTGGGGCGGCTGGTCTGCTTCCTACTATGTCGGCAGTTAAAGCTGGCAAACGTATCTTACTGGCTAATAAAGAAGCCTTAGTGATGTCAGGACAGCTGTTCATCGACGCAGTAGAAAAATATGACGCTGAGCTACTTCCTGTCGATAGTGAACACAATGCTATCTTTCAATGCCTACCGCAAAACGTACAAACTAATCTAGGTCGTTGTAATATGGAAGAGAACGGTATCAACCATATTCTCTTGACGGGTTCTGGCGGTCCTTTCCGCTATACCGATGTTGCAGAGCTTGAATCTGTTACTCCTGAGCGCGCTATTGCACACCCTAACTGGTCAATGGGACCTAAGATCTCTGTTGATTCAGCAACTATGATGAATAAAGGCTTAGAGTACATTGAGGCTAAGTGGTTATTTAATGCCTCTCAAGAGCAACTCAAAGTCATTATCCACCCTCAGTCTGTGATTCATTCAATGGTTCAGTACAAAGATGGCTCGGTACTGGCTCAAATGGGCGAGCCCGATATGGCGACACCCATCGCTCTGACCATGTCTTACCCTGATCGTACTGAAGCGGGTGTTAAGCCATTGGACTTCACTAAGATTGGTGAATTGACATTCTTAGAGCCTGATTTAACTCGTTACCCATGTTTGAGATTAGCGATCGAAGCGTGCTACTTAGGTCAGCATGCGACAACAGCAATTAATGCGGCAAACGAAGTTGCAGTCGATGCTTTCTTGAACAATCAAGTGAAGTTTACCGATATTGCTATCATTAACGAGCATGTTATGAGCAAAGTATGTGAACAATATAACTCTGAGGGCTTAGATAGCTTGGAAAGCCTTCTTGAGCTCGATAATATGTCTCGTCAAATAGCCATTCAATTTATTAAAGAGCAGCTAGCATGAGTGGAATTCTATGGAACTTCGCATCTTTTATTGTAGCGCTTGGCATTCTGGTCGCTGTTCATGAGTTTGGACACTTCTGGGTTGCTCGTCGCTGTGGTGTAAAAGTCGAAAAGTTTTCGATTGGTTTTGGTAAATCAATCTGGAGCAAAGTTGGCCGCGATGGCACGGAATACAGCTTGTCAGTGATTCCATTAGGCGGCTACGTTAAAATGCTTGATGGTCGTGTTGACGACCTTTCTGACGAAGAACAGCAATACGCTTTTGATAAGAAGCCGTTATGGAAACGAACAGCGATAGTGGGTGCAGGTCCTGCATTTAACTTTATCTTTGCGGTGTTCGCATATTGGTTAGTATTTTTGATCGGTGTACCAGCGGTTAAACCGGTAATTGGAGAGGTCACTCCTCAATCTATCGTGGCACAAGCCGGAATTGAAAGTGGAATGGAACTTAAATCTATTTCAGGAATCAAAACCGCAGATTGGGAATCAGTAAACATGGGTTTGATATCACATATAGGTGATCAATCCATGACAGTAACGGTTTCTTCTCCAGATGATATTGGTTTTGAGCAACAAGTGACATTGGACATTTCAGACTGGTCGTTTAACCCAGAAACTGAATCTGCAATGACAACGCTTGGTTTTAGACCGTATTCGCCCGAAATATCGACAACGCTCGCTCAAATTATTGAAGACGGTGCTGCTTACTCTGCAGGATTCGAAGCGGGTGATAAGATTGTCGAAATTAATGAGCAACCTATTGAACAGTGGCAATCGGTTGTTGAGTTAATTCGAGCGAATCCGGAAACCTCGATAAACGTCAGTGTGTTGCGAAATGGTGTGAAGCAGCAATTGGTTCTTACTCCAAAAAGTCGCGAGCTTTCTGATGGTTCAACAATCGGCTATGCGGGTATTGCTCCAGAAGTCGCAGAATGGCCAGAAGATTATCGCTTTGAGTTACAATTTGGTGTAATTGAGTCTGTAGGAAAAGCATTTGATAAAACAGGTCAGATCATTGGTTTGACGCTGACAATGCTTAAAAAGCTCATCGTTGGTGATGTTGGCTTAAATAACCTAAGTGGCCCTATTTCGATTGCTAAAGGTGCAGGTACAACCGCCGATTATGGTCTGGTTTACTTCTTGGGCTTTTTGGCTTTGATCAGTGTTAACTTAGGTATCATTAATTTGGTTCCGCTGCCTATGCTTGATGGCGGACATTTGCTCTTTTTCGCTATTGAAGCCATTACTCGTAAACCCGTCCCTGAGAAAGTTCAGGAAATAGGGTATCGACTGGGAAGTGCAATTATCTTCTCTTTGATGGCTCTGGCAATATTTAACGATTTTACTCGTCTGTGAATGGTTTCTTACAGGCATTGTTAGTAGCAAGGAATAATTAGAATAAGTATGGCGATTAAGCAAATTCTGTTCGCAAGTCTATTGGCCACTAGTGTGGCTGCGAACGGAGCACAAAACTTTGTAGTTCAAGATATTAAGATCGAAGGTTTACAACGTGTTGCACTTGGTGCAGCTCTACTGAAAATGCCGGTGCGTATTGGCGATCAAGTAGAAGAAGGCGATGTATCTGAGATTATTCGTGCATTATATGCTTCCGGTAACTTTGAGGACGTTAAAGTACTTCGTGATGAAGGTGTATTGATTGTTCAAGTAAAAGAACGACCGACCATCGCAAGCATTTCATTCTCGGGTAACAAAGCGATTAAAGAAGAGCAACTTCAACAGAACCTAGATGCATCTGGTGTTCGTGAAGGTGAAGCGCTTGATCGTACAACGCTGAGTAACATCGAGAAAGGTCTTGAAGATTTTTATTACAGCGTAGGTAAATACAACGCGACAGTAAAAGCGGTTGTGACTCCATTGCCACGTAACCGTTCTGACCTTAAGTTTGTGTTCACTGAAGGCGTATCTGCGAAGATTCAGCAAATCAACTTTATCGGAAACGAAGTCTATTCTGATGCTGAACTCCTGAGCCGTTTTAACCTAAACGTAGATGTTGCCTGGTGGAATTTCCTTGCCGATGAAAAATATCAGAAGCAAGTTTTAGCGGGTGATATCGAAGCACTGAAGTCTTACTATCTTGATCGTGGTTACCTTAAGTTTAAGGTGGATTCGACACAAGTTGCGATCTCTCCAGACAAGAAAGGCGTTTATATCACGCTGGGTATTGATGAAGGCGAAGCCTACACCGTTAAAGATGTCGCGTTTCGTGGTGAGCTAATTGGCCGCGAGGCTGACTTTGATGCATTAGTACCATTTGAAGACGGCGATACGTACAACGGCTCTTCTGTAACTTCTTTAGAAGAAGGCGTTAAGCGAATTCTTGGTGAATCAGGTTATGCCTACCCACAAGTTCGTACTATTCCTGAATTCGATGATGAGACCAAAGAAGTTTCACTGGTTATCAATGTAGAAGCGGGCAGCCGTATCTACGTTCGTGATATTCGTTTTACGGGTAACAACTCGACTAAAGATGAAGTTCTACGTCGTGAAATGCGTCAAATGGAAGGCAGCTGGCTTAACTCTCGATCGATTGATACTGGTAAGAGCCGACTTAACCGTTTAGGTTTCTTCGAAACGGTTGATGTGCAAACAGTACGTGTTCCAGGTAGTGACGATCAAGTCGATTTGGTTTACAACGTAAAAGAAGCAAACTCAGGTAGCATTAACTTTGGTGTTGGCTACGGTACTGAATCGGGTGTGAGCTTCCAAGTTGGTCTACAACAAGACAACTTTGCTGGTTCTGGTAACCGTGTTGGTGTAAGCGCCATGATGAACGATTACCAAAAGAACGTGAGCTTGGACTACCGTGACCCATACTGGAACCTTGATGGTGTGAGTTTGGGCGGTAAGATCTTCTACAACGAGTTTGAAGCATCTGAAGCGGGTATCGTCGACTATACCAACCAAAGTTATGGTACGAGCCTAACATGGGGTTTTCCTGTGGATGAGCTTAACCGTATCGAATTTGGCGTAGGCTACACGCACAACAAGATCGGTAACGTTCCGACTTATATCCAAGTTGAGCAGTTCGCGAGAAGTATTGACCAATATGGTGACGAACACATCCTAACCGATGACTTCGATATCAATATCTCTTGGACTCGTAACAACCTTAACCGTGGTTTCTTCCCTACAGAAGGTAACCACCAACGTGCTTTTGCTAAAATGACCGTACCCGGCTCTGATGCTAAGTACTTCAAAGCGCAGTACGATGTAAAACATTACATCCCGCTGACCAAAAAGCATGAGTTCACACTATTGATGCGTGGCCGATTAGGCTATGGTAATGGTTATGGTCAAACGGATGGTAATGATAACTTGTTCCCATTCTATGAGAACTACTACGCGGGTGGTTTTACAACGCTGCGTGGCTTTGGTTCTAACTCCGCTGGTCCAAAAGCCGTTTACGGAAACAGCACGGGTAACAACCCTACATACGATTCTGCTACCGATGATTCGGTTGGTGGTAACGCGGTTGCTTTGGCGAGTTTAGAGTTAATTGTACCTACACCGTTTGCTTCTGATGAAGCGCGTAGCCAAATTCGAACCAGTGTCTTCTTCGACATGGCAAGTGTATGGGATACCGAGTTCGTAGACCGCGGCGCACCTAACAGTGGCAGCCAGTACTACTACGATTACTCAGATCCAACCAATTACCGTTCATCTTATGGTGCAGCCCTTCAGTGGATGTCTCCTATGGGCCCACTGGTTTTCTCTCTAGCGAAACCGGTTAAAATTTACGAAGGTGATGATGAGGAATTCTTCACATTTACCATTGGTAGAACTTTCTAATATTTAAAGGACAATATTTTGAAAAATATGATTAAAGCAGCAGGTTTAGGCCTTGTAGTTCTTAGCTCTTCTTTCTTTGCAACAGCTGCAGAAGCTGCGCAAAAAGTGGGTTATGTAAACACTGCACAAGTATTCCAGGCTCTACCTCAGCGTGAAGTTGTTCTTCAAAAAATGCAGGAAGAGTTCAAAGATAAAGCGGCTGAGCTTCAAAGCATCCAAGCTGAAGCTAAGACCAAGATCGAAAAGCTTAAGCGTGATGGCGAATTGCTAGGTCCTGATGAAATTGAAAAACTTCGTATCGAAGTCGGTCAATTGGACAGCAAGTACAAAATCAAAGCTCAAGCACTAGAAAAAGCAAGCCAACGTCGTGAAGCACAAGAGAAGCAGAAGCTATTCAAAGTGATTCAAGATGCTGTAACAAAAGTTGCAGAGAAAGAAGGCTACGACATGATTGTTGATATTCAAGCTCTGCAATATGGCAAGCCAGAATACAACATCTCTGAGAAAGTAATTAAAGCACTGAAATAAGTTTTATGAAGAATCTGACTTTAGCCGAATTGGCAACGATTACCGGGGGAGAGCTACACGGAGACGGTACTATTACTGTTTCAGCGGTCGCTCCTATGGATAAAGCGCTAGAAGGAAACATTACGTTCCTTTCTAACGTGAAGTACAGCAAACACCTAGGTGACTGTAAAGCATCCGCTATTATGGTTAAAGAGAGTGAACGCGAACTGTGTAAAACCAATGTAATAGTGGTTAATGACCCTTATGTTGCTTTTGCTAAAGTTGCTCAAGCGCTGGACATTACTCCTGCACCGGCTGCGGCTATTGCTGATTCAGCTTCAATCTCTGGTGATGCAACCATTGGACAAAACGTGTCTATTGGTGCAAATGCTGTGATTGAATCTGGTGTTGTCCTTGGTGATGACGTGATCATTGGTGCCGGTTGTTTTATTGGTAAGAATGCTCAAATTGGTGTTGGCACTAAGCTGTGGGCTAATGTAAGCATTTATCATGAAGTGATCATTGGCACTGCGTGTTTGATTCAATCAAGCACAGTGATTGGTTCTGATGGCTTTGGTTATGCGAACGAAAAAGGCGAGTGGGTTAAAATCCCTCAAGTCGGTTCGGTTCGCGTTGGTAATCGTGTAGAAATTGGCGCGTGTACTACCATCGACCGTGGCGCGTTGGACGATACAGTGATTGAAGATAACGTTATCTTAGATAACCAACTTCAAATTGCTCACAATGTTCACATCGGATATGGTTCGGCAATTGCTGGTGGTACAATTGTAGCTGGCAGCACTACGATAGGTAAGTACTGTATTATTGGTGGCGGTTGTGTGATTAATGGTCACATTGAAATCGTTGACGGCGTTACAATTACCGGTATGGGTATGGTAATGCGCAGCATCACTGAGAAAGGCATGTATTCATCTGGTATTCCTTTACAGCCAAACAAAGACTGGCGTAAAACAGCGACGCGAGTTCATCGTATTGATGAAATGAACAAGCGTTTGAAAACCGTTGAAAAACTTATCGAGAAGAGCGCGGAATCATAATTCCAGCATTTCTAATAAAAGGCTCGCGTGCAGCGAGTCTTTTTCGTTTATAATCCTTCTAATTAAATAAAGAATATATATAGGAATACGACTTTGACTACTGAACAGACAACGATGAACATTACTGAAATTCAGGAACTATTACCTCATCGCTACCCATTCTTAATGGTTGATCGTGTGACTAGCTTTGAAAAAGAAAAAACACTGACCGCGATTAAAAATGTTTCTGTTAATGAACCTCAGTTCACAGGCCACTTCCCACAGCTTCCTGTATTCCCGGGCGTGTTGATCTTAGAAGCAATGGCTCAAGCTACAGGCCTTCTAGCATTTAAATCTTTTGGTGCCCCTTCTGGCAACGAACTTTACTACTTCGCAAGTGTCGATAAAGCAAAATTCCGTAAGCCAGTGGTACCTGGTGACCAATTGGTTATCGAAGTTGAGTTCCTAAAAGAACGTCGTGGCATTGCATCATTTAACGGTGTGGCTAAAGTGGACGGTGCTGTAGTGTGTTCAGCTGAACTTAAATGTGCTCGTAGAGAGTTTTAATATGATTCATGAAACAGCGAAAATTCACCCGGCAGCAGTAATCGAAGGTGATGTAACTATCGGTGCTAACGTGACGGTTGGGCCTTTCACTTACATTGCTGGTACTGTGACTATTGGTGACGACACAGAAATTATGTCGCACGTTGTGATTAAAGGTCACACAACCATTGGTAAAGAAAACCGTATCTTCCCACACGCTGTGATTGGTGAAGAAAATCAAGACAAGAAGTATGGCGGCGAAGCAACAACAGTAGTGATCGGTGATCGCAACGTGATTCGTGAAGCCGTTCAGATCCACCGTGGTACGACTCAAGACAAAGCAACCACAGTGATTGGTGACGACAACTTGTTTTGTGTAAACGCTCACGTAGCGCATGATGTAATCGTTGGAAACCACACTCACATTGGTAACAACGCTATCCTTGGCGGTCACGTGACGGTTGGCGATTACGCTGGTGTAATGGCATTGTCTGCAATTCACCCGTTCTGCTCAATTGGCGCTTATGCGTACATTGGCGGTTGTTCTGCGGTTGTTCAAGATGTACTCCCTTACGTACTTGCTCAAGGTAATCACGCAGCTCCATTTGGTTTGAACCTTGTTGGCTTGAAGCGTAACGGGTTTGAGAAATCAGAGATTCGTGCACTACAGAAAGCGTACAAAGAGTTATACCGTTCAGGTAAAACACTTGAAGAGGCGAAAGCGGCTTTAGTTGAAATGGCAAAAGAGTTTACTTCGGTTACTCCTATGCTAGAAATGCTAGAGAACTCTGAGCGCGGTATTATTCGTTAATACTTGATGTGATTGTGTACCAATCAGCGCAAGTATGACAATAATTACTTATTCAGATTGGTATAACAAAAAGATCGCTACTCATTAGGCGGTCTTTTTTGCTTTAGGCGAGAAGGGAAAACTATGGCACAGCAAGATACACAAACTAACACCTCGAACTTTGTTTCGAATGAACCACTGCGTGTGGGCATCGTTGTTGGGGAGCTTTCTGGTGACACATTGGGTGAAGGTTTTATCAAAGCGATTAAATCGCAATACCCAAATGCAGAATTCGTCGGTATTGGCGGCCCGAAAATGAAAGCCCTTGGTTGTGAGTCTCTTTTCGAAATGGAAGAGCTTGCTGTGATGGGGTTGGTTGAAGTACTTGGACGTTTGCCTCGCTTACTCAAAGTGAAAGCGGAGCTTGTGAAGTATTTCACTCAAAATCCACCTGATGTGTTTGTTGGTATTGATGCGCCTGACTTCAACCTGAGACTTGAGTTAGATCTTAAGAACGCTGGCATTAAAACGGTTCATTACGTTAGTCCTTCAGTTTGGGCTTGGCGTCCAAAACGTATCTTTAAAATCGACAAAGCAACTGACTTAGTTCTGGCTTTCCTGCCATTCGAAAAAGCGTTTTATGATAAATATAACGTTGCCTGTGAATTTGTGGGCCACACGTTGGCGGATGCGATTCCTTTGGAACCGAGTAAACGAGACGCTCGAGAACTTTTGGGCTTAGATCAAGATAAGCCGTGGCTAGCGGTACTGCCGGGTAGTCGTGGTGGTGAAATGAGTTTGATTGCTCAACCATTTATCGAGACCTGCCAGCGTATTAAGCAGAAATACCCTGATATTAATTTTGTTGTTGCACTGGTTAATGAACAGCGTAAGAACCAGTTTATCGAGATCTGGCAAGCGACGGCGCCTGAGTTGGAATTCACGCTAGTGGAAGACACTGCGAGAAACGTGATTACCGCTTCCGACTCAGTTCTATTGGCTTCAGGTACTGTTGCGCTTGAATGTATGTTGCTTAAGCGTCCGATGGTCGTAGGCTACAAGGTCAACAAGCTCACTGGCTATATCGTGAAGAAATTGTCGATCACAGAATTTGTGTCGTTACCGAATATCCTAGCGGGTGAAGAAATCGTAAAAGAGCACATTCTTGAAGAGTGTCACCCAGATTACCTTTTCCCATCGGTCGATAAGATGCTTTCAGCGGACAACGCGCCACTTATTGAACGCTTTACTGAAATGCATCACTGGATCCGTAAAGACGCGGATAAACAGGCGGCTAACGCAGTGTTGAAACTGATTAACCGACCATTTGTTGAGTCATAAAGCGCGTGTTTACAGAACATTAAGAGAAGAATGATGGCAGTAAAAGAGAAAAAAGAGCTTCCTCCGTTTGAGTATCCGCAAGGCTATCAGCTGTTTGCTGGTGTGGATGAAGTAGGTCGTGGACCATTAGTGGGTGATGTCGTGACTGCGGCCGTTATCCTCGATCCTAATAACCCTATCGAAGGCTTAAACGACTCAAAAAAATTGTCAGAGAAGAAACGTCTTGCGCTGCTTCCTGAGATAAAAGAGAAAGCATTGGCATGGTCGGTTGGTCGTTGTTCTCCGCAAGAAATTGATGAACTAAATATTTTACAAGCAACCATGGTAGCGATGCAGCGTGCCATTGCAGGACTGAGCATTCAGCCAGATATGGCTCTGATCGATGGTAACCGTGTTCCAGAATTACCTATGGATGGCTTGGCGATTGTGAAAGGGGACTTGCGAGTTGCTGAAATCAGCGCTGCGTCTATCATCGCTAAAGTGGTTCGTGACCAAGAGATGGAAGAGTTAGATAAACTTCATCCAGAGTTTGGTTTTGCTCAACATAAAGGTTACCCGACCAAGGCACATTTCGAAGCGATTGAAAAACATGGTGTAACTGATCATTACCGCAAAAGCTTTAAACCAGTAAAACGTATTCTTGGCATTGATTAGAGCGCATTGATTAAACTTTATATTGCTCTGGCTTACTATTGATAGTGGCTTCCTATTGATTAGGGGGGGCATCGAATAAAGTTGCCTACTTGCAGTAGAAAAAAATAGAATACATTCAGTTGTAATCCTAGGCTCACGTCTAGAACTCAGGAAAAATAATGTCAGATCCAAAATTTGTTCACCTTCGCGTACACAGTGACTTTTCTATGGTGGATGGCCTGTCAAAGGTACCACCACTCGTTAAGAAAGTTGCTGAGATGGGTATGCCCGCACTAGCACTGACCGACTTTACCAACCTATGTGGTTTGGTTAAGTTCTACGGTACTGCCCACGGGTGCGGGATTAAACCCATTATTGGTGCTGACTTCCTGATGCTGTCTCCTGAGTTTGGCGACGAATTAACTAAACTCACCGTTATTGCAACGAGTAACAAAGGTTACAACAACCTAACGTTATTGATTTCAAAAGCTTACCTTCGCGGCCATGTACAGCATCAACCAGTGATTGATAAAGAGTGGCTGATTGAACATGCCGAAGGCCTGATTCTTTTATCGGGTGCGAAAGAAGGTGAGATTGGTAAGGCGTTGCTAAAAGGCAACCGTGAGTTGGTTGCAAGTAGTGTCGAGTTTTACAAAACACACTTTGCCGACCGATTTTATCTGGAACTGATCCGCACAGGACGTCCGGATGAAGAGTCTTATCTTCACTTTGCGCTGGAACTGGCCGAGCAAGAAGACCTGCCAGTTGTCGCGACCAACGAAGTGGTATTTATTTCTGAAGACTTGTTTGACGCCCATGAAATCCGTGTGGCGATTCACGATGGCTTTACCATGGTCGATCCACGTCGACCGAAAAACTACAGTCCACAACAGTACCTCCGTAGCGAAGAAGAGATGTGTGAGCTGTTCTCGGACATTCCTGAAGCATTGGAAAACAGCGTTGAGATCGCTAAGCGTTGTAATGTGACGGTTCGTTTAGGTGAATACTTCCTGCCTAACTTCCCAACGGAAGGCTTAGCGATTGAAGACTTCTTGATTAAGAAATCAGAAGAAGGTCTTGAGCGTCGATTAGCGTTTCTATTTCCTGACGAGAAAGTACGAGCGGAGCGTAGACCTGAATATGATGAACGACTAAAAATCGAATTAGAAGTTGTTAATAACATGGGGTTCCCCGGTTACTTCTTAATCGTAATGGAGTTCATCCAGTGGTCAAAAGATAATGATGTACCAGTAGGCCCTGGTCGTGGTTCGGGTGCCGGTTCTTTGGTGGCTTACGCATTGGATATCACCGATCTTGACCCACTTGAATACGACTTGCTGTTTGAACGTTTCTTGAACCCAGAGCGTGTATCCATGCCCGATTTCGATATCGATTTCTGTATGGATAAACGTGACCAAGTTATTGACCACGTAGCTGAGATGTACGGTCGTGATGCGGTTTCGCAGATCATCACCTTCGGTACCATGGCGGCGAAAGCGGTAATTCGAGATGTAGGTCGTGTGTTAGGTCACCCATTTGGCTTCGTTGACCGTATTTCTAAGCTGGTTCCGCCTGATCCGGGTATGACGCTAGAGAAAGCATTCCTCGCTGAGCCGGCATTACCTGAACTTTATGATGGTGATGAAGAAGTTCGTGAACTGATTGATAAGTGTCGAATTCTAGAAGGCTGTACGCGAAATGCCGGTAAACACGCGGGTGGTGTTGTAATCTCGCCCACCACTATTACCGACTTTGCACCTATTTATGCCGATGCGGAAGGTAACTTCCCGGTAACGCAATTCGATAAGAATGACGTAGAAACAGCTGGCTTGGTTAAGTTTGACTTCTTGGGTCTACGTACTCTGACGATCATCGACTGGGCACTAGGCTTAGTAAACCCTCGCTTAGCGAAAGAGGGAAAACCTCCGGTTCGTATTGAATCGATTCCTCTGGATGATCAAGCGTCATTTAACCTATTACAAAATTCTGAAACGACGGCGGTATTCCAGCTGGAATCACGCGGTATGAAAGACCTGATCAAGCGTCTACAGCCTGACTGTTTTGAAGATATTATCGCATTGGTGGCCTTGTTTCGTCCGGGCCCACTGCAATCAGGCATGGTAGATAACTTTATCGACCGTAAACACGGACGAGAGGCAGTATCTTACCCTGATGAAACGTGGCAACATGAATCGTTAAAAGAAACACTAGAACCGACTTACGGCATCATCCTATATCAAGAACAGGTAATGCAAATCGCTCAGATCCTTGCGGGTTATACGCTTGGCGGAGCCGATATGCTGCGTCGTGCTATGGGTAAGAAAAAGCCTGAAGAGATGGCAAAACAGCGCGGTACCTTCAAAGAAGGTGCTGAAGCCAATGGTGTTGATGGCGAACTGTCCATGAAGATCTTTGACTTGGTAGAGAAGTTTGCGGGCTACGGCTTTAACAAATCTCACTCGGCTGCATACGCACTGGTTTCTTATCAAACACTGTGGTTGAAAACGCACTACCCTGCGGAATTCATGGCGGCAGTAATGACCGCGGATATGGATAACACCGAGAAGGTTATTGGCCTTGTCGATGAGTGTTTCCGTATGAAGCTCAAGCTTCTTCCACCCGATATTAACTCAGGTTTATACCGCTTTAATGTGGATGAAGATGGCGCGATTGTTTATGGCATCGGTGCGATTAAAGGGGTGGGTGAAGGCCCAATCGAAGCTATTATCGAAGCGCGTAACAAGGGTGGTTACTTTAAAGACTTGTTTGACTTCTGTGCACGACTCGATCTGAAAAAAGTGAACAAGCGTGTTATCGAAAAGTTGATTCTGTCAGGCGCCTTAGATAGATTAGGTCCTCACCGAGCAGCGATGATGGCCTCATTGAAAGATGCGGTTAAGGCGGCAAGCCAACATCACCACGCTGAGTCTTTTGGTCAATCGGATATGTTTGGCGTGTTGACCGATGCTCCGGAAGAGGTGGAGCACAAGTACACCCAAGTTCCGAAGTGGCCTGAAAAGGTTTGGCTTGAAGGTGAACGTGAAACTCTGGGCTTGTATTTAACAGGTCACCCAGTTAACGCTTACATTAAAGAGCTCGCGAAATACACCAGCTGTCGCTTGAAAGATGCCACGCCAACTCGTCGTGACCAGTCTTTAACGATTGCAGGTTTGGTAATTGCTGCTAGGGTAATGACCACGAAGCGCGGAACTCGAATTGGTTTGATGACCCTCGACGACCGATCGGGGCGAATGGAAGTGATGTTGTTCTCGGATGCGCTCGATCGCTACGCTGAATTGCTCGAAAAAGATAAAATAGTGGTCGTTTCTGGACAGGTCAGCTTTGATGATTTCAATGGTGGGCTTAAAATGTCCGCGCGCGAGGTCATGGACTTAGGAAGCGCCCGTGAGAAATATGCTCGTGGGGTGTCGATATCTATCGACCAATCCCAAATTAATGGTCAATTTTTTGAACGCTTTAGTCAAATCTTAGAACCTTATAGAGCCGGAACGGTCCCAGTCAATGTATACTACCAGCGTGCCGACGCTAGAGCGCGGTTAACATTGGGCACAGAATGGCGTGTGACGCCAAGTGATACATTACTAGACGAATTAAAACAGCTGCTTGGAAATAGCCAAGTAGAACTCGAATTTAACTAAAATTTAGCTCCATGATTGTGGAGCTGAATCAACAAGGATTCATAGATGAGCCTGAACTTTCTAGAATTTGAAAAGCCTATCGCTGAACTTGAAGCAAAAATCGAAGCGCTACGTGACGTTTCACGTCACGGTGGTGACACAGCGGTAGATCTAGACAAAGAAATTGAACAACTAGAGAAAAAAAGCTTAGAGCTTAAACAGAAAATCTTTAGTGACTTAGGTGCATGGCAAGTAGCTCAACTTGCTCGTCACCCTCAACGTCCGTACACCAAAGATTACCTGGAGCATGCCTTCACAGAATTTGAAGAGATGGCGGGCGATCGCGCTTTCGCTGACGACAAAGCAATTGTGGGTGGTATGGCTCGTCTAAATGGTCGTCCTGTTATGGTTATCGGTCACCAGAAAGGTCGTGAGACTAAAGAAAAAGTGATTCGTAACTTTGGTATGCCAAAGCCGGAAGGTTACCGTAAGGCACTTCGCCTAATGGAAACGGCTGAGCGTTTCAACATGCCAATCATTACTTTCATCGACACTGCGGGTGCATACCCAGGTGTTGGTGCTGAAGAACGTGGCCAATCTGAAGCTATCGCAAAGAACCTTAAAGTAATGGCTGGTCTATCTGTGCCAGTTATCTGTAACGTTGTTGGTGAAGGCGGTTCTGGTGGTGCACTAGCGATTGGTGTTGGCGACTACGTGAACATGCTTCAGTACTCTACGTACTCAGTAATCTCTCCAGAAGGTTGTGCTTCAATCCTGTGGCGTGATTCAGATAAAGCCCCCCAAGCTGCTGAAGCTATGGGCCTAGTGGCTCCTCGTCTGAAAGAGCTAGAGCTTATCGACGAAATCATTCCTGAGCCTCTAGGTGGCGCGCACCGTGATCCAGTACAAACTGCTCAGAACATGAAAGACATGCTAGTTAAACAGCTAGAAGAGCTAGAGCAGTTTGATAACGAAGCACTTCTTGAGCGCCGTTACCAACGCCTAATGAGCTACGGTTACTGCTGATAAGCGTGCCTTGAAATAAGGCAGCTTAAAGTAACAAGATGATGAAAGGGTTGGACTCAGTGCCAACCCTTTTTTATTATTAAAATATTATCCCTTCAAACCTACTCTCATGGTTCACTCGCTCATGACTCACTTAATCGAAACCTTCACATCGGTACTTCATCAAAGCGCACTCAAGCCTAGTAGATTGATCGTGGCTTTCAGTGGCGGTGTCGATTCTCGAGTCTTGTTAGAGTTAGCGGCGCAGTACGCGCAAATTCATGGCATTGAGTGTTGTTCGGTACATGTTCATCATGGTCTAAGCAACAATGCCGATCACTGGGCGAATCAATGCCAAGCATGGTGTGAAGCCTTGTCGGTTCCGTTAGCTGTAGAGCGAGTCTCACTGGATATCAACAGTGGTGAGAGTGTTGAAAAACTTGCTCGAGATGCTCGATACCAAGCTTTTCAGCAGCATATTAGACAAGGTGACGTGCTTGTTACAGGCCAGCATATTGACGATCAACTTGAGACTTTCTTGTTGGCGTTAAAACGTGGCAGTGGCCCGAAAGGACTCTCTTCAATGGCTCAAGTGATGCCGTTTGGAGAAGCGTTCATTGTGAGACCTATGCTGTCAGTGACTCGAGCGGGTATTGAAGAATTTGCGTGCAATATGGGCTTAACTTGGGTCGAAGATGAGAGTAATCAGGATCTGCGCTTTGACCGAAACTTCATTCGCCATCAGGTCACGCCAACATTAACAGATCGCTGGCCAAGCTTTCGAGAATCGGTCAGTCGCAGTGCCCAGCTTTGCGCAGAGCAAGAGTTACTGCTCGATGAGTTGCTTGAATCACACTTCCAGCAAGCTTTGGGAGATAGCCAGAGCTTAAGCATTGAGGCGTTATTCGAACACTCAGACTTGTTACGAGCACGACTGATAAGAATGTGGCTTAGCCACTGTAAGCAATCGATGCCGAGTCAAAAACAGCTCAAGCTTATTTGGGATGAAGTTGCATGCGCTCAGGCGGACGCTAACCCTAAGTTGGTGTTGAATGATGCCGAAGTTCGACGCTTTAATCATCAGCTCTATTTAGTGAGAGAGACTAAAGACCTATCCGATTGGCAAAGCCATCTTTCAATGGGAGAGAGCCTGACGTTACCCGATGGTTTAGGGAAGCTACACTTAAATTCAGCGCTGAGTGATAGCGTATCTAACAAGCGTGATGTGCAAAATTTTAGTTTGTCGAATACAAGCGAAGCACTACGAGTCATCTTTAACCCTGAGGGACTCTCGGCTCATCCTGTTGGGCGCGGGCATAGTAGAAAACTCAAGAAGCTCTTTCAGGAATACCAAGTACCCAGTTGGTTAAGGCGTAGAACGCCAATATTAATGGATGGCGATCGAGTGATCGCTGTTTTAGGCTTATTCGTAGATAAAAACTATGAAGGTCAAGATTGTGAAGCGCTTTGGAGCAAGTAGAAAAAGTTTGTGTCACAATTCGACGTCACTTTAATAAAAATAATTAATGGAATATGCAATGAAGAAAATTACACTAGGATTAGTTCTTGGATTTGGACTATTGAGTGGTAACGCTCTGGCGGGTGATGTTGCTGCGGGTCAAGCTAAAGCAGCGATCTGTGCGGCGTGTCACGGTGCAGATGGTATCGCGATGATCCCAGGTTACCCAAACCTGAAAGGACAAAACGAGCAGTACATCGTTTCATCCATTAATGCGTACAAAACACAGCAACGTAGCGGTGGTTTGGCTGCTGTAATGCAGGCTCAAGCTTCCATGCTGAGTGATGAAGATATCGCTAATCTAGCCGCTTACTACGCAAGCCTTAAGTAAATCCTTCTCAAAGCGCTGATTAAACAAGATGATAAATTTCGAGCCAGAGCTTTAAAGCTCTGGCTTTTTTCATTGAATGTTTACTATAGCTAACCGATAATGAGCCATTCGCACAGTTTAAGGGATGAACATGAAAAAGATTGAAGCCATTATCAAGCCATTCAAACTTGATGATGTACGTGAAGCACTTGCAGAAGTGGGAATTACGGGTATGACAGTATCTGAAGTTAAAGGCTTTGGACGTCAAAAAGGTCATACTGAGCTATACCGTGGCGCAGAGTACATGGTCGACTTTTTACCTAAAGTGAAATTGGAAATTGTTGTGACTGATGAAGTGGCTGACCAATGTGTTGATACCATTATCGAAACAGCGCAAACAGGTAAAATCGGCGACGGTAAGATCTTCATTACTGACGTTGAACGTGTGGTACGTATTCGTACTGGCGAAGAAGACGAAGACGCCGTATAAAAAAACTATTACCCTAAAAGGAGCGTTTATCGCTCCTTTTTCATTTCTGGTAGGGTGCTATATGTTTAAGAAAACCATCATTGTTATCGCAGTCTTGATAACACTTGCTGTTGCTAGTTTTCATCTTATCTTCGTGATCCCGAATAAACCTAACCTGATCACTTCCTCTCAAAATACCAGTAACGATGTTTATAGCTGCTACCAAAACTCGACACCGAAGGCGATTGATGTGTCTGACGGATTGAGCCTCACCGTGTGGAATATCTACAAGCAAAATAGAAGTAATTGGCAGAGTGAGTTGAATAAACTCTCGGCAGGAAGCGATTTAGTGTTACTGCAAGAAGCGAGTATGACAGAAGGGCTTCGCCAATGGGTAACCAGTGGCCAGTGGGGAAGTACTCGAGTGAATGCGTTCGAAGCCTTTGAGCAAAGTGCTGGTGTACTCAATCTAGCGACGCATTTACCTATTGAAGCTTGTGCTTATACTCATGAAGAGCCTTGGCTTCAACTGCCTAAATCGGCGCTTTGGTCTCGTTATCAATTGAGTAATGGTGAAGAGCTAGCGGTCATTAATATCCACGCGGTGAACTTTACGTTTGGTACTGAAGATTACGAAGCTCAACTCAAGAGTTTAACCGACAACCTACAAAAGTATCGTGGACCAGTCATATTTGCTGGCGACTTTAATAGCTGGAGTGAGGCGCGCTTTTCTGTACTAAAAACTGAACTGGAAAAGGTTGGCTTGAAAGAGGTCGCTTTTGAACCCGATAACCGCACTCAATTTATTACGGGTTTGGTGCTAGACCATGTGTTTTATCGTGGCTTAGAAGTGGAAAAAGCAAAGGCGCCCATCACGGACGCTTCTGATCATAACCCTATGCGAGTGACCTTTAAGGCTAAATAGTAAGAAGCTATTAACTTATGAGTCATTGGAGTTTAGCTATTCACATTGTGGTTATGTTAGTTAATCTAATGGAACAAATAGGCTAGAGAGTTTTCGCTAGCCTTATCTCTTCAACTTAAAATATTAAAATGTAGAGAGCCCAGATTAGGTAATAGCCAACCCATGGTAAGCCTGAAATCACAAGCGCTTGCCCGCGTTCAAACTCAGTCCATGTTAATACTGCGGCATAACCCAGCACGATGTACCATGGCAATAGCAGTGGTAATGAGCTAGCAAACTGCGACCAGTCACTGGTTAGCGGTAACTTGATTAAGCCGTTTAAGCTGTTCAAGTCAGCAGCGTAGTTCATCACATGTCCATGCTTGAGTATTAAGCTTGCGTAGCTCGCCACATCCCCTAAAACAGCTGGGAACATCACAACAGACGAAGCTGCAAACCATCGCCAGTAACTATGCTGATGTTGGCTTGGCTTGGTTGCTAAGTTAAACCAGAAAGCCAACAGAGCGATGGTTAACGTACGACCAAATACATCGCTGATGATTTCACTCGCGAGTAGGGTATTGCTGTCAAGTAACGCCAATTGGTCAGGGTTGGTTTGAGCGAGTTGCTGTGACAGCTCTGCGTTCAACCAAGCGAAATCTACATTCGAAAAATAGGCTCCCCAAAATAAAAATGGACTGAGTATTAATACGACGTAGGGCTGCCATCCCCAAGCACTGCGCTGATAAAGCGCTAAGAAACAAGCTGTTGGTGCTCGGAAAATATCCAACAGCATGACGAGTGGGTTACTTGACGGGTTCATACACTTACCTTAGTTACATCAACATACAGCTTCAGTTTCTGTCCTGGCTGTAGGTATTTTTTGTTCTGCAAAGAGTTCCATTTTACAACATCTGCACTTTTTACTTTGAACTTTGATGCAATACCGCTGACTGTGTCACCCGATCTTACGTTATAAAAGATAGTGCGGATGATGGCACCGTCTGAACCATTCTTCCAAATGACCAGTTCTTGACCAATACGCAGTGTGTCGCGTGGTCCCATGCCATTCCACTTAGCCAGTGATTGGTGAGATACTTTATTTGCGCGTGCAATCGTCCATAGGCTATCACCGCTTCTTACCGTATGGCTAAGCTTATATTGGCCACGACTCTTCGACTGTGTGCTTGCTAGGCGGTTTGAAGCGCTTAGGGCGTACGTTTTGTCGTCTTTGGTTGAGGTTGGGATAAGTAGGTGCTGACCAATACGGATATTGTTGTTGCTCATCCCGTTTGCAGAGCGAATCACTTTGCTGGTGGTGTTGTATTTACTCGCCAGTACGCTGATGCTATCGCCAGATTGCACTTTATAGCGCACCAACTTCATGCCTTTGCCTTTATTGGCCGCCACTTCTTTATTGAACTTCTCAACAGAGCTTAGAGGAAGCAATAATTGCTGATGTTTTTCTGGTGCTGTCGCCCACTGGTTGTAAGCTGGGTTGTAGCCTTGCAGTTCTTTTACCGGAATGCCTGCGTAGCTTGCCGCAATCGCCAGATCAAGTTGTTCATCTGGGTTAACCAGAGTCAATACCGGCTTGTTAGGGATTGCCGGAATGTCGATGCCATACTTTTCTTGGTTGGCAATCACGTCAGCCAGTGCAAGTAGCTTAGGTACGTAGCTGCTGGTCTCTTTTGGTAAATCCAAAGAGAAGAAGTCGATTGGCTTACCTAGCTTCTTGTTCTTGCGGATAGCACTGCTTACACGACCACCGCCACTGTTATAGGCAGCAATGGCATGGTTCCAATCGCCATCGAAACGTCTGTTGAGGTCTGATAAGAAATCCAATGCAGCATCGGTAGAAGCGGCGACATCGCGACGACCGTCGTACCAGAAGTTCTGTTCTAGCCCGTAGTCTTTGCCTGTGCCAGAAATAAATTGCCATAGACCTGCAGCGCTACCATGTGAGTAGGCGAACGCATCGAAAGAACTTTCTACAACCGGCAACAATGCCAATTCTAGTGGTAAGCCTTTTTCTTCAATCTTCGTTGTGATCAGATAAAGGAAAGGTTCAGCACGTTGTGAGACGGTTTTTAGATGACTAGGGTGCTTTAGATACCAAGTTCGGTAGTAATCGACCTTCTTTTGGTCTGGTACTTCCATTTCAAGTTGCATCGCAATACGTTTCCAAACATCTTCTTGCGTTTGTGGACTAACGACAGGCGCTTCAACTTTGGGTTCTTCTTTGGTCGCTTCTGATGAAACGTTCGTTTGAGAAACTTCTTTAGTAGGAGATGTGTTGGTTTGCTCGGAAGCTTGGTCTGGATTCTCTGACTGAGTTAATTGGCAACCAGAAAGTAGTAGTACCAAAGCCCAGCTGTACTTAACTCGCATGTTACAGCCTTTTTAATAAACGGCCGATGATAATACTTGCCACCCCCTATGAGTGACAAGTCTGGATTTGTTAAAATTCGTTCTTCCACGTACGTAAAGCAGTGAACACCGACAGAGGATCGGTGTTTTCGGTGCGGTTAGAGACTGATTTGATTACACTTGGCTCGGTGTAACGTAAGAAAGGGTTAACGAACTTCTCTTGTCTCAAGTTTGTGGGGATGGTCGACTTATTTTGCGCGCGCAGTCGGTTCACTTGGTCACGATATTGCTGCAAATGTTGGTTATCAGGCTCAACAGCCAGTGCGAAAGCGATATTCGCGGCTGTGTATTCGTGTGCACAATAGACTTCGGTTTCTTGAGGCAGCGCCGTGATCTTGTTCAACGCATCAAACATCTGTTGTGGTGTACCTTCCATGATTCGACCGCAGCCCGCTGAAAACAACACATCACCACAAAATAGCTTGGCATCACCCACATAGCCAATGTGTCCTGCAGTATGGCCACTAAGCCCTAATACTAGAAACACTTCCCCAAACAGTTCCAACTGGTCACCGTCATCGACTGGGTGAGTCAGGGTTGGAATTGGCTCATTTCTAGGGCCAACGACGTCTACGCTTGGGAATTGTCTGACTAATTCTGGAACGCCACCAATGTGATCATGGTGGTGGTGTGTAATCAAGATTGCATCTAAAGTTAGCTCATGGTCTGCTAAGTACTCTAATACTGGAGCAGCATCACCAGGGTCGACGACAGCACAACGGCGATCGCTATTTTCAATCAGCCAGATGTAATTGTCGTTAAATGCAGGTATGCTTTTGATATGTAACATTATTGGTTCTCCAGTCACTTTTAGTGAGACAGAATAAGTGAGACAGATTATTGATGAAGCCAGCACGTAGCAGAAAAAAGTTTGAGTGTCCTTACACTTGGGCACAGTTGCACAATGGGGACTGGTTGAGAGAATCTATTCAAACTCGACTCGATGAGTGGTGCCCAAAGCTATTTGGTTACCATATGCTCAAGCTCGGCGGCCTCAGTAGTGAGATTTCTAGCTGCACATGCAACATTCAACATCAAGTAAACCTAGATATCCAGAACCCATTACATAATGTGATAGCGGATGGCTATAATTTACCCTTTTTAGAGAAAAGCTTTGATGTTGTGGTGCTCAGTCATCAATTAGATTATAGCAACGACCCTCACCGATTATTGAGAGAGGTCGATCGAGTGATGATGGACGATGGTTATATCATCATTACTGGCTTCAATCCGTTTAGTATTACCGGACTCGCAAGTTTACTGCCTTGGCGAAAGAACAGCTTACCTTGGAGTGGACGTATGTATACACCAAACCGAATTAAAGACTGGTTAGGTGTATTGAACTATGAAGTGATTCATTGCGATACCTATGCGCTGTTTCCGATGAGTAAATATCAGGCGATGTGGACGTGGTTAGAGAACAGCTTAGGCAGCTGTGCTTCTTTTGCGGGAAGCCAATACTTTATTGTTGCTCGCAAGCGAACTTATCCGCTCAAACCGATTAAGCCTCATTGGCACCTAAAACGCCGTTTTTCTCCAGTTGGAGCAAGCTTTAGAACCAATAGCCGTCGCACGCAGCATTCAAACAAGGCTTCATATCCGCTAAAAACAGAAAAAGCCGACTAGTAGTCGGCTTTTCATCTATTAGTTAGTTTAAGGCATTATCAATTAGCTTAAGAAGTTATCAATCAGTTTAAAACATTATAAATCTGGT
Organism: Vibrio bathopelagicus; assembly: GCF_014879975.1. Taxonomy (NCBI): domain Bacteria; kingdom Pseudomonadati; phylum Pseudomonadota; class Gammaproteobacteria; order Vibrionales; family Vibrionaceae; genus Vibrio; species Vibrio bathopelagicus. The sequence goes on along the minus strand of NZ_CP062500.1, from coordinate 2,762,446 downwards.
TCGAATATCACATCGAATTGAACCCATATAATTAGCTAGGTTGATAGCCTGTATCTTCTTGAGTTGGATTTTCAGCCGCGGTTCGCGCTAGGTCATCACACATTTCGTTCTCTCTGTGACCTGCGTGTCCTTTTACCCAACGCCAATCAACGCTATGACGCGCGGTCTCTTTATCTAGCCTTTGCCAAAGGTCGGCGTTTTTAACTGGCTTCTTATCAGCTGTTTTCCAATCACGCTTTTTCCAGTTATGGATCCACTGGGTGATGCCTTGACGTACGTATTGGCTGTCTGTTGTTAGAATCACAGAGCATGGTTCTTTGAGTGCTTGAAGTGCAATGACTGCGGCGAGCATTTCCATTCGATTGTTGGTCGTAAGTGTGAAGCCTTCTGCTAGTGTCTTTTCGACTTTTTTATAGCGAAGCACGATGCCATAGCCACCAGGGCCTGGATTGCCTAAACAAGAACCATCAGTGAAAATTTCAACTTGTTTCGTCATGATTTGATACTATTACCTCAAGCACATTATCGGCATAGTCTGACACAGATATCCTTATGAATACCAGTAGCACTCTAGAACAAAGCGTTGACGCAGCAGCGAACTCCAAATCAGAAAATGGGGCGAACGCAGAAAACAAGCGCATCATTGTACTCGATACCGAAACAACCGGTATGAATACGGAAGGTGGCCCTCATTACATGGGCCATCGCATCGTAGAGATCGGTGCCGTCGAGATCATCAACCGTAGATTGACCGGGCGTCATTTTCACGTCTACATCAAGCCCGATCGTGCCATTCAAGAAGAGGCGATTGGCGTTCACGGTATTACTGATGAGTTCTTGGTCGATAAGCCTGAGTATCAAGATATACACAAAGAGTTTCTCGACTTTATCAAAGGTGCGGAGCTGGTGGCTCACAATGCGCCCTTCGATACGGGCTTTATGGATTATGAGTTTGAGAAGCTTAACCCTGCGATTGGTAAAACGGATGACTACTGTAAAGTTACCGATACCTTGGCAATGGCGAAAAAGATATTCCCAGGTAAAAGAAACAACCTAGATATCTTGTGTGACCGTTATGGTATTGATAACTCACACCGTACTCTCCACGGCGCTTTACTCGATGCGGAGATTCTAGCTGACGTCTATTTATTGATGACAGGTGGACAAACTTCGCTGCAATTTAACGCTGGCCAGCAAGATGGCGGTGCAGAAAGTATCCGAAGAGTAGAAAGTGGTAGAAAATCCCTAAAGGTTTTACGAGCTACGGCCGATGAAGTAGAAGCGCATCAAAGTCGTTTAGACCTCGTCGAGAAAAGCGGAAGCTGCCTCTGGCGTCAGTAGGGAGAAAGTATGTTAAGGGTATTGGCTACCGGTTACTTATTGCTGTTAAGCTTTAGCTTGCATGCGGCAACGGAATCCGTAATGAGTTTATTGGACAACCGCTTTCGCGTTGATCCCAGTATTGAACAAGTCACCTTTGTGATTTATCGAGCCGATAACTCTAAACCTGTCGTTTTAGTTCGCCCTGACGGCAAGAAATACTACGCTTGGCGCAATGCCGATAATGTCCGTTGGTACGAAGAGTCGTCAATGGACATCATATCTATCGACAAACCGATGCCAGGCCCTTGGCAAGCGGTTGGTAAGGTCTCACCTAAGAACAACATCAAGCTATTGTCTCATCTAGTTTTAGATGCCAATGACTTCCCGGACAAACTGTATCAAACCGAACACATTAAGTTTACTGCTCGTTTGACCTCAGACGGCAAGCCTCTTGTGTTGCGTGATTTTTTAGATCGCGTAAAGCTTAAGGTTACTTTTACTAAGTTCGTTGAAAATGAAGAATCTTTGGTGAGAGAGGCGCGTCCCATTCCGGTTGTGATGGGCGAGTTTGCCGACGATGGCAGTGGTCTTGATGAACAAGCCGGAGATGGCGTTTTTACGGTGTCGTTACCGATTGATATTGAGCCGGGTAAATACCGTGCGCGTATTACTTCTGGTAATGGTGTGTTCCTTCGAGCGCAAGAGCAAGAGGTTTTGGTCTACCCAACACCGCTCACCACGACGTTTATTCAATCTCGTAAAGAAGGGCTGCCTCATACTATTGTCGTATCAGGTGAACCGGGCATGATAGCCCCAAGCTCATTAGCCGTTCATGTTGAGCATAAAGCCCCTGATGAGTATGTAACGTATAAGCAAGGCCAAGCTGAAGTCGATGCGATGAAAGTGCCTCTAGAGGTGCCTTACAATGGTGATTTGGGGATTTATAGTTGGTCAGGCATGGTTTACGCCACCGATGCTTCAAGTCAACGTCCCCTGATCTTTCCAATTACAGAGCAATCATACAGTGTTGTTGAAGATATTGACTTGGCGGAGTCAAGACGCCTTCAAGAAGAAGCGCTAGCCGAGCAAAAACGTATTGCGACAGAGTTGATGATTCTTCAGAAACGTGAAGATGACCGACAACGCAGTATGATCATCATCGCCATCGGTAATGTTGTCGCGATTTTATTGGGTTTGTTGATCTGGTTTGTGATTCGTAAAGTGACGGCAAAGAAACAAGCTCAGCCTGAGATGCAGCTAAGAGCTCCTAAATAAAACAGGAGTAGTCACTGACAAGGTTATTCAGCGTTCGCTTTAGATCATCGATGTAAGATTGCGACTACTTGATTGTGATATAAAAAAACGGGACTCTATGAGTCCCGTTTTTGCTTCTGGTCTCTCTCGTGTATCTGGTTTCGTAACTGAGTTGCTTAATTACATACCGATACAACTGATACTTTGGCTAGGCCACGTTATCAATCGATTGACCAGGGTATTGTGACTTTGCTGCGAGTTCCTCTGGTGCGAAGTCGTCAACGTTAATCGTGTACAGTCGATGTTCTTCTGCGCTAACAAGCAACGCGGCTTCTTGCTCATTTAATATACCTTTCTCAAGACCTAATTGAGCAACAAGATCGAGTCTTAAGAAAGCGCGTTTTTGATGTGTCTCTTTACAAACTTTATCGAATAGAGGCTCAGCTTGCAGAATCACTTCTAGTGCTTTCTCGATCTTACCAACAGGGTTGTATTCCGTTGCTTCCAAGTATTGACCGCGGCCAATACGTGAACGAGTTTCACTTGGTGTCTGCAATATGTTCGCTACTTGGCTGTCCAGTTTGTCATTAGGTGCACGGCGAATACGACCAAATGGCATCAGTACAACACGAAGTAGACGTCCAATTACCGGGTTAGGGAAGTTCGCTAGGAACTCATCAATCGCGACTTCAGTTTGACGTAAGCTATCTTGCATTCCCCAATGTACTAGCGGTAGATCCTCAGCGTGGCTGCCTTCACTTTCAAAACGCTTAAGTGTTGCAGACCCTAAGTACAGTTGACTTAAGATGTCGCCCAGTCTTGCAGATAGACGCTCTCTACGTTTCAAAGAACCACCGAGTACTGCCATTGAAATATCAGACAGTAGCGCTAGGTTAGCGCTGTAGCGGTTCAATTTTTGGTAGTAGCGCTGTGTTTGTTTGTCAGTTTTATTGGCTGGTGTTGGCGTATCAGAACCACGACCATCGGTTAAACCAAACCACAAACTGCGAACAAGGTTACTGAGCGTAAAGCTAACGTGTCCAGCTAACGCTGAATCAAACTTATCAAGTGCATCGCTGCTTTCAGAATAAGCCGCTTCCATTTCGCTTAGAACATAAGGGTGACAACGAATCGCACCTTGACCGTAGATGATCATTGAACGAGTCAGGATGTTTGCCCCTTCAACGGTAATCGCGATTGGCGAACCTTGGTAGCCACGCGCTAAGAAGTTTGATGGACCCAAGCAAATGCCTTTACCACCGACGATATCCATCGCGTCGATGATGCAGCGTTGGCCACGGTGAGTACAGTGGTACTTAACGATGGCAGAGATAACTGAAGGCTTTTCGCCAAGGTCGATACCTGCAACGGTCAGGTTACTCGCAGCATCCATCACGTAGGCATTGCCCGCTAGGCGTGCTAGTGGCTCTTCAACCCCTTCCATGCGACCGATTGGTTGTTTGAATTGACGACGAATGCGAGCGTACGCACCTGTTGCTAATGCCGCAGACTTGATACCACCTGTTGAGTTTGAAGGCAGTGTGATACCACGACCAACCGACAAACATTCAACCAGCATGCGCCAGCCTTGGCCTGCCATTTTCTGGCCACCAATGATGAAATCGATCGGTACGAAGATGTCGTCGCCTTGAGTTGGACCGTTTTGGAATGGGACATTGAGCGGAAAATGGCGATTTCCAATCTCTACGCCTTTTAAATCAGTTGGGATAAGCGCACAGGTGATACCAAGATCTTTTTGATCACCAAGCAGGCCATCCGGGTCACGCAGTTTAAAGGCCAAGCCCAAAACAGTTGCGACAGGCGCCAGGGTGATGTAACGCTTGTTCCAAGTTAGGCGCATGCCCAATACTTCTTCACCTTCCCATTCGCCCTTACATACCACACCGTAATCTGGGATAGAGCCGGCGTCTGAGCCTGCTTCTGGACTGGTCAGTGCGAAACAAGGGATCTCTTTACCTTCAGCTAAGCGCGGCAGGTAATGGTTTCTTTGTTCTTCTGTACCGTAGTGTTGCAATAGCTCACCAGGGCCAAGCGAGTTAGGTACGCCAACCGTCGATGATAATACGCTCGAAACGCCAGTTAGCTTCTGTAGAACCAAAGACTGAGCGTAAGCTGAGAATTCTAAACCGCCGTATTTCTTCTTGATGATCATGGCAAAGAATTTGTGGTCTTTTAGGAATTGCCATACTTCTGGTGGTAGATCCGCTAACTCATGCGTCACTTGGTAATCGTTCACCATTTCACAAACCTGATTTACAGGTCCGTCTAAAAAGGCTTGTTCAGCTTCAGAGAGCTTAGGGTCAGCAATGTCCTGAAGTTTCTTCCATTCAGGCTTGCCTTTGAACAGCTCAGCCTCCCACCATACGGTACCCGCTTCCAATGCTTCTTTTTCTGTCTGAGACATTGCAGGGAGAACTTTCTTAAACAAAGAAAGCGCTTTTTGGCTGATGATGGTTTGACGAATTGCAGGTACAGCAAGCATTGCAACGGCCAAGAGGTAACAAAGCCAGCCAGTGACAGCTACACCGCCAAACAATGTTAGTACAACCATTGAACCGGTTAATACGATTAAAGCACGTACCAGACTAACTCTATGGTAAAGGCAGGCACCAAAGATGGTTGTCATGGCAAGTAGGGAGAGCAATATGTTCATGATCGATTTCCTTTTCAGAGATCACTTATCGTTATGATTTTAGGTAAGAGGTCTAACCAGTTAAGTGTAAACAAAATATTAAATATTTGTAAAACTCTAAATTGGGTAAAAAGTGATCTTAATAGAGTTAAAATTCTAATTGTGAGAGGTTGGTGGTGAATAATTGGACTGTTCTACATTGAGATATTAATTAAGGTGGCAATCTTTTAGCTTAAGTATCGACACTATTTCATGTTTGTGGGTAAACTCAGTGATAAAGAGGGAAAAACCCTCAGCTCTCATTTCACGCACTTCAAGTTGCGTCAAAAAATATAAGAGATAAGCCTTATGTACCAAGACCTAATCAAAAGTGAATTGAACGAAGCTGCTGACGTTCTTAACAAGTTTTTGAGCGATGACCACAATATCGCTCAAATTGAAGCCGCTGCAAAATTGATTGCTGACTCATTTAAACAAGAAGGCAAAGTGCTTTCTTGTGGTAACGGTGGTTCACACTGTGATGCGATGCATTTTGCGGAAGAGCTAACTGGCCGTTACCGTGAAAATCGCCCAGGATACGCTGGTATTGCGATTTCAGATCCTAGCCACTTATCTTGTGTAAGTAATGATTTTGGTTACGACCATGTCTTTTCTCGTTATGTAGAAGCGGTAGGCCGTAAAGGTGACGTGTTGTTTGGTTTGTCGACTTCAGGCAACTCTGCCAACATTTTAAAAGCGATTGAAGCAGCTCAAGCTAAAGGCATGAAAACCATCGCGTTAACCGGCAAAGATGGCGGTAAAATGGCAGGTTGTGCTGATATCGAAATCCGAGTTCCGCATTTTGGTTACGCTGACCGCATCCAAGAGATTCACATTAAGATCATTCACATTGTGATTCAGCTTGTCGAAAAAGAAATGGAATAATAGTTTTACAGACATTTGGAGCCCAGCTTAGGCTCCATTAGTTTTAAAAGGGAGTAGATTAAACCATGTGTGAATTGCTCGGTATGAGCGCGAATGTGCCAACTGATATTTGTTTTAGTTTCACTGGCCTGATGCAGCGTGGAGGTAATACCGGACCGCATCGTGATGGGTGGGGAATCACCTTTTATGAAGGGAAGGGCTTTCGAACGTTCAAAGATCCTAACCCGAGCTGTGAATCAAAGATTGCTGAGTTAGTTCAAAATTACCCAATTAAAAGCCAAGCTGTTGTCAGTCATATCCGTCAAGCCAACCGTGGTGGCGTTAATCTAGAAAACACTCACCCATTTACCCGTGAGCTTTGGGGGCGATACTGGACCTTCGCTCATAATGGCCAATTAACGGATTACGATGATCTGGTTAGTGGACGTTTCAGACCTGTCGGTGAGACGGACAGTGAACTTTCTTTCTGTTGGTTAGTTAAACAATTAGAAGATCGTTTTCCTGAACCGCCACAAGACATGGAAGGCATGTTTCGCTTTGTTGCGGAATGTTGTGACCAATTGCGTGAGAAAGGTGTTTTTAACATGCTGCTCAGTGATGGTGAGTACGTCATGACCTACTGTACGAATCACTTATACTGGATAACAAGACGTGCGCCTTTTGGTAATGCGAGCCTGATTGATGAAGATGTTGAGATAAACTTTCAAGAAGAGACTACGCCAAATGATGTGGTTACGGTCGTGGCAACGCAGCCTCTAACATGTAATGAAGAGTGGTTTAGAATGAAGCCGGGTGAATACGCACTGTTTCATTTTGGTGAGCTGATCGGCAATAACCATAAAGAGCTGGAAGATGTTGCTTACGCACCTAAAAAGGTTGCAAGCCAAGCTCCGACTGAACCATTGAGCTAAACGTCTCGAATAGTATAAGTTTGAGCCGCATAAAAGAAAGGCCGCTTACTGAACCAATAAATCAGTAAGCGGCCTTTTTTTGATTTAATTTAGTTTCTGACGAATTACTCTTCTGCGTAACCGTGTTTACCTAATGCCTTAGCGTCTAAGAGAGCTTGTCCGTTCATCATTGATAAACGATCTTCCGCGAACCACTTGCAGACCATAGGGTAAATGCAGTGTTCTTGGGTGAGCACTCGGCTTGCTAGCATGTCTGCATCATCCCCTTCAAATACAGGCACCTTAGCTTGTAAGATTACAGGGCCACCGTCGAGCTCTTCGGTAACAAAGTGGACACTGGTGCCATGCTCTTTGTCTTGCGCATCAATAGCACGCTGGTGGGTGTGCAACCCTGGATACTTAGGTAACAGAGAAGGGTGGATATTGATCATTTTTCCCGCGTAATGACGAACAAACTCTGAACTCAGAATACGCATATAGCCAGCGAGTACAATCAGGTCGGGTTGGTAAGCATCGATCTGAACCATCAATTCATGATCGAACTCTTCACGTGAACCAAAGTCTTTTGGATTAACTGAGTGTGCGTTAACACCCGCTGATTTTGCTCGCTCTAGACCAAAAGCATCCGCTTTATTTGAGAAAACGGCCTTAACAGAGGCGTCAATCGTGTGGCTGTCACAGGCATCCAAAATGGCTTGCAAGTTACTTCCGCTTCCTGAGACTAAAACGACGATGTTTTTCTTAGAGTGACTGTTATTCATAGAATGGCTGTTCTTCATAGACTGGATAATGCAATTGATTAACGGGACTGTTTACAATTTACCTACATAAACTAAGGTTTTCTGCGGGCTAAATAGCAAAATGAGGACCAATAGGTCCTCATTTATTAACTAAGTAAGCGAACGTATCACTTATTTGATTTCAACTTGCTCTTCGCCAGCTTCAGCGTTTGCGATTTCACCGATAACCCAAGCGTTTTCGCCTTCAGCTTTCAGTAGTTCAACAGCAGCATCTGCTTGATCTTTAGGTAGAGCAACAATTAGGCCTACACCACAGTTGAAAGTGCGGTACATTTCAAATGTCTCCACGTTTCCTTTCTCTTGTAGCCAGCTGAAAATAGCAGGCCATTCCCAGCTCTTGCCATCAATCACTGCTTTAGTGCCTTCAGGAAGTACGCGTGGGATGTTTTCCCAGAAACCACCACCTGTGATGTGCGAGATAGCATGAATGTCATGCTCTGCGATCATCTTAAGTGCTGACTTGATATAAATTTTAGTGGGTTCTAGTAGGTGCTCACCGATAGTGCGACCTTCTAGTTCTTCATTCTTATCAGCACCAGAAACTTCTAGAACTTTACGAATCAAAGAGTAACCGTTTGAGTGTGGACCACTTGAGCCAACAGCGATAAGTGCGTCGCCTGCTGCTACTTTAGTGCCATCAATGATGTCAGCTTTTTCTACAACACCAACACAGAAGCCAGCAACGTCGTAGTCGTCGCCTTCGTACATGCCTGGCATTTCAGCCGTTTCGCCACCGATTAGTGCACAACCTGCTTGAACACAACCTTCAGCAATACCTGAAACAACGTCTGCTGCTGTATCTACATCTAGCTTACCTGTTGCGTAGTAGTCTAGGAAGAATAGCGGCTCACCACCTTGAACGATTAGATCGTTCACACACATTGCCACTAGGTCGATACCAATGGTGTCGTGTTTTTTCATATCCAAAGCAAGGCGAAGTTTAGTACCAACACCATCAGTACCTGAAACAAGCACTGGCTCTTTGTATTTCGTTGGAAGTTCACATAGGGCGCCAAAGCCACCAATACCGCCCATTACTTCAGGGCGACGAGTGCGTTTAACGGCACCTTTGATACGGTCTACTAGTGCATTACCTGCGTCGATATCAACACCAGCGTCTTTGTAGCTTAGAGAAGAAGTATTACCACTCACGGGATAGTCCTCGAACTTAAGTTGGATGTGAAAACGGCGCTATTCTAACAGGGCTTGATTACCAAGAGCAAACGTTTGCGCGGTTTTTTTTATTAGAATAAAGATTCTGAAATAACCTTAGAGTTCGTGTATAATCTACAGGTTTGTTTAAATATTGTCGGAGTTGGAAATGAAAGTTGTTGAAGTGAAACATCCACTAGTAAAACATAAAATTGGCCTGATGCGTGAAGGTGAGATTAGCACTAAGCGTTTTCGTGAGCTAGCGACAGAAGTGGGTAGCCTTCTAACATACGAAGCGACATCAGACTTTGAAACGGAGCGTGTAACTATTAATGGTTGGAACGGTCCAGTTGAAGTTGACCAAATTAAAGGTAAAAAAGTAACTGTAGTGCCAATCCTACGTGCTGGTCTAGGCATGATGGACGGCGTTCTTGAGCACATCCCAAGTGCACGTATCAGCGTTGTTGGTATCTACCGTGACGAAGAAACGCTTGAGCCAGTACCATACTTCAACAAGCTTGCATCTAACATCGACGAGCGTATTGCTCTAGTGGTAGATCCAATGCTTGCTACAGGTGGTTCTATGATCGCAACGATTGACCTGATGAAAGAGAAAGGTTGTAAGCACTTTAAGATTCTTGTGCTTGTAGCGGCTCCTGAAGGTATCGCTGCTCTAGAAAAAGCGCACCCAGACGTTGAGCTTTACACGGCTGCAATCGATGAGAAGCTAAACGACAAGGGCTACATTGTTCCTGGTCTTGGCGATGCTGGTGATAAGATCTTCGGTACTAAGTAATTCGGTTTCAGCTTAAGTTACTCTAAACCGTTTCTTAACTCGTTGAATTAGTCGTATTAATAAAAAGGGAGAGCATTCGATGCTCTCCCTTTTTTTGATCTTGCTAACTTGTGATGCTCTTTACTGAGGATCACAAGCCTCTACAGTTTGTCGATTTGCAGTTAGTCGATTTGCGCTTTGTCTACTACGGTGTTGTCGCCTAGCTCTTCAGGAAGGACTAGGTTCAGTAGAATCGCTACGATACCGCATAAGCTTACGCCTTGAAGGCTGAAGTCACCGATGCCAAATGCCATGCCACCAATACCGAAGACCAAAGTAATACCGACAATCACAAGGTTACGTGATTTGTGTAGGTCAACTTTGTTCTGAATTAGGGTGTTCAGGCCTACTGTTGCGATTGAACCAAACAGTAGAATCATGATGCCGCCCATTACAGGAACAGGAATCGTTTGAAGTAGAGCACCTAACTTACCTACCAATGCTAGAACAATCGCAGTTACTGCTGCCCAAGTCATGATTACTGGGTTAAATGCTTTCGTCAGCATTACCGCACCTGTTACTTCACTGTAGGTTGTGTTAGGCGGCGCGCCCAGCATAGAAGCTGCAATAGTCGCCACGCCGTCACCTGTAATTGTGCGATGTAGACCTGGTTTCTTTAGGTAGTCTTTGCCGGTTACGTTAGAGATAGCCAGCATATCGCCAACGTGTTCAACGGCGGGGGCAATCGCAACAAACACCATAAAGAAGATAGCGTTGATGTTGAATTCTGGCGCGGTGAAGTTCGGTAGTGCTAACCAAGCGGCTTGAGCCACTGGTGTGAAGTCTACGGCACCATACACTAAGCTGGTTATGTAACCCGCGACAATACCACCGAAGATAGGTAGCAGTTTAAGGAAGCCTTTTGAGAAAACGCTGATGACAATTGTCACTAGTAGTGAAATCGAAGAAATCCATAGCGCTGCATCGGCATCAACAAGCTGAATGGCACCATCACCGGTCTTACCTAGCGCCATGTTTACCGCAACAGGAGCAAGACCTAAGCCGATCACCATGATCACAGGACCAACAACAACTGGTGGAAGCAGTTTATGGATAAAGGCTACGCCTCGCACTTTGATCAATGCACCCATCAATACATACACAACACCTGCCGCCATTAGACCACCCATGGTTGCGCCGACACCCCAAGTTTGAATACCAAACATGATAGGGGCGATGAATGCAAAAGAAGATGCTAAGAAGATTGGCACTGAACGGCGTGTAATAAGTTGGAATAAAAGGGTACCGATACCTGCGCCAAAGAGTGCAACATTGGGATCAAGCCCTGTCAGTAGCGGCACTAATACAAGTGCACCAAAAGCTACAAACAGCATTTGCGCACCTTGCAAAGCATTTTTCATGTGATGTCCTTAAAAATGGTCGTTATATGAAAAGTGAAAAATAAAATTCGCGGGATTCTAACACTTAGCAATCGATTGCTACACTGGATAGATCAAATTTATTTATCTTAGTGATGTTTTATATCGATCAATGCCCGAAAAATTCAGTTTATAAGTTAACGATTTATCATGGCCAGGTGATATTTTAAGGTTATTAAACACAGTGGGCGCTATCGACCTTGCCCCTCAATCCATAGTTGCTTATCATCTAGGCACAAGATTTGAATATTAGGATCAGTATGCGCTACATAGCATTGTTGTTGATGGGACTATTAGCCTCTCCGAGTTATGCTTTAACTCAAGTAGATATCTTTAGTGCTGAAGTTGCGATTAACGCTGAAGACAAACAGCCAGAACAAGTGGCAAGAAATACAGGTATGGAGCAGGTATTAATACGTGCGACTGGCCAAACTGATGTCGCTTCGAATGAGACGATTCAAAAGGCGATGCGTAAAAGTTCGCAGTATATGTCTCAAATGAGTTTTGGCGAAAGCAATGACCAATCAACGTTGCGTATGCGTTTTAACGGTGCTCAAATCCGTTCTCTATTGACTCAAGCGCAATTGCCGTACTGGCCTGATACTCGCTCAAACATCCTTGTTTGGCTGGTGGAAGAGCAGAACTACGACAAGAATATTGTGTGGGAACATTCGAACTCCCAATTGGCTTCAGGCTTACAAGCGAACGCAAAAGAGCGCGGGTTGCCTCTAACGCTACCTGTGGGTGATTTTGATGATATTACGGGTATTGCGACCTCTGATTTGTGGGGTAGCTTTGTCTCACCAATCAGCAAAGCGAGTCAACGTTACCCTGTTGATGCCGTATTGGTTATTCGGGCTCAATCTTCCGGGTTGCGTTGGACTTTGTATGACCAAAAACCAAACCAACTGACGAGCACGCCAAAATCGCCAGTGACGGGGTCGGTATCAGGTAACAGTGCCACCGCTTCTAAGAAGTTGGTTGACCAAATCAGTAATTACTACGCGGGTAAAAGTGCCGTTACCGTAGCGAGTGAGTCATCAGAATCAATTTTAACTCAGTTTATTAGCCTTAATAATGCTCAAGATTTCTTCCAGTTGGAGAGTGCACTTAAGCGTTTAAACTCAGTTGCAAGCCTCGATATCCTTAAGATTCAAAACAATGAAGTGACCTTCCGTATTCACTTATTGTCGACTCAACAAGAGTTTGAGCAAGAAGTTGAAAGCATTCGCCAAGTCGCTAAGGTTGAAGAGTCTTACATTGAACCTGAAGTTAGCCCAGAGTTTGAAACACAAGATAATACGATGTCTGTAGGTGATGGTTCACAACCCGCTAGTGAAGACGTTGAAGTGTCAGCCAACGAGACTCAAATTATTAAAGGCAGTAATCTATCAGCATCAAGCGAAACGGCTACGCCTAATAATAATGCCACTGATGTCGAAGTTGATGCGGAACCATCGGAAGAGGTGCTAGAGATTCAGGTTGTACCGCCTAAACCTAGCCTTGTATACGAATGGGTTCGTTAGTGATTGACCGCTGACGTTACTGATTGAAATGAATACATAAAAAGCCCTGCTAGAGCAATCTCGCAGGGCTTTTTGTTTATTGGGTAATGAGTTCAAACAAATCGAATTACTGTTACTGCTCGAACTTAGCTTTCTCTTTCTTTTCTACTTCAGAAAGGCGTTTAAGCTTAATACCTAACTCTTTGGCTCTAAAACGGGTAAATAAGATATTGCCCGCGAAGCCTAGGGTCGTCAGGAGTAGTTCTACAGCCGCTAACAAACGCTCTCCACCGTCTACATACATAATAGTTAACGCGTGTAGGAAGTAGAGCATTAAGACGAAATTCGCCCAAGCGTGCGTATAGGGCTTGCCTGCTAGAATGCCTGGTAACGGCAGTAACAGCGGTACAGCCCAAGCAATCGCAAGTGTGACATTGCTTAGATGCGGGTGCGGTGAAAGCGTCATCTGCCAAGCCACTACCCAAAATAAAAGCAACAAGTTACCCGCTAACGCGAGGTAGCGAAAGAGCTGGGTTTTGGGAGACATAGGTCTCTCTGGCATATACATCATTGAGCGATTCCCTTCTGGTTGATGGCGATGCGGGCTAAGCGTTTACCTAAGTTCTGTGCCAACTCAATTTCTTCTTTGCTTAATGAAGCACTCTCTCCGGTACTGCTTGCACCGTAGGGTGTGCCACCGGTTTGAGTTGTGTGCAGTGCAGGTTCTGAGTAGGGGATTCCCACGACTAACATGCCATGGTGAAGTAGAGGCAACATCATGCTTTGCTGTGTCGTCTCTTGACCACCATGCAGTGATGAAGAAGAAGTAAATACACAAGCTGGCTTATCGATGAGATCGCCATTGATCCACAATGATGTCGTGCTATCCCAAAAGTGCTTCATTGGCCCAGCCATATTGCCAAACCAGACGGGGCTGCCTAGTGCTAAGCCATCGCAAGAGCGGAGCTCTTGTAAGGTCGCGATAGGATCTGTCGGTTGATAACGTGAATCAAGCTGCTCTTCTACCGTGTACACGTCGTTCACCGTTCTTAGCATGGCTTCGCAGTTCGGGATGGATTCAACCCCTCGTGAAATCTGTCTTGCTAGAGCTTGTGTGTTGCCGTGGCGGCTGTAGTAGAGAACAAGAATGTTAATGCTCATATTGGCTTACAGGATCTCTAGTACTTGCTCTGGTGGGCGACCAATTTTTGCTTTGTTATTTGCTACAACCACTGGGCGTTCAAACAGTTTTGGATTTGCAGCCATTGCTGAGAAAAGATCTTCATCAGTCACCGATGCATCACCAAGATTTGCTTCTTTGTAATCCGCTTCTTTGGTGCGCATCATCTCGCGAACACTGGTAAAACCAAGCTGAGTGAAAAGCACTTTAAGCTGCTCGATAGTCAGCGGAGTGTCTAGGTACTTGATAACCTCTGGTTGTACGCCGTTTGCTTCAAGTAGTTCGAGAGTTTGACGGCTCTTTGAGCAACGTGGGTTATGATAAATCACGACAGACATGGTTCTTCCTCATTATTATTTTTTGATTTAATTGTTCACTTGAAGCCACCCGAGTGACTTCTTTGATGTGTAACGTTGAGCTTTCTTATTATTCTGACAATGACTTACTGCCAATAAAACGAATTTATTGCAACGATAGGAAACGCTCACGCTGAATCATTAGCTGGTCAATTCGAGCATCATAACGAGCTTGCTTTAGGCTGCCGAGCTCTGCGATTTGGCTAGCTTGCGTATAGTACTGAATCGCTTTGTTCCAGTTAGCTTGCAGTGCCAAAATTTCAGCACGAGCGGCAAGATCTTCGTCGCTATTACCTAGGCTAGTATTTACTTTTGAAAGTAGGTGCCAGCCATTTGTGTCGTTCGGATTATCGTGCGTGTAACGCTGTAATATGCGAACGGCTTCTTGGTAATTTTCATTTTCAATCAGCGCGTTGGCGTAGTTAATGGTCAGAACCGAGTTGTTTGGTTGACGAACCAGTGCTGATTCAAGTTCTTTAATCGCAATCTCAGGCTTTTTCTGTTCAATGTGCAGATCTGAGATCGCATCTAAATAGAACAAGTTGGTTGGATCGCTGTTGATGAGCTTGGTCAGAATCGGCTCTGCTTTATCCAATTTTTTAGAATCTAGATAAACCAGTGCTTGGCCATATTCTAATGAAGGCACCATAGCTTTCGGTGCTTTCTTCAGCTGACGTTCAAACCAGTCCAAGGCCGCATCATTGTTGATACCCGCATAGCGCGCGACAATACGAGCTCTCGCTAGATGGTAATCCAGTGATGGAGCCAGTTTAAGTGGCGGATAGCTGCGAGCACGGGCACGAGAATCGGTGATTCGGTCTTCTGGTAATGGGTGAGTTAGCAGCATTGGCGGTGGTGTACTTGCGTAGCGATATTCATCAGCCAAACGACCGAAGAAACGTGGCATCGCATTTACATCGAACCCTGCTTTTGCGAGCGTGTTGATACCAAAGCGGTCAGCTTCTTTTTCATTACTACGTGTGTAGTTGATTTGGCTTTGCATGTTACCCGCAGTTGTTGCGGTTAATGCAGCAATACCCGCTTCGGGTGCCGCAATTGCCAGTAATACAGAAGCTGCAAGCGCTGCGATGGTGGCTGGAGAGCGACGTGCTTGATCTTCCATACTGCGTGCTAAGTGACGTTGGGTAACGTGCGCGATTTCGTGCGCTAATACCGAGGCGAGTTCACTTTCTGATTGTGCATGCAGGAACAGACCTGAATGCAGCGCAACGTAACCACCAAAGAAAGCGAAGGCGTTAATGTTGCGGTCACGGATCATAAAGAACTGAAAAGGGGTCTTTACATCATTCGCGTTCGCGACAAGGCGATGGCCGAGCGTATCGATATATTGGTTTAGAACAGGGTCGTTGACGATGGGCTGGCTGCTTCGGATGATGCGCATGTAGGCATCACCATAGATAAGTTCTTGATCGATAGTGAGTGTGCCGCCAGCAGCGGTGCCGATATCCGGTAGCTCCAAACCATTGGTATTTGCCAAAGTTGGTGTGCTTAATGTGGCTGCGATGCATAAGCAAGCAATTGAACGAGCGCGTTTAAACATATTAGTCAGTAATACTCCGTTTCATCTGACAGTAAGACAAGTGCAATGCAAATTGGTTCTTTATCTGATTTAACCTTTACCAAGTGCGTGCGCTATCATGAAGGTAGTGAATGAATGATGGCGCGTTTTCAAAAACAGATTACAATACGACCCTTATAATAAGCATCGAGCCCAAGAATGACACCTAATATTCTAGATTTACGCCAAGAGCGATGTCCAATGGCTTTATTATTAGCCAAGCGTCACAGTGTAAAGTTAGAAGTCGGACAGTCATTGTCAATTTATGTCTCTGATAATAGCTCGATGAAAGATATTGTTACTTTTTTGTCTAAGCAAGCCTATGACGTCATCACTGAGGTTTGCTCTAATTACCATCATCTCCTCGTCACTAAAAAGGAATTGCAGTCAGATGCTTGAAATGGTCAATCGTTGGTATAAACGACGTTTCTCTGATCCCCACGCTGTCAGTTTGGTTGCCATCATTCTATTCGGCTTTATTACGATCTACTTCTTTGGTCATCTTATTGCGCCATTATTGGTAGCAATTGTATTGGCTTACTTGCTTGAGTGGCCTGTTACCCAACTTCAACGGTTAGGTGTTCCAAGAACACCATCAGTGATGTTGGTAATCATGTTGTTCTTTAGCCTGATGCTGCTTGCTCTATTTGGCTTGGTGCCAACTATTTGGGAGCAAGTCGGTAATCTTATCAACGATATCCCAAGTATGTACGGGAGCTTACAAAAGTTCATTGCTACCATTCCGGATCGTTACCCAGAATTGGCTAATTTACAGATTGTTGAATCGGTCATGTCCAACGCTAAGAACAAAGCGCTAGGCTTTGGCGAAAGCGTTGTTAAAGGCTCTTTAGCGTCTCTTGTGAGCTTGGCGACACTGGCGGTTTACCTGATTCTTGTACCTCTTTTGATTTTCTTCTTACTGAAAGATAAAGAAGAGATGATTAGAATGGCAAGTGGTGTTCTCCCTCGAAATCGTCGTTTGGCGACTAAAGTATGGGTAGAAATGAACCAACAGATCTCGAATTACATTCGCGGTAAGGTTCTTGAGATTTTAATCGTTGGTGGTGTGAGTTACGTAACCTTCGCAATTTTGGATCTTCGTTATTCAGTGTTGTTAGCGGTCGCGGTTGGTTTCTCGGTTCTAATCCCATATATCGGTGCTGCAGCAGTAACGGTACCTGTGGCGATTGTTGGTTTGTTCCAATGGGGACTAGAGCCTCAGTTCTACTGGCTGTTACTTGCGTACGGCATCATCCAAGCGCTAGATGGTAACGTGTTGGTTCCGGTTCTGTTCTCTGAAGCCGTGAACCTGCACCCTGTAGCTATTATTGTCGCGGTATTGGTGTTTGGTGGACTTTGGGGGTTCTGGGGTGTGTTCTTTGCTATTCCGCTTGCAACGTTAGTGAAGGCGGTTTGGAATGCTTTACCGAGTCATGCTCTCGACGATGACCCTGAACATCAGCAGTAATCGAACGCCAATAGCAATTGAATCAGTATTAAAAAGGCCGAATATCCATGATATTCGGCCTTTTTGTGTTTGTTTTAGTGAGTCGTGTATTTAGATTCGTTAGGCATGAACTTAGAGAATCAGCTCACTGAAATCGACATTAAGTTTCTTGGTTGAAGTACTCTAGAACCACTTCGTGGTGAGTCTTAGTCTTGAACTTGTTGAAGACGCGCTCAATCTGACCTTCTTCGTCAATTAGGAAGCTAATACGGTGTAGGCCATCGTATATACCTTGCCTATGAAGAACCTGAAGCACCTAGTTCTATGGACGTAGGTGAAATAGCTTTACGACACAGGGTCTATCAACTCAAAATTGAGTGAAGAGGGATGACTCTAACGACAAAGCCCTTACACCTGAGCAAAAGAAAAACCAAGAATTAGAAACTCGTATTAACCTGTTAGAATGAGAAAATTCATACTAAAAAGGTCACCGCTCTCGTAATGTTGGATGAACTCGAACGTTCTCGTTGATTGACAAGTTGAGGGAACATGAATCAGTCAAAATACTTTGCGAGCTGTTCAATGTAGCTTCGTTTTATTATTACGAGTCTAAGTAGTGTAAGCCGGATGCCAATAGTATTCGTCTGGCTAGCCAAATTAAAGACCCCTTCAATATGAGTTGAGGTTCTGCTGACAGTTGAGTGCAGAAGGTATCAAAGTCGGGCTATTTAAGGTACGTCAGGTAATGCGTGAAGCTGGTTAAATGAGTAAGCAGCCAGTATCGCAGTCGTAAATATCATCAAAGATTTTGGTGATATCGTATAACTCAAAGCATGAGCCGTCGTGGTAATTGTTGGAACAACGCTAACATGGGAAGGTTATTTAGAAGCTTGAAAACCGAGTGGGTATCAACAACAGGTTACCTAACACAATCCCAGACAGGGAACGACATCAGTTATTACCTGATAATTACTACAATCGACAACGGTCTCATCAAACTAATGATGGGCTATCGCCAGTAAATGCAGAAAACCGGCTTAAGCCAGTGTCCGGGATTTGTTGACTACTAGATGCAGTAGGCGCAATAGCTTGAGAGTGAGGCAGACCAAATTATTAAGCCGTCACTTCAAAGAACGACGGCTCTAAGGAGCTAAAACACATTACCTGTGACTAACTGTAAGGAGATAAGTTAGTGACAGAGAGTACCAATTACACATTTTATTACCTTATTCCTAATAATGATAACATCAAGGAATGAGTATAATAGCCCCATGAGCTTGGTTACTTGCAATTCGCTCATGAGCTTGCGCTGCTTGGGACAACGGTAGCGTGCCGTCAATCAATGGTTTAATTAACCCTTTTCTGATTGCTGGAAGCCATCTTGAAAAATCTTGAATATCTCCAACTAATGTTCCTCGTAACTGCTTTTGAGTGAAGAAGAAGTTACGAACATCTATTGTCGCCTGAGTACCAGCCATGAACCCCATAGAGACGATAATGCCCTGAGGACGCACTGTATGAATGGTTTGTTGAAGGTTATCACCTCCTAAATTATCAATAGCAACGTCCACGCCTTTGCCGGCAGTCCATTCATTGATGGCAGCAACAAAGTCTTGCTCTGAGGAATTGATAACAAAATCAGCACCACAATCTTTGGCAATGTTAGCTGAGTTTTCATTTTGTACCGTAGTAACGACGCGAGCACCAAGTGCTTTTGCAATTTGAATGCTCATCATCCCTGTACTTGAAGCCCCCGCATGTACTAAGACGGTATCACCCGCTTTAACTTCGCCAACTATTTCAACAGAACGAATAGCGATCAACAGAGGTACTGGCAGTGCGGCTATCTGCTCAACAGGTAAGTCTGTATTATCAATTAACAACCACGGTGCTGGTACGACAATATATTCAGAGTAGGTTCCCTGAATGTGAACACCTGGAATAGCGTAACTGCTGGCTACGGTGGCCGGATGGACATGTGATTCTGATGGGTCAAGTGGATAACCTGGCATCGAAATCACGCGATCACCAATATCAAACCCAGTGACATCCTTTCCGAGTTTGACTACCTGACCGACAGCATCAGATCCCAGAACATGGGGGAATACTAAATCCGGTGAAATCTGCCCTAAGCGAACATAATGGTCAAGTCGGTTTGTTCCAATCGCCAGTGTTTTTATCAACACTTCTCCGGGACCAGGCTGAGGTGTTGGAATCTCTTCAAATCTAATTTCTTCAGGTCCACCAAATTTATGAATAACAGCTGCTTTCATACGATTTACTCCAGTATATGGTTTGAGATGGTCGATAGTATATCGAGCACTAATATTGTTTAGTTATTGACGCTTTTCCGATTTGTTCGAAGTGTTGTTACTGTTTCCCCGCCAACCCCCCAGTTATCTGTTTCAACTTCATCAATGACTACAAATACCGTCGATTTTGGTTTATCGAGCACCTGATAAAGCAGGTCAGTTGTTCCTTCAATCAGACGTTTCTTTTGTTCGGCAGTCACACCTTCTCGTGTGACTTTGATATTGACGTATGGCATTTTTAATTAGGTTCCTTTGATTGGTTGCCAATGCAGGGGGCCAGATGTTGTTTGGATTCTGGATCTAACTTGGCTTTGATGTTGTAGAGGAAGATAACTTATTACTTTAGATTGAAAAATGGATGGCAGGTCATTATAGTTTATACATAATGTAATTAATCCTTTATGGGTGTTATGCAACGACATTTTGACAATGTACAAATGAGTAGCATCGAGCTTTTCTGCCTTACCGTGGAAACGGGTAACTTTACGGCAGCGGCTAATGCTGCTGGAGTAACTCCCGCGGCAGTTAGTCGTTCTATTGCTCGACTCGAAAAGAGATTACAAACTCGACTGTTCATTAGAACGACTCGGAATATGAGAACGACGGATACAGGTCAACGTTATTACATCGACTGTCGAAATGCTTTGAATCAATTAATTGAAGCGGAAGATAAAATATCGGGGGAAACTCAGGAGCCGGTGGGGGTGCTTAGCATCAGCGTTCCTACTCTGTATGCTCATTACCGTTTATTACCACGGATAAATCAGTTTTGTGGTCTTTACCCACAGTTGAAAGTCAATATAGAGGTCAGCAATCAAAATATTGATTTTTCGGAGGATAATTATGACGTTGCTATTCGAGGGAGTGAATTGTACGATTCAGGTTTGATTGCACGACGCCTTGAGGATGCGGAACTCATCATTGTTGCTGCGCCGTCATACTTACAACAATATCCCGCGCCACGTGTTCTTACTGACCTTCAGAATCATGAATGTATACAGTACATATTGCCTAGCAGTGGTCGAAAAGTGCCGTGGACATTTCTTTCTCAAGGCAATTTGATCAAAATAGAAACGACGGGACATTTACTTTGTCTGCAGGATTTCCTAGCCACACTGACATTGGTTAAAAGTGGCGCGGGACTGATGCAGGTATATCGTTTCAGTGTTGAGCAAGAGCTGCAAAGAGGGGAACTGGTTGAAGTCTTACAAGAGTATTCTGGAACAACGCGTCCATTCATCTTGATATATCCATACGCTCGTTATACTCCTTTTAAAACGAGAAAATTCATTGAGTTTATGACTACCCCTGACCAGTAGTAAAAGGGACTTGTTGCAAAAAATCAGTATAATTCTTTTTTCCCTAACTATACTTCGTTTTCTGTCTGTGTAGATATGGGTTTCTTTGTATTGATACCATATATCGGTGCAGCAGCAGTTACGGTACCTGTGGCGATTGTTGGTTTGTTCCAATGGGGACTAGAGCCTCAGTTCTACTGGCTGTTACTTGCGTATGGCATCATCCAAGCGCTAGATGGTAACGTGTTGGTTCCGGTTCTGTTCTCTGAAGCAGTGAACCTGCACCCAGTAGCGATTATTGTCGCGGTATTGGTGTTTGGTGGACTTTGGGGGTTCTGGGGTGTGTTCTTTGCTATTCCGCTTGCAACATTAGTGAAGGCGGTTTGGAATGCTTTACCGAGTCATGCTCTCGACGATGACCCCGAACATCAACAGTAATCGAACGCCAATAGCAATTGAATCAGTATTAAAAAGGCCGAATATCCATGATATTCGGCCTTTTTGTATTTGTTTTAGTGAGTAGTGTATTTAGATTCGTTATGCATGAACTTAGAGAATCAGTTCACTGAAATCGACATTAGGCTTCTTGGTTGAAGTACTCTAGAACCACTTCGTGGTGAGTCTTAGTCTTGAACTTGTTGAAGACGTGTTCAATTTGACCTTCTTCGTCAATGAGGAAGCTAATACGGTGCAGACCATCGTATACTTTACCCATGAATTTCTTTTCACCCCAAACGCCAAACTGCTCTGCCACGCTGTGGTCTTCATCTGACAGCAGTGTGAAGTTAAGCGATTTTTTCGCAACGAAGTTAGGTAGGCGTTTTACTGGATCAACACTCACACCTAAAACAACCACGTTTAGGTCATCTAGCTGTGCTTTGATATCACGCAGGCCCTCTGCTTGCACAATACAACCTGGAGTCATTGCTTTTGGGTAAAAGTAGAAAAGTACTTTTTTACCTTTGAAGTCACCAAGAGATACGATATTGCCATCTTGATCTGGAAGAGAAAAAGCAGGTGCTGGAACACCAGCCGTTAGCGTATTCATGATATTTC
The DNA here is from genome assembly GCF_014879975.1 of Vibrio bathopelagicus. NCBI lineage: Bacteria > Pseudomonadati > Pseudomonadota > Gammaproteobacteria > Vibrionales > Vibrionaceae > Vibrio > Vibrio bathopelagicus. Next base: position 2,740,482 of record NZ_CP062500.1, on the reverse strand, counting down.
CTTTTTAAAGACTGTTTTTGATAAAGTTGAGCGAGCCTTGTACGGATAGGCTCTGACACAGCGCGTCGAATTCTTCTTGTAGCTGCATCAAATTACATTCTGATTGCACAGAAGCGGTAATAGAGATATGGAATTGGTCGTTGTCGAGCTGAACCTTGGACTTATTGATGGTTCGGGCGCTCAGCGAGTCGAGTCCGATGTTGCGGTCAGCAAAGAACTGAGTGAACTGCTCGGTAAGGCCGATTTTATCTTCTGACTCAACGAAGACCTCTACGGTATAAGAGTTCGCAATCACATCATGAGTTGAGGTGCGCTTCATTATCGTAATCAAGTCGTGCTCTTGACCAAGCAAAGGCAGAGTGGTTTCAACACGAGTGATGTTGTTTGCCTTTCCAGACAGTAGCATGATAAGCGTAAATTCTTCGCCGAATAGGGCGATACGGCTATCAATAATGTTACAGCCTGATTGGGTGACCAAATGAACCACTTGGTTACATACACCTGGGCGATCAGTGCCCACAGCTGTGATTACTAGATGTTGAGTCATAGATCACGTCTCTTTATATTCCATTGATGCAGGCATGTTAGCACAGTTAACAAAAGGAATAAGTGTGCGAGGGAGGCTTTTATGAGGAGTTTGCCTTCCGATGTACAGCAAATGATAGGGATATCGAGGAGGCTAAAAAACAAGATAATGCTGCGCTGTGACAGCTTACCTGTTACTGACATCTAGTTTAGCCCTATCCGTTAGATTGAGCGTAGATGACCTAAATTTTCAGATAGAACGGCGTTAGAAGTCGTTTTACCTCAAACATACGACAATATTTAATGCAGTTGTTGCCAGTAAGCCACTTTAATGTCTTGTGTTTATTGATCAGCTTACAGTAACATGCAAAAAGAATAAATTAAGGGAGATAGACATGTTTTCAGGAAGTATCGTTGCGCTAGTTACGCCATTTAACACAGATGGTGAAGTGGATTTCGACAGCCTTAAAAAGTTGGTTGAGCACCATGTTGCTGCAGGTAGTGATGGTCTGGTTGCGGTTGGCACAACAGGTGAGTCTTCTACGCTCACTATTGAAGAGCATGTCAAAGTCGTCAATAAGATCGTTGAATTTGCCGATGGTCGTATCCCTGTTATTGCAGGTACAGGCGCAAATGCAACTCACGAGTCAGTATTATTCAGCCGTTTGTTGAACGGTTCTGGTATTGCTGGTTGCCTGAGCGTAACGCCTTACTACAACAAGCCGACTCAAGAAGGTTTGTACCAACACTACAAAGCGATTGCTGAAGTCAGTGACGTTCCACAAATCCTATACAATGTTCCGGGTCGTACTGCCGTTGACTTGTTACCAGAAACGGTTGCTCGCCTTGCTGAGATCGAAAATATCGTTGCACTGAAAGATGCGACGGGTGATCTCGACAGAATTGCAATTCACCGTGAACTTTGTGGCGAAGACTTTATCTTACTAAGTGGTGATGACTTAACCGGTCTTGAATTTGTTAAGCGTGGTGGCGATGGTGTGATCTCTGTAACTAATAATGTTGCAGCTGCTGATATGGCAACCATGTTCAAATTAGCGAAAGAAGGTAAGTTTGAAGAAGCAGAAGCGATCAATGAGCGTTTGATGCCTCTTCACAAAAACTTGTTCGTTGAGTCTAACCCTATTCCCGTAAAATGGGCGGTTCATAAACTGGGTTTGATTGCTGAAGGTGGCTTACGTCTGCCGTTGACTGAATTGTCAAAGCCAGCTCAACCTGTTGTTGCTCAAGCAATGACTGAAGCGTGTATTTACTAAAACGTATGAAGTGATGCCGAAGCGAACCTTCGGCATTTAGGAGTATAAATGAAGTATTCTCACCAGCTAGTGATTGGGTCACTGGCTGTTTTCGTTCTTACAGCATGTTCTGGCAGCCCGACTCAACGTCGCCAAGCCAAAGATGATTTCGAATACTTAGAAACACCTGAGTTTTCACAATGGCAATTGCCTGAAGATGCTCAACCTCAGTTCTACCCAAATTTTGATATCCCAAGCGGTGAATTCAGTGGTGGTACAGGTCGTCAAGTGGATATTCGTCCGCCTCAACAGGTTCTTGAGCTGATCCCAGGAGCTCGTGCTGAGCGTCAAAACGGTGAAGTGACACTATGGCTTCTTCGTGCTGAAGAAGCAGACCGAGTGTGGCAAACGGCGGTAGACATGCTAGCTCAGCGTGGCATTGGTATTCGTGAGCAATCAGAGAACGACATTGAGACCGATTGGGTAACTTGGGTTTCTGAAGACGAAGAAGTAGAGATTGGCAGCCGCTATTCTATCTCTCGTTTCCAAGCGAACAATCGCCATGGCTTCAAGATTAACCTGATTGATTGGCGTGAAGGTTCTGAAGAGAAACCCGTATCGGCAACCAATAAAGAACGTTACAACGCGTTCCTAACGAACCTTGTGATGGCTAAGTACGATGAAAACCTTCGTGCTGAAGCTGCACTGAAAGCGCAAGAGTTAGTGAAACGTATCCCTATTTCAATGGGTGCTGACCGCAGTGGTTTCCCTGTGATTATCGCGCGTACGCCTTATAACGTATTGTGGCAACGCTTGCCTGAGCTGCTACCTCAAATGGGCTTTGAGCTTGAAGAGCGTAACCAGTCTCAAGGTACCGTAAAAGCGAAATACGCAGCGCCTGATGATGAGTTCTGGGAAACAATTGGCCTACAACCTATTGATTTAGCGCCAGGTACTTACACCTTCTTGTTTGGTGATCTTGGTAACCGTACGTCAATTAACGTAACGGATGCATCAGGTAAGCCAGTAGAAGAAGAGCTATTGAAGTCAATGGTTCCGGTATTGGCACACGTTGCTGATCAAACCAAAGACAAGAAAGAAGCAAAAGCTGAATAAGCACTGAGCTGATTTTGAAAAATAAAAAGAGGACACACTGTGTCCTCTTTTTTTATGTTTGTTTGTCAGCGTTTTATCTATCTGTTGTCTATTTGATAACAAGGGATAACAGCGCACCTGACTTGTTGGGGCTAGCGCATCAAAGGCATTAGGTTAAGTGTCTTTGTTCTCTGTGGACTTATCTTCTGGATCTTTCTCTTGGTTCTGTTTATCCAATTGATTGAGCTTGTCTAAGTCTTTCTCTGTCTTGTTGCGACCTGTCAGATCCATATTGGCGGTCTGTTTGAGCGCAGCAATATTACCCACCACAACGCTAACCACGATGATGATGATAACCCAAGGGTTTGTAAGCCACTCCAACATAAGCGCTCCTAATGACTGATATTCGCCACGAAGCGCGCATAGATCTCGTCTAGCTGCTCCATAATTATCTCATACCCTAATATTGGCTTAGATTGGAGTTGCTTGCCAAGTAAAGTGGGAGATAACTGTGATAAACACAACTGTGAAACTTTACGGTGGCTAATATGCCAAGGTTCTATCGCCACACCACCAAGATCTTGGCTGTAAGGAAAGAAGAACCCATATTGAGATGCATTGGCAACAAGCCATTGGTAAAACGCTTGCTGGTGGCCAGTAAGGTATTCCCATGGTTCCAGT